>JBKEAN010000253.1:0-11550 GCA_047972415.1 Mangrovibacterium sp.
ACATCAACCTGTTGTGGATCCGAAGAACTCCCAATCGTTTGAATAACCCGGTAAGACCCACTGCTTTTATCAATGACCTGCACACTGATAACGCCACTTTTGTTCCTCTTTTTCCTGACATACATGGACTAAAAGTACCCAAATTCATCATTGGGACACCCAAAACGACTCATGCCAATCCATTAAGTATTGGTTATAAGAAACTTAACTATTAATCATATTAAAAACGCGGAAGTCAGGAGCAAAAATAGACGACTCGTTGGGCTCTGTGTGTTTTAAAGTTCTGGTCAAGCGGCAGTAGAAAAACGCCCAACTTGTTGACTATTTTTTTTCGAATACGTTATTCATCTCTTTTATATCGGTTAAGAATATTCGAAAGTGTTTACAATGAAAAAAACAATAAAAAAACAATTCCTGGCCAGTCTGTTCTTAGTCGGATTGGTAGCCCCGGGCGCCGGACAGGTTCCGAAAGAGAAAGGCCACTCGTTTAGCCTGGGGGAATTTCAGAAGGACAAAGCGTTTACACCGCTTGTAGGCGTACAAAGCTGGGTGACTTACTCCATGCACGAGGTCAGAAACGACGAAGAGTATGCCAATCGCTTCAATGCCTCCTTCCGTCGTTTGCGTTTTGGAGCAAAAGGCTCGCCCTACAAATGGCTGAGCTATGAGTTTGAGTTGAGCCTTGACCGTTTGGGTGAAGACAATTACGCGGCCATCAAAGGATCGTACAAAGGCTTGGAGGTGTGGAAAGCCTACCTGACGGCCAAACTGTCGAAAAACGATCTGGTGCATTTGCATGCCGGTTACTACTGGGCTGCTATTTCGCGCGATTTTAATACCAGTTCGTGGACCGTTTCATCCTTTGACAAAACAGCTGCCGACGGCTTTCTACGTAATTTCCTGACCGGAAAAATAAACGGAATCGAAAGTGGTCTTGGATTTGGTGGGTTAAAAAACTGGAATGGCTTTGGCCTGAGTTACCGGATTGGCGCTTACTCGCCGGCTGCCTATGCCGGCAAACAGCACTTCAATCCACTTTTAACCGGTCGATTGATACTCTCGATTGGCGATCCGGAGCAAGCAACTTACAACTATATGCTCTGCGGAAACCACTGGAACAAACGGAATGGCCTAAGCATTGGCTTTGGTGGTGCCAGACAAGGCTCCGTTGACACCGGAACGGTATTCGACTGCTCCAAAGCCTATGGAGCCGATTTAATGGCATCGCTCGGAGGCTTTAAGCTGGAAGGTGAATACTACAAAATGAAGCGCGAACTGGGTGGGTCTGCCGGTTTCGACGGCACGGAATGGTTTGTGCGTTGCGGATACAACTTCAGATTTAAAACAACGTTGGTAGAGCCCACGCTTACTTACGACTACTACGAAGGTGATGGCGACAAAGCCCTTTTCAACTACATCGGGAACGACGAAACCTTTGATGTGGGAATCAATTGGCATTTGAACAAAGATAAACTGAAGATAGCCCTGCACTACCTGAACCAACAAGGAAGCGCCAGCAGCAGTCTAGGCGATCTGATTGGTATGTCCTTACAGATGAGATTGTAATTAAGGAAAAAGAAATCAAACAATAGACAAATAGATAAAAGAAATTAAATTAGAAGACAACAATTTGACGCCTGCCGAAAAGGAACGGCAAAATTTGAAACTTATAACTGAAAATGATCCACCTTATGAATACACTATTCAAAAAACTAAGCACCTTCGCCCTGGTTGCGGCGATTGTTTTGATGTCCGCCTGCACAGGCACCACAAAAAAAGCAGAGCCGGATGAAATTATGGTTTTTGCAGCAGCAAGCCTCACCAACGTGTTAAATGAGCTGATTGACTCATTCAACATTGAAAACAAGGTGAAGGTTCGTACCAACCTTGCTTCGAGCGGAACACTGGCCCGCCAGATTGAGCAAGCCGGGGCGGCCGACCTGTTTATCTCGGCCAGTAAAGCCTGGGCCGACTATGTTGATAGCCTTGGTTTGGTTGTTGCCTCGGGCAAAGCAACGATTACACTGAACGATTTGGTACTGATTGCTCCGAAAGAAAGCACCATAGAAATGCTGACCGTTGACAGCCTCCTCGATATTGGCGCCCTGTTACAAGGTGGGTACTTGTCGGTTGGAGACCCCGAACACGTTCCGGCTGGCAAATATGCCCAGCAAGCACTTAATTATTATGGCTGGCACAACAAATTAAGCCCTCAGTTTTTGCCCGCAAAAGATGTTCGTTCGGCACTAATGGTTGTTGAAATGGGCGAAGCACCCCTCGGCATTGTTTACCGCACCGACGCCGAAGAATCGGAAAAAGTAAAAATAGTGGGAACCTTCCCCGGACAGTCGCACAAACCCATTGTTTACGTTGCATGCCTGCTTAACAAAAGCGAAGCAGGCAAAGCGTTCTACGATTACATCAAATCCGGCAAAACTGCATCGATATGGGAAAAGTATGGATTTAGGAAATAGTATTGGCCGTACAATTTGAGTAGGAAAGCATTTCTATATCGTTTGTTTTTACTTTATTAGACCTTTCTCTTGTCAGAAGGAAACGCAAAATTGGAAAAACCCACGAAGTAAACTGTTAAAAGTAATGTTACCGTCTGATTGGTCACTTATACATTAGCATTCAATTTCAACCTAACAATAAAACCCAGAAGAATGAGCGAGTTTTTTCATTTTACAACCTCCGAGTTTCAGGCAATTAAGCTATCAGCAGGTGTTGCCATTTGGTCGTCGCTGCTGTCGCTCCCACTAGCCCTTGCCTTGGGTTACTGGCTGGCACGCAAGCAGTTTTTCGGTAAATCAATTATCGAAAGCATTATTCACCTGCCACTCGTAATGCCGCCGGTAACAACCGGTTACCTACTACTGCTTATTTTTGGGGCGCACGGTTTTATTGGCAAATGGCTTTACGCCGCTTTCGGGTTGAGGCTGGCTTTCACCTTCGAGGCTGCTGTTATCGCATCCATTGTTGTTTCGTTCCCGCTCATCGTTCGTTCCATTCGCACAGCCATCGAAATGGTTGATCCCGGGCTTGAAGATGCTTCGCGTATTTTGGGAGCTGGCCGGCTGAAAACCTTTTTTCGTATTACCATACCGCTGGCAGCTCCGGGAATTATTTCGGGAACCATTCTTGCCTTTGCCCGCTCGCTGGGCGAGTTTGGCGCCACCATTACCTTTGCCGGAAACATTGCCGGTAAAACGCAGACACTACCCTTGGCCGTATTTGCGTACATGCAGGTTCCTGGTAAGGAAAGCCAAACTTTCCGATTGGTGTTTATTTCGGTACTTATTTCGTTTGCGGCCATGATTTTGTCTGAGTTATACATTAAAAAAATGAAACGCCGATGATTCAGATTAATATTAAATTGAAACGCGACAGCTTTGACGTACTCGTTAATGAAACCTTTAACAATGGGATTACCGGTATTTTCGGTCCCAGTGGCTCTGGAAAAACGTCGTTGCTCAATGCCATTTGCGGATTGGCCACCCCCTGCGAAGGATACATCAGCATTAACGGAAAAACAGTTTTCAACCGTTCCGAAAAAATAAATATTCCAGTAGAACAGCGGCGTATCGGTTACGTTTTCCAGGAAGGACGCCTATTTCCCCATCTTACAGTTGATAAAAACCTGCGCTATGGGATGAAGGGCAACTGCCCAGACGGCTATTTCAACAAAGTGGTTGACCTGCTAAACCTCCGCCACATCCTCACGAGCAAACCATCCAAAATTTCGGGAGGCGAACGCCAACGTACCGCCTTGGGCCGCGCCCTCCTCTCCTCGCCCGAACTTTTACTGCTCGACGAGCCTTTTTCGGCACTCGATAGTAACCTGCGCCAACAGATTCTTCCCTTTTTACTAAAGGTTCACCAAACTATAAGTATCCCTATTATGGTGGTTAGCCACGACATTACCGACCTTCTAAAACTCAGTAACCGTATCTGCCTGATGCAAACCGGCCGGGTAATCGGACACGACGATTATCACCAGTTACTGCGTCAACCGCAACTGCAAAGCTTTTTTGGGAAACACAGCTTACTAAACGCGCTAAGTATGCGCGTAGTTCGTGCCGACGAAGAAACAGGCATTACACACGTGTGCTTTGGCGAAAGCCACAACTGGATTAAAGTGCTGGTTGAAAAAAGCCAGCGGGTTTACAAAAAGGGAGACGAACTAAAACTATTTATTGCCAGCGACGACATTGCCCTTTCGTCCAAACGGCTGCCTTATGTTACTATTCAAAACCAGCTCGATGGTATTATCCTCGATATTATTGTACGGGAAAACACCCGGCTTTGCCTGGTCAATGTTGGCTTCCCGCTGGTAGTCGAAGTTACGGCCGAATCGCTACGCCGCATGGATATCGAAGTTGGTGCTTCCGTGTGGTGCCTGTTTAAATCGGTTGCTATTGATGTAGCAGGCTAGTTGTGAGATGTGAGATATGAGAGTGTAAGGTGTGAAGTTTCCTAACCCTTTCCTATCAACCTTCAATCCCTTCACCTTTTGTTCAACCCGCAAAACAAAAGGGAGCCCATTGCTGAACTCCCTTATTTATCTGTCATTTTTCGATAATCAGATTCCGTATTTCGCGTGGCGGTTGGCTTTTATTTTATCGTCAGTCAGGTAGTCTTCAAAGTCCATATACTTGTCTATCACACCATCAGGGGTCAGGTCGATAACCCGGCTGCAAACCGACTCAATAAACTCGTGGTCGTGCGAGGCCATCAGAATTTGCCCGGGGTACACTTTCATGTTGTTGTTGAACGATTGGATAGATTCCATATCGAGGTGGTTGGTTGGGTGATCCAAAACAACCAGGTTAGGATGTTCGAGCATCATGCGCGAAATCATGCAGCGCATTTTTTCGCCTCCCGAAAGCACTTTAACATTTTTCTGCAAATCGTCGCCCGAGAACAACATTTTGCCCAGGTAGCCACGCAAAAAGGCTTCGCTGGTGTCCGACGAGTATTTGCCGAGCCATTCGTAAAGTGTTTCGTTTTTCTGAAAATACTCAGTGTTGTCCATCGGCAAAAATGCTTTTTTGATGGTCACCCCCCACTCGAAAACTCCGGCAGTTGGTTCCAGCTCGCCCATAATAATTTTGAAGAAAGCGGTCATTACGCGGTTGTCTTTTCCGAGAAAAACCACCTTTTCATCTTTTTCGATGGTGAAAGTCGCATCCTTGAAAAGCACTTCGCCATCCACTTCATAAGTCAGCCCTTCAACCCGTAGAATACGATCGCCTGCCTGGCGTTCGGGTTGAAAAATAATTCCGGGGTAACGGCGGGTCGAGGGTTCAATTTCCTCAATATTCAACTTGTCCAGCATTTTTTTGCGGCTGGTTGTTTGTTTACTTTTGGCCACGTTGGCGCTAAAACGGCTGATGAATTCCATCAATTCTTTGCGTTTTTCTTCGGCCTTTTTATTTTGGGCAGCCTGCTGGCGCAAGGCTAGCTGGCTCGATTCGTACCAGAAGGTATAGTTGCCGGAAAAAGCGCGGATTTTACCAAAGTCGATGTCCACCACATCGGTACAAACGTTATCCAGAAAATGGCGGTCGTGCGAAACCACAATCACTGTGTTCTGAGAGTTGCTCAGGTAGTTTTCCAACCAAAGCACGGTTTCCAGGTCAAGGTCGTTGGTGGGCTCATCAAGTAGCAGGTTATCGGGGTTTCCAAACAGTGCCTGTGCCAGCAACACGCGCACTTTTGCTTTGGCGTCCAAGTCGCCCATCAGGGTATAATGGAATTCTTCTTTCACCCCCAAGCCGCTCAACAACATGGCCGCATCGCTTTCGGCGTTCCAGCCATCCATTTGGGCAAATTCGTCTTCCAATTTGGCAGCCAATAAACCGTCCTCTTCTGTAAATTCGGCTTTGCCATACAAAGCATCTTTCTCTTTCATTACCTGCCACAGTTCTTTATGCCCCATTAAAACCGCGTCCAAAACCGGAAATTGGTCAAACGCATGGTGGTCCTGTTTCAATACAGACAGGCGCTCGCCCGGCCCCATCAGGATTGAGCCACGGGTAGGCTCCAATTCTCCTGAAATCAAGCGCAGAAAGGTCGATTTCCCGGCCCCGTTTGCCCCAATTACCCCGTAACAGTTACCGGCTGTAAACTTCAGGTTAACATCGGCAAACAGGGGTTTCTTACTAAATTGAATCGCTAAATTTGATACGGTTATCATTTTGTGTAATTTTCGTCAACAATTGAGGGCGCAAAGGTAATGATTTTGTTCTTTTTACCCTTTCCCGTGGATTAATTAATCCGGGGAAACCGGCTTAAAATTGAAGATGACACAATGTTTTTGTCCCTCAAGAAACGAAACTGACGCTATTTCACACGTAAATAATTTGGTCTTTAATTGTCTGATGGAACTCACATGTTGCCGAAAATTGTCTTCACCCGTGTTTGTGTTCGCTGCAGCATGTTTGTTTCAACCTGTTTTACGCTGCTATTGGCGTTATTTACTCCATCGTTGAGGTTGTTGAAACGTTGAAATCGTTTTCATGAATACATAATGCTCAAACCCCCGGTATTGATTATTCGGCATGGTTTATTCTCCGAGATAAAGCAAAAAGAGGTACAACAATCCGCCTTCTCAATAATTCAATCCCAAATCTATTTGCCCGGCTCCATAAAAACTCGTTAATTCGCATTCACCTTGTAACGGTTCGCGAAAATCAAAAAAAAAATGATACCTACAAAAATCACAAAAATCGCCTGCATTGGTGCAGGTTACGTTGGTGGCCCAACAATGGCTGTCATTGCCCAGCAATGTCCGCACATCCAGGTAACTGTTGTCGATATGAACGAGAAACGCATTGCAGCCTGGAATGACCCTGATTTAAACAAGTTGCCGGTTTACGAGCCGGGGCTCGATCAGGTTATTGCCTCGGCCCGTGGGCGCAACCTGTTTTTTTCGACCAAGGTTGACGATGCCATTCGCGAAGCTCAAATGATTTTTATGGCCGTAAACACACCCACCAAAACTTTTGGTATTGGCAAAGGAATGGCTGCCGACCTGAAATTTGTTGAATTATGCGCCCGTCAAATTGCAGCCGTTTCGGAAGGTGATAAAATTATTGTCGAAAAATCGACACTCCCTGTCCGCACGGCCGAATCGATTAAAACCATTCTGGAATCGGAAAGCAAAGGACTCACATTCAAGGTACTTTCCAATCCTGAGTTTTTAGCTGAAGGGACAGCGATTCAGGATTTATACAAATCGGACCGGGTGCTGATTGGCGGCGATGAAGACCAAGACGGGCAACGGGCTATTCAGGCGTTGGTTGATGTTTATGCGAATTGGATTCCGCGCGAAAAAATTATCACCACCCGCCTGTGGTCGTCCGAGCTATCCAAGTTAACAGCCAATGCCTTCCTGGCCCAGCGCATTTCGAGCATCAACGCCATTTCTGCCTTGTGCGAGCAAACCGGTGCCGATGTTGACGAAGTGGCCCGAGCCATTGGCATGGACAGCCGCATTGGCCCCAAATTCATGAAATCGTCGGTTGGCTTTGGCGGCTCGTGCTTTCAAAAAGACATTCTGAACCTGGTTTATCTTTGTCACCATTTCAACCTGCCCGAAGTAGCCAACTATTGGGAACAGGTGGTATTGCTGAACGACTACCAGAAACACCGCTTTGCCAATAGTATTATTAATAGTCTGTTCAATACCGTATCGGGCAAAAAAATTGCGTTTTTGGGTTGGGCTTTTAAGAAGGACACCAACGATACCCGCGAGAGCGCAGCTATTTATGTGGCCGACGAGCTGTTACAGGACCGCGCCGAAATTCATGTGTACGACCCCAAAGTTTCGGCCGAGCAGGTTTATGCCGATTTGGAATATCTGCAAGCACACCGCCGCCCTCAACCAGCCGGAACATCACCTAACTATAAACAGAATAGCGAGCCGGAATTTCTCAGTGCCGAGCTCATCCGCTCGTTGGTAAAAGTTCATCCGGAACCGTACATGGCAATGGACAATGCCCACGCTATTGCGGTACTGACCGAGTGGGAAGAGTTTAAAAACTACGACTGGCAAGCCGTTTACAACAGCATGAAAAAGCCCGCTTTTGTTTTTGACGGGCGCAACATACTGAACCGCGAACAACTGCTGGCGATTGGCTTCAACCTGAAATCGATTGGGAAAGGCTGATTTAGCCTACTCAAGTTGATAAAAAACAGGCTGTTCTACTTTTCGTTGAACAGCCTGTTTTTATTTCGTCTTCGGCACGGTTATTCCCACTCAATGGTGGCGGGTGGTTTCGAGCTAATATCGTAAACTACACGGTTGATTCCGCGTACTTTATTTAT
Organism: Mangrovibacterium sp.; assembly: GCA_047972415.1. Taxonomy (GTDB): domain Bacteria; phylum Bacteroidota; class Bacteroidia; order Bacteroidales; family Prolixibacteraceae; genus Mangrovibacterium. Next base: position 8,332 of record JBKEAN010000253.1, read on the forward strand.
GATTTCGTTCGACATTTTTGCCAGAAACTCGTATGGCAGGTGCACCCAGTCGGCAGTCATCCCATCGGTTGACATCACGGCACGCAACGCCACCACGTTTTCGTAAGTACGTTCGTCGCCCATTACACCAACCGATTGAACCGGCAGCAACATGACGCCGGCTTGCCACACACTATTATACAAATTCCACTCTTTCAATCCGTTGATAAAAATATGATCGGCTTCCTGCAAAATGCGTACTTTCTCTGGGGTAACATCGCTCAAGATACGGATACCCAAACCTGGCCCGGGGAAAGGATGACGGCCAAGCAACTCGTCTTTAATGCCTAAGGCTTTTCCCACACGACGAACTTCGTCTTTAAACAGCAGGTTTAGCGGCTCAACCACTTTCAGCTTCATTTTTTCGGGCAAACCACCTACGTTGTGATGCGATTTAATGGTTGCCGATGGGCCGTTTACCGATACCGACTCAATCACATCGGGGTAAATGGTCCCTTGTCCTAACCATTTTACATCCTTCAATTTGTGCGCTTCTTCGTCGAAAACTTCAATGAAGTCGCGGCCAATAATTTTGCGTTTCTGTTCCGGGTCGGTCACACCGGCCAGGTCGTTCCAGAATTTTTGACGGGCATCAACACCAATCACGTTCAAGCCCATGTGTTTATACGAATCGAGTACGTTTTCGAACTCGTTTTTGCGCAGCAGTCCGTTATCAACAAAAATACAGGTCAGGTTTTCGCCAATTGCTTTATTCAGCAACACACCGGCAACCGTCGAGTCAACGCCACCCGAAAGGCCAAGTACCACTTTGTCGTTACCCAATTTTGCTTTCAGTTGTGCAACCGTGGTTTCAATAAACGAAGCTGGTGTCCAATCCTGTTTGCAACCGCAAATATCAATTGCAAAGTTTTTCAGCAGTTGGGTACCTTCGGTTGTGTGGTATACTTCGGGGTGAAACTGAATGGCCCAGGTTTTTTCACCTTCAATTTTATACGCCGCATTTTCGACATCGCCGGTTGATGCAATTACCTTGTAATTTGCGGGAATGCGCTCAATGGTATCGCCATGCGACATCCACACCTGCGTATTCAAACTAACATGCTTGAACAATTCGTTTTCCTGATCGACATATCCCAGGTTTGCACGGCCATACTCGCGCGAGTTTGACGGCAACACTTCGCCACCGTAAAAATGAGCCAGATATTGTGCACCATAGCAAATACCCAGCAAGGGTATTTTCCCTTTAATGGCCGTCAAATCGGGGCAAGGGGCATTCGCATCGCGAACAGAGAACGGGCTACCACTCAGGATAACACCTTTCACTGTCCCGTCAATTGCCGGAAAGTGGTTAAAAGGATGGATTTCACAATAAATATTCAGTTCGCGCACACGCCGTCCGATAAGCTGTGTGTACTGGGAACCAAAATCAAGAATCAAAATTTTCTCTTGCATGAATCTGTTTTTTTATTGATGGCGCAAAGATAAAAAAATCCACCTACAGAAAGGAGAATAAAATCGGGTACAAGCCAATTTGATACTAGATTGGTTAGTAAAGCAGGTTTGGATTCTGATACGCATTAAATTTTCAAACTTTCAGGTATAAAAACTGTAATAAAATGCCACAGGTACAGACTTAAATGACAAAACTTAATTGCCTTTTATAATGAATTATTTGAAATCATTTGCATTGAGCATCGTAGCGGTAGCGCTGGTTGCGTGTAACCAGTCACCCAAACAAACCACAGACAACGGCTTGGATGTTGCCGATATGGATACCACCGTTGCCCCCGGTGCCGACTTTGACCAGTATGCCAACGGCGGCTGGAAACTGCGCAACCCCCTACCCGACGAAAAAAGCCGTTATGGCAGTTTCGACAAATTAGGCGATGAATCGGAAAAGCAAATCAAGGATTTGTTTACCGAAATCAGTACAGGAACCTTTGAAAATGGAAGCGTTGAGCAAAAAATAGCCGATTACTACAAAAGTGGCATGGACACCGTGGCAATAGAAGCTGCCGGTTTGAAGCCGGTTGAACCGCTAATGGCTCAAATTGATGCACTGAAAAGTAGCGAAGAACTGCAACAACTGCTGGCCGAATGGCAGCCACTAGGCATGAACCCGTTATTCGGTATTTATGCTGATGCCGACCAGAAAAACTCGGCCATGAAAGTTGCTTACATGTACCAAAGTGGCCTTGGCTTACCAGATCGCGATTATTACCTGAATACCGACGACCGGACACTGGAAATTCAACGTAAATACCGGCAGTTTATTGCTGATATGCTGGGCCAACTGGGCGAAGATTCGACCCTGGCCAAACAGCAAGCCGAAACCATTTACGCCATGGAAAAGCAAATGGCCGGGTTCTCAATGAGTATGCTCGACCAGCGCGATCCGTACAAAATGTACAACAAAATGAACCTGGAGCAGCTGTCGGCACAAGCTCGGCCATACAACTGGACCGCCTATTTTAAAACGATTGGCGCCGAAAACCCCGGCGATTTTATTGTTTGCCAACCGGTATTTTTCCAAAGCATGGCAAAAATGCTGAACGAAAAACCGCTCGACGACTGGAAAGCCTATCTGAAATACCACACCATTGCTGATTTAGCCAGCGTATTGCCTCAAAGCGTATCCGACTTGAGCTTCGGCTTTTACGGAAAAACGCTGAGTGGTAGCCTGGCCCAACGCCCGCGCTGGAAACGCGTGCAGGGCATGGTAAACGGAGCCTTGGGCGAAGCTGTAGGCGAACTGTACGTACACAAATACTTTCCGCCCGAAGCCAAAGAACGTATGTTGAAATTGGTTGAAAACCTTCGCAAAGCGCTGGCTGTCCGCATTGAAAACTTAAGCTGGATGGGCGATTCGACCAAAACAAAAGCCATTGACAAATTGGATGCAATCACCGTAAAAATTGGCTATCCCGACAAATGGAAAGATTATTCGGCACTAACGATTTCGGCTGATTCGTATTTCGAGAACTGTCAAAAAGCCGGTCAGTTTTATTTCGAAGACATGATTGGAAAAATAAACAAACCAGTTGACAAAACCGAGTGGTTAATGTCGCCGCAAACGGTAAATGCTTATTACAACCCGACAGCGAACGAAATTGTATTTCCCGCTGCCATCCTTCAACCTCCGTTCTTTTATGTTGATGCCGACGATGCCATTAACTACGGTGCCATTGGTGTGGTTATTGGCCACGAAATGTCGCATGG
>JBKEAN010000254.1:0-2680 GCA_047972415.1 Mangrovibacterium sp.
CATAACACCTCGACCGGGGCTAATTGGCATTTTACTTCCTCCAGTAATTCGGCACGGCGGGCCGCCAATACCAGTCTGGCACCTTTCGATGCAAAGTCGAAAGCCAGTGCTATTCCGATTCCGGACGAAGCTCCGGTGATGAGGACAACTTAGTTTTTCATATCGTGTGGGTCTCTCATGCTTTCAGCCGATAGTTGGTAATTCTCTTCTGGCAGATGAACACCGAATCCAGCTTTTGATTTACCTGCAAATGTAGTTTAGCATTTTAAAATGGCGAAGAATTTTTTGCAGACGATTTTTGGGAACAACGGCGTTTGTGCTATAATTTTTTTATAATCAGTATAGAAGGTACTGTTCACAAGGTTTTTCTAATATCTGAACGATCTCTTTTTTTGAAAAAACGAGTTTCAGGATTTGCAAAAATAAAATCAGTTTTTACCTTTGCAGCGCCTTTAAACAAAAGGGCAACACATACCAAGGATGACTCAGTAGCTCAGCTGGTAGAGCACATCCCTTTTAAGGATGGGGTCCTGGGTTCGAATCCCAGCTGAGTCACCAAAACGAGAGTCAAAAAGACTCAAAAGCGCTTAAATCAACCGATTTAGGCGCTTTTTTATTTTCTGCAATAAGGGTCAGTCGCCCAAGAATTCTTTTATCCTTTTTAATTTACCTGCGACCAACAGGCTATCTCCTTCAGTCAACGGAAGTTCGGGGTTAAAGTTAAAATCGACCAAGGAATCCCGATTGCGCGTAAATTTCTGGTTATCAGACTTCGATACCACACGAACGCCAATCAATTTTAATCCGAAGCGCTCTTCCACCCCGATGCTATCAAGGTTGTGGCCAATGTATTTTTCCGGTATCAACAGTTCGGCCACCAGATGTTCCCTGTCAATTTCGGTTACTTTTACTGCATTGTTTAATTGAAGAATGGAACAAACCGAACTAGCTGTTTCTTCTTCGGGATGCACAATTTCTTTAACGCCCATCTGAACAAGTATGTCCTGATGAATCGGGCTGATAGCCCGGCCAATTATACGCGGGACATGGAGGTTATTCAGTATAGCCAGCGTTAGAATTGACGAAGCAACATCTTCGCCAATGGCCACAACAACGGCATCTACATCATCCAAAGGCAGTGACCGGACGGCTGCTTCGGTGGTCGTGTTCATTTCCAAAACAATACTTACCTGGTCTTTCAATGCATCAACACGTTCCGGACAATTATCGATACCAATCACTTCGTGCCCCTGGCTGGTGAGTAACGAGGCCAGTTTCGCCCCAAAATATCCCAATCCGATAATAATAAATTTCATCGTTCGTTAATTTGATTTTTTAATTGCCTGACTGAACGGTGACATTACCGCGAGGTTCCTTTGCTGCTGCGTATTCCCAAAGCAACATGCCCGTTTCAATAAGGATTATTTTTACTACTAAACTTCATTCTGTGCAGGCACGCTTAGTTGATACTGTAATCGTGCCGGGGATAACGAAAATACCTGATGCGACTGTCAATCATTAACCCGGCCAGCACTGTCACCGGCCCCAGTCGCCCCAAAAACATCAATACCATAATGGTTATTTTACCGGCTTCGGAAAGTGTTGCAGTATTCACAATACTCAATCCCACGGTGCCAAAAGCCGAAAAACACTCGAACAACAAGTAAACCGGATCCAGAAGCGGATCGGTAAGCAACAAAACAACGAAGCAACAAAAGATTACGGCAAGCGACAACACAATTACCACAGCGACTCGTATAATCGTTTCGCTTCCCAATTCGCGCTGATAAAGCTCGACTTGCTGACGACCACGAACAAAATCCCAAACTGCTTTCAGGGCAATAGCAAAGGTGGTCGTTTTAATTCCACCCCCCGTTGAGCCGGGCGAAGCTCCAACCCACATCAGGGCAATCATCAAAAAAATGGTTGGGTTTGACCATCGGGTAATATCGGTTACATTGAAACCTGCGGTACGAGCGCTCACGCTACCAAAAAACGAATCCATGAGCTGCTTTGTGAGCGGCTGCCCCGATAAACTGCCATGCTGTTCGAATATAAAATAGAAAAAGGTGCCTGCAATAAGTAAAACTGTCGTGCAAACCAACACCACCCGCACCCCCGATTGGTTCATAAAAAGCCTCCATTTAAACGACTTCCGGGGATCGAAAAGTTTCGTCCATGGCATCCGGCCACGGAAATAGCGAAGCAGCCCCAGCAATACCGGGAAACCAATTCCTCCCAAAATAATAAGTATTGAAATGGTGAGCTGGAAAGGATAATTCCGGTCGAGTAACTGGTTAGCCATTCCATCGCCAATGGTAGAAAAACCTGCATTGCAAAAGGCAGAAACTGCATGAAAAGCAGAAAAAAAGAAGGGGTCTTCGAAGCCTGACTTCAAACTAAGCCCAATAGCCACCGCACCAAGTAACTCAATAAAAAAGGTAACAGCCATAATCTGTACAATTGCCCTGAACAGGTTTCCCATCGACTCGGACGAAATAACTTCGCGCAACAACATCCTATCTTTTAACGAGGCCGATCCGGTAAAAATATAGCTAAAAAATCCGGTAAAAGTCATAATCCCCAAACCGCCTGTCTGAATTAAAAGCAGCAGGATAAACTGTCCCATTACCGTAAATTCCTGCGAAGTATCAACAACTACCAAACCGGTAACACACAC
>JBKEAN010000255.1:0-14419 GCA_047972415.1 Mangrovibacterium sp.
AATTCCTTGAAAACCAGTATCTTACAGTCAGTTACGAATTGACAATTAGATATGATTTCCAAGGATAAAGACGACAAGTTAATAAGAATTTACTTTTATGTGTGTGACAAGTTTGAAGAACTTCAATTTTATTGCGAAAGGTTCACGGGCAATAATGAACCGGAATTTACAGACCAGGAGATTATGACGATATACCTGTATGCTATCCACCACGAAGGACATAGGACAGCAAAAAACATACATCGTTTTGCTGTGAAAGTTTCTTTTGTCCGGCTGATGTTTTTACCGGAATATTGTAAAAATCCCACTTGTTGTATGTGTTACTTTGGTCCGATTGTAAAACTACCGGCTGAAGTTCGGTTTCGTTATAAAACGGAGAGAGGTTGCGCGAATACAGCTGGGTGAAAAGCGAATTGGTATAGTGTTAATAATCGAGGTTTTGCAGTGCCAGTAAATCTTTATCCACCTGCAGTTTGTATTCGTAGCGGGTAGTGGAGCCCCACGAGTTGGAACTGTTAATTTCGGTGTTGTTCACCCGTGGATTCTGCAACAAGCGTTGTTCCAGCAACTCGGCATATTTATACAACTGATCGTAATTGTAGCCTGTTAGCAGAATGTGGCTGTTTTTGTAATCCATGTTTAGTGCATTGGAAAAACCTTTTCCCACACCGTAAACACCCCAGTCCATGCCGCCTAGCGAGATGACTTTGGCTTCAACCTGGCTCTTTAATAAAAAGGGAAAGGATGAGTTTTCGGTTTCTTTGGTAAAATGAATTGTTATGGATGAGTTTTTATAACCCGTTATGCGAGTTTCAAATTGTTCACTTACCAACCAATAAAAATTCTTCAGGAGTTATTGGTTCATTTGTTGTTTTATCACAAGCGATAAAGAACACTAAAAGTGCTACTAAATATAACTGTAATTTCATTTTTGTTTTTTAGTCAAGATGCTATTAATTTGCGCTGGTTGTGTCCATTCCCTTTCAGCCTATTAGTCCAATCGGAATGCTTCGTTAGCCTCTGTGTTTTCTGTACCCGACGGGAGTGAGGTTAGTGTACTTTTTGAATAAGCGGCAAAAATAGGCCGTTGTGTTAAAGCCTGTTTGTGAACAGATTTCACCAAGAGAGTTGTCTGTAGTCAGTAATAGTAATTTGGCTTTTTCTATCCTTTTAAGAATAATGAATTCGCTGGGTGGTACGCCGGTAACTGATTTGAATACACGTGTAAAATGATCTTTCGAAATGCAGGTCATTTCTGCGAGTCGGTTTACTTCAATCTCTTGTTCCATATTTTCCTGTATATACTTTAAAATTGACTGTATGTTGTGGCTTGACAATTTCCCCATATCGTTGGTCAATTCACGACCGACAAAGCGGGAAAACAAGAGCTTCATAATTCCCTCGGTTTCCAGGAAATGGCTCATGGAGTTATAGTTCAGACTACGGTTTATCCACGGCTCTTTTTGATAAACCAAGGGGTTGTGGTGGGGCAATTCGTAACCTGGATTAAGCTCAATACATCGCTGAAATAATGTAGTATCCAACGCAGTTGCTTGTACCTGACTGGAAACCGAATAAAGATGGTAAGGGGTTAAACCGGAGGGTATTTCCATACTAAAGTGAATATAGAAGTGAGCGAGGTTTTTGTTGAAATGATAAGAACAGGAAGTGAAACTGGGGATTAGGTACATGAACCCGCCTGTAAGCCCGATTTTTTCATTTTTTAAAATCAGCTGTCCTTCTCCTTCCGTCACCACGTAGATACGAGTAAACGGACTAATAATATTATTGTACTCCGAATCTGCTGAAAATCTTAAAAATGAGACGTTTTTTAGGTAAAAAAAGATGGACTGACCAATTTTTTCAGTATTCATACTATTTTGTGTTAACTCCATTTTCTGAGATATGATACAAATGTATGAATATATAGATTGCAGGCATATCGTATTTGTATAACTATTCACGTGTTGGGTTCGTAAATTTCTTCCCTTGTTTTTAATGTTCTAAAAAGTTTAAATTAAAGAATAAAAATGGCTTTTTATCTTTTGTAAATATGTCTGAGCAGTTACAGAAAAAGTGAACTTTCTATGTGAATGTCGTATTTGTGCAATAAAATATCGGCTTGATATAATAGTGGCAGTTTTATTTACTCTAATTTTATAGGCAAAACCAATAAATACCTGGAGGGGCAAACAAGTCCTATTCAGTTTTTTGCGATCAACTTTTAACTATGAATGGTTCTGCCTTGTTGACATTGCTTGTCGCTCTCAATTCTAAATTTACTCCAAGCAAGCCTGTTCCTGTGATTTCATCCGGGGGGCGGTTGAATATTCAACACAAAAAGACCTTTCACCAGACGGTGAAATTTGGAGCTGCGTGTATCTGGGCTTTCCCCGAAAAAATAAACTGATAGCAGAAACAATAAAAACACATAACTAATCGATAAACTAAGCTTTTATGAACTTTAATATTTTGTTTGGACTGTTGCTGATTGGTATCGGGGCTTTTTCTTCCGGCAGTTTTGCAGTGCCTTTCGGGAAAATAAAAGGCTGGAATTGGGAAACCTACTGGTTGATTTTCAGCTTTGGGGCCTATCTCATCTTTCCATTGACAGCATGTCTGATTTTTACGCCTGATTTTATTTTCATTATTCATAAGACCGGAGGTGAAACGATTGTAGCGGTATTTCTTTTGGGGATGGTTTACGGAGTTGGGAACCTCTCTTTTGGCTTGGCACTCAGGTATCTTGGCCTTTCGCTGGGCTATGCCCTGTCGCTGGGTTTGATGCTGGCAATCGGTACAATTATTCCTCCAATTACCGACGGGCGCTTGCAGCTAATGATTGAATCGTCGGGTGGAAAACTGCTAATCGGCGGTATTTTGGTAGCTGTACTTGGTATCGTTTTTTCGGCTTGGGCGGGAATTTTGAAAGATAAAAGCCAGTCGAGTGAAAAGAAGAAAGAAAGCATCAGCGAGTTCAACCTCACCAAAGGAATTCTGGCCGCGTTGCTCGTTGGTGTAACCGGCTCGGCCATGGCACTTGGTTTTGAGGAGGGGATGCCCATCGCAAAAGTTGGCGAACAAAGCGGGGTTGATCCCCTGTTTTCCATGATGCCGGTTTATCTTGTTTTCCTGATCGGTACTTTCCTGACTACGCTTATTTGGTGTCTTTTTTTGGGTGTAAAAAACAAATCGGTAAGAAATTATACAAAAGCAGAGAACAGCCGGACGCTAACTTTCAACTATTTATTTGGCATTCTGGCTGGTAGTCTATGGTTTAGCCAGTTTATTTTTTACGGAATGGGAAAAAGTAAAATGGGGCCATTCACCTTCACCTCGTGGGGAATACTAATGGCACTTACAATTGCTTTTGCCACCGTTTGGGGATTAATCCGTAAAGAATGGAAAGGGGCATCGGTTAAAGTATATGTGCTGATGGCACTATCCCTGATTATCCTTATTGTAGCTTCGTTTATGATTGGTATTAGTGGTTCAGAATAAAAATAGCGATAGTATGACTGATAAAAAATTTATGACTTCGAGAGAACGGGTACTGGCAGCAATCAATCACCAAACGCCTGACCGGATTCCGGTTGATATGTCAGCAACCCCCAGTTCCGGCATTTCGGCAATTGCCTACAGTAATCTTGTAAAACACATTGGGCGGCCCGACTTGCCTGTTCAAATTTACGATGTGGTGCAGCAGCTGGCTCAGCCCGATATGACTGTTTTGGATAGGTTTGGGGTGGATGTGTTGGATATTGGCAGGGAATTCAACGAAAAACCTTCGGACTGGAAACCAACCATTCTGGCTAACGGGGCACCTGCCTTTTACCCCAAATGGTTTAACCCTGTGAAACTGGAAAATGGCTCTTACGTTACGTACGACAACGATGGAAAAACAATGTTGTCGCGGATGCCGGTAGGAGCTACTTTTTTCGACCAGACCTACTTCCCCTATGTGGATGGCTATCCGGACAATTACGATAATTTGGACGCCGAAATGGGACGGATAATGTGGGCACGCGACGTTCACAGTCCTTGGGACCATGCGGGGGAAGACGGCTTTTGGAAACAGCTGCGCGAGCGGACCTTGCGTTTGCGCGCGAGTACCGATAAGGCGTTACTCGTGGTTTGCGGTTGTAACTTGTTTGAATGGGGAACATTCCTCCGGCGGATGGATAATTTTTTGATGGACTTGATGTGTGACCACGACAATGTGGAACGTTTGCTTGACGAGCTGGTAAAGCGACATCTGTCCACATTGGAAAAAGTATGTAATGCGGTGGGCGATATTGTTGACATCATCCGTTTTGGCGACGATTTGGGCATGACCTCCGGCCCATTTATGGATGCCGATACTTACCGGACACTTTTTAAACCCCGCCATAAAATACTGTGCGACTATGTGAAACAGCACAGCAGTATGCACACTTTTATCCATTCCTGTGGTTCCATTTCGCTGTTAATGCCTGATATGATTGATGCCGGAATTGAAATCTTTAATCCGGTGCAAACGAATGCCTATCGGATGGAACCTGAATTCTTGAAAAAAGAATTCGGAAACGACTGTGTTTTTTGGGGTGGAGGGATTGAAACAGCCGGGGTTCTGAACGTTGCCACCCCCGTCAAAATAAGAGAACAGGTATTGCAGCGCCTCGAAATTCTTTCGTCGGGAGGTGGTTTCGTATTCAATACCGTTCATAACATTCTGCCCGACGTGCCGCCGGAAAACATTGTGGCTATGTTTGATGCTGTAAACGAATTTAATAAGCGTTAAAATGAAGGCAACACATTTTTTACCGGTTTTGATAATCGGGCTTGTCGGATTTTTATCATGCTCGCCGGAAAAAAGGCTAGCAGAACCCCTGTTCCCTCAAGATAATGAGGAAAAGCTGGAATGGTGGAAGGATGCCCGCTTTGGAATGTTTGTTCATTGGGGGCCGGTTTCGTTAAAAGGGACAGAAATAGGCTGGTCGCGCGGAAAGGAAGTACCTGTTTCGGAATACGATAGCTTGTATTTACAATTCAACCCGGTGAATTGTAATCCGGATGAATGGGTGAAGCTGGCAAAGGATGCCGGAATGAAGTACTTGGTCTTTACGTCGAAACACCACGATGGGTTTTGTAATTGGGATACAAAGTATACCGATTATAACATTATGAATACGCCCTATGGACAGGATATTATGGCAAAACTGGCTGAAGCGTGCAAAAAACAGGGACTTGCCCTGGGCTTTTATCACTCCACCTGCGACTGGCGTCATCCTGATTTTCCATTGACAAGTCCGGGTGGCAAAACCGAGCGGGAGGTATCCAATATCGATCGTTACACCGACTACTTGAAAAACCAATCGGAAGAAATAATTCGAAATTACGGGCCTTTACTGGTCATGTGGTACGATGTTCCTCAATGTTTCGACTCAATTCGAGGACAAAGCGTAATCGACCGTATAAAAAGTGTGCAGCCCGGAATACTGGTGAACGACCGCACCGGAGCGCCTGGCGACTTTGATACACCGGAACAAAAGGTGGGTGGGTTTCAAATTGACCGTCCCTGGGAAACCTGCATGACTATTGCGCGCCAATGGGCTTGGAAACCCAACGATGAGGTAAAGTCGTTGGAACAATGCTTGCACGGATTGATTCGCTCGGCGGGCGGCGATGGCAATTTGCTTTTTAATGTAGGGCCAAAACCCGACGGAACCATAGAACCACTTCAGGCTGAACGCTTACGCGAAATGGGAAAATGGCTGAATGAATACGGTTATACCATTTATGGCACACGGGGAGGTCCCTTTATCCCAACCGATTGGGGGGCGAGCACACGAAAAGGGAACAAAATTTATTTGCACCTACTGAAATGGCACGATGGTTCGCCGCAAATTCATCTTCCGGATTTGGGGATGAAAATCAAAAGTTGCCGTCTGTTACAAGGAGGTAAAATTAGCTGCGAAAAGCAAAACGACGGCTACCTGATCCAATTCTCCAAAGAAAACCTTCAACCCATAAATACAATTATTGAACTGACGGTTGATGGCAATGCGATGGACATAGCTCCCGTCGAAATTCAACCCGAATCACGTTCGTTTAATAGGCCGGTCAATGCCTCTACCAATCCTAATCCGCGGTGGCGCGATGCTTCATCTGTCAATAATGGCGATTGGATGGGGCATTTCTGGAGTCCTGCAGAAGACGACACTACACCCTGGGTGGAAATTGATTTGGGCAACCCCGTCGAATTCTCGAAGGCGATTATTTTTGAAAGTGGAAAGGCTATTGAGGGATTCGAAATTCAATATCTTCAGGGAAATGAATGGAAGACAGCTTGGACGGGCACTACGGTAAACAACGGAGAAATAATTGAAATTCCGAAAGTAACCAGCTCGAAAGTAAGGCTCGTATTGACTAAATATTCCAATACCCCAGCTATTTATGAATTTATAATTTTATAGGAAATGAAACGGTTCGGACAGATAATTGGCGTAAAACCCGAGCATTTTGAAAAGTACCGGGAATACCATGCTGCCGTGTGGCCCGAAATCCTCGAAAAAATTAAGGAATGTAATATTCAAAATTATTCCATTTTTCACAAAGACGGGCAGTTGTTTGCCTACCTCGAATACACTGGCGATGATTTTGATGCCGATATGGCAAAAATGGCAGCCGATAAAAAAACACAGGAGTGGTGGGCGATTATGGAACCCATGCAGCAACCCGTAAAAAACAGGCAAGCAGGGGAGTGGTGGGCCACTATGGATGAGGTTTTTCATTTGGATTGAGAAAACAATAGCCGATACAAAAATTGAGCAATCGACTTAGAAATAATACAGATATGAAAGAAGAATTATTACAAAAATTATCAGATTGTATTGAGTTTGGTAAAATTAATAAAATGGCTCCTTATCCCCCGCAAATGAAGGAAATGGACGGAGCCGACGAAATTGCCCGGAACTTACTTGAAGCTGGTGTGGGTGCCCAGGAAATACTGACGAGCGGATTGATGCCGGGGATGGAGAAAGTGGGAATTAAATTCAGGGAAAACAAAGTGTTTGTGCCACAGGTATTGATGTCGGCCAAGGCAATGAGTACCGCCATGGTACACCTGAAACCGTTTTTCTTATCGGGCGAAGCCAAGCAAAAAGGAACCTATATCATTGGCACCGTTCAGGGCGATTTGCACGATATTGGCAAAAACCTGGTAGCCATGTTGGTCGAAGGCAGCGGTTATAAAGTAGTTGATCTGGGAACCGATTGTACAGCCGAAAAATACATCGAAGCAATAAAAGAAAACCCCGGTGCAGCAGTGGGCTTGTCAGCCTTGTTAACAACAACCATGGCAAATATGGAACGGATAACAAAGGATATTAAAACTGTTTTCCCCGAAACGCTGGTTACAATTGGGGGAGCTCCGGTTAATAACGATTTTTGTAAAAAAATAGGGGCCGATAATTATTCGGCTGATCCACAGGGAGTAGTTGATTTTTTGAATATTAAAATTGCATAAAATGAACAATGTGAACGGGTTGAAACTATTGGAAAAAGCATTCCGTCAGGAAACGGTTGAACGAGTGCCTTGGGTGCCTTTTGTTGGGGTTCACGGGGCTTATTTAACAGGTGTTGACGCAGAAACCTATTTGAAAAGTTCGGAAAAAATAGTTTCCGGCATCAGTAAAGCAGTAGAGTTATATAAACCAGACGGCATTCCGGTTGCTTTCGATTTACAGATTGAGGCCGAAATTTTAGGCTGTAAGTTGGTGTGGAGCAAAGAAAATCCTCCCGCTGTGGTTTCTCACCCTTTGAGCGAAGGGATCGGACTCAGTTCGCTTCAACTTCCGACTAAAACCGATGGTCGCATGCCGGTGGTTTTGGATGCAGCCAGGGCTTTGCGCAAAAAATTTCCCGACCTCGCCTTGTATGGCTTGGTAACGGGGCCTTTCACCCTGGCCTTGCACTTGTTGGGTACCGAAATATTTATGAAACTGTTTGAAGATCCGGATTATGTGGGCGAACTCATGCAGTTTTGTACTGAAGTGGGGATTAAACACGCTGAAATGCTGCTAGATGCCGGTTGCGATGTGATTGCAGTAGTTGACCCGATGACCAGTCAGATAGACCCCATGTCGTTTGAAACATTTGTTAGCCCATTCGCTAAACGTATCTTCGACTTTGTTCGCGAGAGAAAAAAATACAGTTCGTTCTTTGTTTGCGGTCATGCACAGCAAAACATCGAAGTGATGTGCGATTGCCGTCCAGACAATGTTTCAATTGACGAAAACATACCGCTGGATTTTGTGAAGGACATTGCCCTGGCAAAGGGTATCAGCTTTGGCGGAAACATGAAACTAACCAGCGTGCTTTTGCTCGGCAACGAAATGGATTCGAAGAAGGAAACCGTGGCTTGCCTCGAATTGGGCGGCAACAAAGGTTTTATATTGGCACCGGGTTGCGATCTGCCGATGAACACACCTGTGAAAAACCTGGAAGCTGTAACGGAGTTGGTGTACGACGATTATGCCCGTCAGGTAGTTAAGGAAATGGAGCACAGTTCTTCGTTGCAACCCATGAACTTGGATGGTCATTTTGGAAAAGCGAAAGTTACGATTGACATTATCACGCTCGATTCGGCCTCGTGTGCACCTTGCCAGTATATGGTTGAGGCGGTGAAAATGGCTTCGGCCGATTTTGGAAACGATGTACTGATTAACGAGCACAAAATAAAGGATATTGATGGCATCCGGATGATGATGGCTTTGGGTGTGCAAAATGTACCGACGACCTGCATCAACGGCGAAGTTAAGTTTATCAGCCAAATTCCCCCAAAATCGAAAATTGTTGAGGCAATCGAAAACGAATTGAGAAAATGAGCATTCCGGTTCATCTGATAACGGGTTTTTTGGGAAGCGGCAAGACATCTTTTCTCGAGCATTTTTACAAACGGTTCAACGGCGATCAAAAAATCGCCGTTGTTCAAAATGAGTTTTCATCGGTGAACGTGGATGCGCAAACGCTTCGGCAAACAGCAGCCTACGACTTGTTGGAAATCAACAACGGCTCGGTATTCTGCGTATGTTTGCTGGGCTCGTTTATCGATTCGCTGGCCGGATTTATTCGCGAAAAAAAGCCCGATGTATTGATTATGGAGGCATCCGGACTGTCCGACCCAATTGGTGTGGGACAAATGTTTCAATCGGAAAAACTGAAAGGGCAGGTGTTTCTGGAACATGTTTGGTGCCTGGTAGATGCCATGAACTTTGAACGTGTACCAGCACTTAAAACCCGTATGGAACACCAGTTGCGCACGGCTGACACCCTTATCGTCAATAAAGTGGATTTGGCAGCTGACAACGTGTCCGAAGTGGTTTCGGAAATAAAAAAAGTGAACCCATTTGCCCGGTTGCTGCTTGCCCAATACGGCGAGGTTGACTTAAATGACTTCAAAAAAACACCGAAGTTTTATCCGGGTTCAACGCAGCCGTTGGGACGCCCAGACATGGCTTCTGTTGTTATCCGGAGCAGTCGGGAAATTTCCTTCCACAGTTTGAAGAAATTTCTGGATATGGTTCAAAAAGACAGCATCCGTTGCAAAGGATTCATCAAGCTGGCCGATAAACGAAGCATTTTTTTGCAGGGAGTTTTCAATGAGGTCGATATAAAAGAGATTCCCGCTTTTTCGGGTCCAACCGAATTTGTTTTGATCGGAAATTTTGAGGATGGAACCAACTTACAAGTTGTATTTGACGAATTTACAAGAGAAAAATGAAAACTGAAATCGCATATTGCTTTGACGAACTGACTATTGATTTTGATTTTGTCAATAAAAGGCTTGGTTATGCCGAAGGGCCTGTTCCGGAACCTTTTGCAAGCTACCTTGAAATGGTTTGGGCCGACTGCCGCCAGTTAATCGATATTTGCGGGGCATTTCATATCCGGGATACGTTTGAGTTTTCGGGAACCAAAAGTTCATTTGTTACCGGTGGTGTGGAGTTTAAAGCAGGTAAAACCATTTGCAAAGAGTTGCAGGATGCCGATAAGCTGGCTTTTTTTGTTTGCACGGCCGGTAAAACAATCAGCGAAAAATCGTCGAACTTGATGAAAGGCGAAGATGTGGTGCTTGGTTATATGTACGATATTGCAGGAAGCGCTATTGCCGAAGCTGTGGGCGATAGGATTCAGGAAACCATTGCCCGGCAAGTAGCACTCTCGGGCAGCAAAATTACGAACCGTTATAGCCCAGGTTACTGCTATTGGAGCGTGGCCGACCAGCCAAAGTTGTTTTCTTTTTTCGGGGATAAACCCTCTGGTGTTTCGCTAACCGAGTCGTGCCTCATGAGCCCGGTAAAGTCCATTAGCGGCGTAATAGGTATCGGTAAAGAAGTTTTTTATCGCGATTATCAATGCGATTTATGTAAACTCACAAACTGCGTATATAAAAAGACCGGCTGATGTCCCTTCAGAACTAAAGCTCTCCAAACTTAGGCAAGCTAAACCTTGCATGGCAAGGCTTAAAGTTCCGTTGTTGTACCTACTTGCACCAATGAACCAGTCTTCTTGCAATGCGGGCCATTGGGGAGTTGAATAAATTACTTGAGTGGAGAGGCAAACCCGAGAAGATACGTTCAGTGAATGGTTCTCAACGATTATTGTCTTATCGGGTGGTCTTATCAAAACTTTCCATCATTTATATTTTTCGGGTACTCCAATACCAGTACTGGTACTGGGGTCAACCTTTAGTGAGATAGAAGTTGTGCTGCTTGTGTTGACGGTATTTGAAGCCTACCATAAACCTCTATCGCAAAAATTACCCGGATTATCAGACTTTTAGCCCGTGTCAAACCTAGGGGCTTCCTTTTCATAATGGTTTGGCCGTTCCGTATTTTTACATCGTCAAACGTGAAAAAACCTCAATTTATCCAAGGGTACAAAGTTACAGCTCCGCAGGATGATAAAGACAAGGTTTTCAACATACTCAAAAATATTTTTTACTTCGGATTTTAACTTCCGAAGCATTTTTTTGAGGTTAAAGCCTACGGCAGCCAGGATTGAGTTCATATTGTCCCCAATCTGGTCGAGCAGGTAATTGCGGTGCATCCGGTGGTCGTGTTTTACGTGGCCTATAACGGGTTCTATCCCGGTCCTGTCGCGAAAGCGCTTTCGCATTTTTTGTCGTTGGTATTTGCCGTGTATCCTGCGCTACTCAAGGATGCAATTTAGTGAATTTGAGTAGCATAACTGTAGATTAGATGAATAAATATTATGTATTGTATACTATGGGCTTCGGCTAAGCCGATTAGGCGGATTGGTCAAACCACTTAGAGGTGCTGTCTTTTCACGGGATGGTATTGAGCGTCTAAGAAACGGTACCGGTTGATTTTTTTTTTAATCATTATGGTATCAGGTGCACACTTTGGTCGGCATTTGCAGCCCCATGTTGTAGATTTGTTTTGCGAACAATAAACAACATGGGTAAAAATACAGAAATAAAATTTGTCGGACAGCCGATTTTCAAACAGGTCATAAATTTACTTGAAGGGATTAATTTAACGGGGCTGGCCAAGAAGCACAATGCCGACTATTATTATAAAGCCTTTAAGGCAAAAACACAGTTAATAACAGTCCTTTTCGGCATCTTTAGCCGCTGCGACTCGATGACCGAGATTTGCGAGGGGCTGCGGGCGATGAGCGGGAAACTGAACCTGTTGGGACTTGAGAAAGCCCCGGGCAAAAGCACCGCCTGCGAGGGGATGCGCAACCGCGACAGTAAGTTCTTTGAAGATGTATATTTTAGTTTGGTACGCCATTATCAAAGTTTTTTGTCGGACAGCCGAACCTTCGGGCTCACTTTTAAGGAGGTATTATTGATCGATTCGACAACCATCAGGCTGTTCAGTGATTTGTTAAAGGGAGTGGGACCTAACCCGAAGAACGATGGCAAAAAGAAAGGGGGACTGAAAGTACACATGCTCATTGATGCCGTCCAATCGGTTGGACGGTTTATCAAGATAACCGAGGCCAAAGTGCATGATAAAAACTTTCTGAAAGAGCTGGACTTGATTTCCTACAGCATGGTTGTTTTCGACAGGGCATATAACTATTACCACCAGTTTGCCTTGTGGACAAGCAAATCCATCTTTTTTGTCACCCGGATTAAGAAAAATGCAGTTTACACGGTTGTAGAAACCCTTCGGGCACACAAAAAAGAATCCGGAAAGGCAATGGTACTGAGGGAAGAAATCATAGAAATCCAGTACAGTCCCGAAGATGAAAATGGCAAAAAGCAAACCAGGCAGAAGCAAAAACTCCGCCTGAAAAAAGTATGCTACCAGGATGAACAAGGCCGGTATTATGAGTTCATCACCAACAGCCTGGAAAGCACGGCAGAAGAAGTGGCATTTTTGTACAAAAAGCGATGGGGAATTGAATTGCTGTTCAAGAAAATGAAGCAGAACTTCCAGCTTCATTATTTCTACGGCGAAAACGAAACTGCCATCCGTACGCAGGTTTGGTGTACACTGATTGCCCAACTCCTGATGACCGTAATACAGAAAATGGCACAAACAAAAAAAGCATTTTCAGTTGTGGCATCACTGGTACGGATACACCTGATTAGTTTGCTGGATGTATTCGAACTTTTACGGAGTACTAAGCGTGAATACTTGAAAAAAACAGAGCAAACCGCCTCGTCATTGCAAACAAAACTTACTTTTGAGAGGGGGTGACTTTTGAAATGAAAATAGAAACAACTGACTATGAGGAATTTCAAAACCTAAATCCCCGAAATTTCAGATTAGTCGGATAATAGTGATTTCTTTACCAATTTATCGAGGCATTGCCGGAATGGGGCTTTATTTATTAAAAGAGAATATGGTATTCTCAAAAATTGTTTAACTAATGAAAAAAATAACGAGAAAAAACTTGAAACAATTGTCTGAAACGATGACAATACTTAGTGAGGCAGAACAACGGAGTTGTGTTGGTGCCGAGCATTATTATGACATGTATGGAAACTACCTCGGCACTGTTGGTAGCAGCTCCGAGGTCAGGACAATGGACTACTGGGCATATGATGCCTTAAAGAATTCCAGCAGTGCCACCTACATGTTGCATCAGTATAGCACCTCTTTGTTTGATTCAGGAATCTATGCCCAAAATAATATTATTAACACTATCGCCTATGAATTAGGAATATATGAACAAATTTATGTCTATTCATTCTTTTATGACGATGGGACTATTAATCGCGAATCAGGTGGAGCTACTCGTTATACTTCGAATAATAATTGGACTGATTATAATAGCTATATGGCATTAAATAGTGCATCTTACACTCTTGAAAACGGCAATATATACGACATAATGTGCATGCTCATACATGAAAAAGACCATTATGATAATTATAATCCCTCAACATATGACAAAACGGAATCAGAGTATCTTGCATACTTGAGTACAATAAACAGCGAGTATTTCCAATATACATCAGCAGATTTCAAAGAAGGAGTATATAGTCAATATTACTATTACGATAACTTATATTATAATCAACAATATTAACAACCATGCGGGCAAAAATATTTTATACCACATTCTTCATATTCATTGCATTGCAAGTATTTTCTCAGAATAAGGAGATTACAGTAGAACTATTGGGAGACGAATTTTCTTATAATCTACTAAAAACTTCGGATGAGCTATATATTGGTGATAACCCGAGTAAGTATTTAATTAGTAAGTCTCCATTAAGTTTTTTCAAGGGATATAAGAGTGCCTATAGAAATGATTCGTTAATCACTATAATCGGGAATCCGTTCCCCAGCCCTCCTTATGGAGCATTTGGACATAGTGAAAAAGAATATGTAGCCCTCTGGATATTGCTAAACAGTGAACTTTTCCTCTGCGAAATTTATTTTCCATTTATTTTTAAGGATAATAAAGAAATCTATCCGCCTATTGAGAAATTTACAGGTAAGTATTTTTTGCACAACAATATACCAAACAACGAAGGATTAAAGAGGATTTATGGGCTTATGCCAGCTACCTGGTTTACCGATACCTTGTACGTAAAAAAAGCAAATCCCGAATTGGAACCTATGTTACCCATTGAATGGAAAAAAGAACATTATTTACGAATGATCTTCGATAAAGGGCAATTAATATCGACAGAGATAATTGCCAATAAAACTTGGGTATATACTGCAACTAGGAGTCTGTCGGGCTTTGCAGAGGGCTGGAAAAATTAGTATTTTCAGGCATGAAGAAATTTATAGGAGCAGACCGTGAACAGCGGATGTTAATGCCATATGACCTGGGCGATTGGCTACCGGAAGATCACCTGGCGCGTTTTATCGTAGATATTGTTGACAAGCTGGATTTTAATCACATATACATAAAATACAAAGGGGTAGGTTCTGATGCATAT
>JBKEAN010000256.1:0-7687 GCA_047972415.1 Mangrovibacterium sp.
AAGCGCAGTGGCCGGAGCCGGTACCGGCATGATGCCGTGCGCGCATTTTACGGTTCCGCCTCCCAGTTGAATTGGCGACGAAAACACCCGATCAACCTTCAAATAGTCGAGGCAGATGGCTGCACCGACAATATCGGCAATGGAGTCGAGCGCACCAACCTCGTGGAAATGCACCCGTTGAATATCGATATTGTGTACCTTGGCCTCCGCTTCGGCAATCAGCCGAAAAATTTTCAATGCCGTTTTTTTTACCTCGGTAGAAAGCGTGCTGTTGTTCACCAACTCTTCAACATGCCGCAGGTGCCGGTGCTTTTCGTTGTCCGGATTTTCAACAATTACATCAACCTTGGTTCCCGAAATCCCCCGGCGCGTATCCGTTTTTACCTCCAACCGAAAGCCTTCAATATTTAATTTTTCCAGTTCGGCAGTTAGGTATTCGGCATCAACACCCAGATCGACCAACGCGCCCAAGTTCATATCGCCGCTAATGCCGGCAAAACAATCGTAGTATAGTATTTTCATTTTCTCAGTTTTCGGTTGATAGTTTTCAATCCACCCCTATTTTTGTCCTTTAAGGACGCGGTTCAATTTGCCGGAAACAAGTCCTTCGCGGTCGATGCATACATCGCCAAAACCGAGGGATTTGATGGTGCTCAACACTTCGGGTTCGAGTGTAACCAGTTTTTCCATTTCGCTTGGCGGCACTTCAATTTGCCCGTAATTGCCGTAATGCCGGACACGAACGTCGGCAAAACCCAGTTCGTTCAGGTAATTTTCGGCAGCTTCAACTTGCTTCAACTTTTCGAGGGTAATGGAATGATTGTACGGAATACGCGAGCTCAGGCACGGGCTGGCAGGCTTTTCCCAATTGGGTAAATTGAAGTAGCGGGCCATAGCCCGAATTTCGTCTTTTGAAATCTGGCACTGAGCCATAGGAGCTAGCACCTGAAACTTTTCAGCAGCCAGCAATCCCGGACGGTAATCGCCCAAATCGTTAAGGTTGGTGCCGCTCAGCATATCAAAACCGGGGTATTTTTCCTTCACCTGCTGCAAATCGTGACACAGGTGTTCCTTGCAGAAATAACAACGGTTCTCGGGATTGCTGTTGTAGCGCTCATCGGTCAGCTCATTGGTTTTAATGACTTCCAGGCTGATATCGAACTCGCGGCAGAAGTTCTGAGCCAGTTCAAAATCCTTTGCCTTCAGGCTTTCCGAGTTCGAAATGACCCCGATTGCTTTGTCCTTTCCCTGAAAGCGGTGAGCGAGAAAAAGCACCAAGGTGGAATCGATCCCACCAGAAAAAGCGACGATTGAACCATTCCGCTGCGCGAACCATGCTTCCAACTGGCTTAATTTAGATTGAAGTTGAGCGTTAATTTCCATGATGTGTTTCGCTTACTCGTAACACCTTTTGGGTACTTAGTGTTACGCAAATACAAGTTTACACATTATTTTGCAAACCACAGAACCTTTAGGCCCCAAATACGTGCACCGAAGGGCAAAGCAGAAAAACGAGAGGCTGTCCGCTTGGACAGCCTCTTGCTAGAAGCTGTATTTTTTAGCTACGTCGGGGCGCAGTGTGCGGTTTCCCTTTATCGCTTTGGGATCGTACGGGCAGTGGCGACAACCGTTTGAGCAGCAATACCCACGTTTTACAAGATAACTCTCCGTCATCACGCGGTAGCCATCTTTGGTCAGGTAATAATCAACGCCTTCAACAGTTTCGTCGTAACTACTGCCGAACATGTCATCAAACATTCCCATTTTTTCAATTCAAAATTATCAAGCTAAAGGGGCATAAGACGAAGGCGCTTTGGCAAGTGCTTCTGCAACTTTTCCCCCTCGAAAAAAAATCAATCGTATTTAAACTTTTGCAAGTAGTGCCCCATGCGGTCGCGCTTGGTTTTCAGATAGAACTGGTTAAATTCGTTCGGTGCCACCTCAATAGGGACAATCTCGGTCACCTTCAATCCATAACCTTCAATGCCCACCCGTTTTACCGGGTTGTTGGTCATCAACTTCATTTTCTTCACCCCCAGGCTACACAATATTTGTGCACCAACACCATAATCGCGCTCGTCGGCATTAAACCCAAGGTGAAGGTTGGCCTCAACGGTATCCATTCCCTCGTCCTGAAGTTTATAGGCTGCGATTTTGTTCATCAATCCAATACCGCGCCCCTCCTGCATCATGTACACCACAACGCCTTTGCCGGCTTTTTCAATCAGCTCCATGGCTTTGTGCAACTGGTCGCCGCACTCGCAGCGGAACGAGCCGAAAATATCGCCGGTCATACACGATGAGTGCATCCGGACAAGAATTTCTTCGTCGGGTTTCCACGAACCTTTAATCAGCGCCACATGTTCCAACCCGTTCGATTTCTGACGGAAAGGGATGATGCGGAAATCGCCGTAACGGGTTGGCATCGAAACTTCTTCGCCACGAACGACCAAGCTGTCCGAATCCTGCAAATATTCAATCAAATCTTTAATCGAAACGATTTTCAAATCGAAGCGTTTCGCAACCTCCATCAGTTGCGGCAAGCGGGCCATTGTTCCGTCTTCGTTCATAATCTCGATAAGAACGCCAGCCGGGGACAGGCCTGCCAAACGGGCCAAATCAACCGCTGCTTCGGTGTGGCCTGCACGGCGTAGGACACCCTTGTTTTTGGCTTTTAGCGGAAAAATATGTCCCGGTCG
Source organism: Mangrovibacterium sp. (assembly GCA_047972415.1). Classification (GTDB taxonomy): domain Bacteria; phylum Bacteroidota; class Bacteroidia; order Bacteroidales; family Prolixibacteraceae; genus Mangrovibacterium. The sequence goes on from JBKEAN010000256.1 coordinate 2,700, forward strand.
CCCCAGTTCTTCGGGGCGGGTTTTAGGATCAACCAGTGAGCGAATGGTTTTGGAGCGGTCGCTGGCCGAAATCCCAGTGGTACAACCGTAGCCAATCAGGTCGACAGAAACGGTAAAGGGGGTTTCGTGCGAAGAGGTGTTCTTCCCCACCATCAAATCCAGCTCAAGTTCTTCACAACGGCTTTCCGTTAGCGGAACGCATATCAACCCACGGCCATGCGTGGCCATAAAATTAACCTTTTCAGGGGTCATCAATTCGGCGGCAGCAATAAAGTCGCCTTCATTTTCCCGATCTTCGTCGTCGACAACAATCACTAAATCGCCATTCCGAATGGCTTCGATTGCTTCGGGAATCGTATTTAATTTGATCTCGGTCATTACAGTTGGTTGGTTTTCAAAATGCCGCTGCAAAACTAGTTAAAATTATCGATAAAAAATGAGTTTTACCCCCCTAAGCCTGTGTGTCTTCTCCCAATTTACTTGCTATTTGCCCGTCAATTCAAACGGCAAAGGCATACTCTGCAATCAGCATTGCTATCACTCAACGCCACTCACACATCCAGTTGCTGTTTGTAAAAATTAACCAAATCGGAAACTATTGCCAGGTTGTCGAAACGTTCGCGAATAAAGGTGACGGCGTTTTTGCAAACTTTGTCGTACAATGCCTTGTCTTCAATCAGACCGGAAACAGCTTGCAAAAATTCTTCGGGTTGGTTGGCTATCAGAATCTGTTCGCGATCGATGGCGGCAATCCCTTCAACCCCGATTGTTGTGGAAACAATGGCTTTTCCCAGGGCAAGCCCCTCAACAATCTTCACCCGCATACCCGAACCCGAACGAAGCGGCACCATCATAATCGCCTTCGATTTCATAAACTTATAGGCATCTTCGATTTCACCCAAAAAGACAACTCCTTCCGATTTCAGTTTCGATTCGAGCCAGCTTGGTGCATTCCGACCGGCAATATAAAATTTCAGCTCGGGATATTTTTGATGAATCAGCGGCCAGCAATGCTGCATAAACCAGAGCAGGCCTTCTTGGTTTGGCCCCCATTCCAGCGAGCCGATATGAAACAACGAGGGAAACTCCAAATCCTTGGCCGTTGGTACCAGGGCCGACAAATCGATACCGGTTTGCGAGGTGATGCGCGGTTTTGTATTTCCAAGTTCATCAAGCATTTGCCCGTCGCGCTCGGTCATCGATACCAACACGTCGTACGAATTTAGGTAGCTCTGTTCAAATTTGCGAAGGCGTTTGGTCAGCAAGCGCAGGTAAAGTTTTTGCAACCCGTGCATCAATTGCGACGACCGATCCCAAGTTTCGTGTTCAATATTGTGAGCCCGGTAGGCTATCAGTGCTTTGCTGTGCTGCCTGATAAGCGGAATATACGGGCAAAGGTAAAGCCCTTCAATTTGTACAACATCAAAGTCTTGTTCTTTCAGCAGCCGAATCAGTTCGAGGCTGAAATCCTCGTTCATAAAGCGGGTAGCATTATACGGCAAATCAGAAAAAAGCAGGTTGAACAACATGCCACGATAGCTTATTTTAGCCGGAACATGAACTAAATGAAACTGGAGTTGCGCAGCCAAATGCTCCGGTATTTCGTCCGGATGTGTGTAATGTTTCTGCGTATTCATCGCCATTATCGTCACCTGGTTTCCAAGCAAAAAAAAGCCTTTGGACAAGGTGAGTGTCGCAATCGTCCCGCCATCGGTAGCCGGATAAGGTACTTTATTGGTAAGCTGAAGAATCCGCATATTATGATTTTGGGCTGGTGCCGTTTTTCCGAAGTATAAAATTGAACAATTTCTTAATCCGAAGCTGGTAGTTTTCGAGGTTCATTAAGCCCGAATCGTTGGCTGCTTTGTAGGTCAGGAAGAAACCAAGGGGAAAGAAAACCAGGGTTGAAAACCACATACCAGTCAACATACTCCAAACATCTTCGCGCGAAGCTTTTTCGCCTGAAATAGACACCATGTAATAAGCTATAAACATCAGGAGTGACACCACCACGGGCATTCCCATACCTCCTTTTCGGATAATAGCACCCAAGGGGGCGCCAATAAAAAAGAAAATAAGAACGGCCACCGACCAGGTAAATTTCCGGTGTTTTTCCATCGAAAACTTGTTCAGGTTCTTTTTCAGGTTATACAGTTCGAAAATATTTTGATCGATACTTTGTTTATTTTGACGGGCCTGGCTGGCTGCCTGCGCGTACACTTCGTTTCGCACCATCGGGTCCATCGCATTAACTGCCGAGTCGAAATCGAGTTTGCGCAACTGTTCGGGTGCGTTGTAATTCCGCAGCGAATCTTCCAGGTTACTCAGTTCCACAATCCCTTTATTCAGGTCCTGATTATACCGCATATTAACAGCAAAACGCCGTACGCGCTGGTTATAATCAAGGTACAACGAATCCTCCGAATATTCCAGCTGGCTTAGGTTCATCATCCGGTACGACCCCCGAAGCCCTTCTTCGTCGGTTCGTTTAAAATCGAACCCACGCAAGGGTACCATCACGACTTGTTTTTCGAAATGGGTACGCCGAAACTTATACCGCTTATCGCGTTTGGCTTCGTTCACATTGTCTTCTTGTGCTGTTTCGCCGGCAAACAGGGTCATCACCATAAACTTCTTATCTTCCGAAATCTTCATAAACCCCGAGTCGGCAACGGTTACCGAAACATTTCCCTGCCCTGCCCGGTGGTCGTAAATGAGGATTTTATACAGCATGTTGTCCTTTTTGCTTTTTCTGTCAACCTTAATGCTGTACCCATCAATTTCGTTGGTAAAAATACCCTCGGTAATTACCATTTCGGGTTTTTGGCGTTTTATGCTTTGCATGAGTGCGCCAAACTTAAGATTGGTATGGGGCAAAATATTGTTCGAGAAATAGAAAGCAAAAAGCGCCAGAAAGATTGAGACAAAAACCAGGGGTTTCATAATCCGGAACAGCGAAATACCAGAAGCTTTCATGGCTACTAATTCGTAGTTTTCGCCCAGGTTGCCAAAGGTCATAATTGAAGCCAGCAATACAGCCAGCGGAAAGGCCATTGGCACCAACCCCAACGAAGCATAAAACATGAGTTCGCCCAAAACCCCCCATTCGAGCCCTTTCCCAACCATATCGTCAATGTATTTCCATAAAAACTGCATCAGCAGAATGAAAATACAAATGAAGAAAGTCATCAGGAAAGGACCAAAAAAGCTCTCAAGTACGTAGCGATGTAATCGTTTCATTAGCGTAAATAGGAAACGCTACAAAACTAAGTTATTTTGCAGAAATTAAAAGTGAAATTGCGTTAACAACCCAGAATACGTTTTAAGTCGGCAATCTGCGAGTTCCACAGATCTATAACTTCCTCTTCTTCGCCCTCTCCCTTCTCCGCAAAATCGGTTATGGTTAGCGAAACATCACCGGTAAGTTCTTCTTTGTTGATTGCAAATTCAAAATAGCTATCCTCGTCTTCGTCCTCCTCCCATTTGTACCGCACCAGACGCCCGTCCTTATTCTGAACCATCTCGGCGGCTTGCTCCGAACCTTTCCAGATAAATGTAAACCGGTTTCCCTTTACGTGGACATCGTCTGCAAACCACTCGGACAGTCCCGAAGCAGTACTCAAGCGATTGTGCAATACAGCCGGTGAGCATTTGATTGGAAATTCGAGTTGAATTTTAGTTTTAGCCGTCATCGTTCAATAAATATTAAAGCAAATTAATAACGAATAGCGCATTACGCCCGCCATAAAAATGGCAAAATATTTTTTAAAAAAACGCTTGCAGAAGATAAAAAATATATACTATATTTGCACCGCAATTTTAGAGAATACAAGCATTTCGAGAAGCTTGTACGAATCTGAAAAAGTTCTGAAAATGATGGCGAGGTAGCTCAGCTGGTTAGAGCGCATGATTCATAATCATGAGGTCGGCGGATCATGCCCGCCTCTCGCTACTGAAAATCAAGAGGTTACAAGACGAAAGCTTGTAACCTCTTTTTATTTGCACACAATTTGCACACTAATCATGCGAATCAAGAGTTAAATTGCTAATGTAATAAACGCAGCAGCCAGTCTTCCAAAAGCATGAATGATTAATCCTTTAGTAGATCTAACTTTGCATGCTCTTTGAATATCGGCTTTTTCAATCAGCCAATTAAAAATTGCTTCAACAGGTTGCCTAACCTTTGAAACAGCTGTTGAAAACAGGTCATCGGCAGCCTTCAGCCTTTGTTTTATCACATCAGGCATCCCTTTTACCGCCTTAACCGGAGCGAGTACTTGGGAGTTCTGATGTTCCAACATTTGTTGGTTCAGCTCGTTTACTAAGTAAATTTTGTCACCCCAAAACGTCCTGTTTTCAATGCCCGACCATGCCTCTTTAAACACGGTCACATCATTGACCGAAGCCGGGGTAAACAGTATCTGTTCAGGATGGGGCAGTTTCCCTATCCGCTGGAAACCCAACAAGTGCAGCTTAAGCCCGTAATAATACATCCCTTTAGTCGAACAATACCCCTTGTCTGCCAATTCCCTTGCAACTTTTGCTGAACGTTTGCCCGAACAGGTTATGATTGGCATAGAGTCCAGTAAACTTTGGTCAGCCAGGCAATCATCGGGCAGAAAATCTGTAAGGAGCATCTCCACAAGTTTGGTAAAAGCACCGCCCAGCCTGTTCAACCTGTTATTGAACCCTTGATAGCTCCCCAGTTTGGGAAACCACGACATAAGGTATTGCGATGCAAAACGATGTATGTTTTTTGCTGTCCTATGTCCTTCGTGGTGGATAGCATACAGGTATATCGTCATAATCTCCTGGTCTGTAAATTCCGGTTCATTATTGCCCGTGAACCTTTCGCAATAAAATTGAAGTTCTTCAAACTTGTCACACACATAAAAGTAAATTCTTATTAACTTGTCGTCTTTATCCTTGGAAATCATATCTAATTGTCAATTCGTAACTGACTGTAAGATACTGGTTTTCAAGGAATT
>JBKEAN010000022.1:0-24052 GCA_047972415.1 Mangrovibacterium sp.
ATATAATTACGACGGTAAAAGCTAATGGTCAGGTCAACCACTTCTTGCGGCGACATGCTTGCCCGCGGCCTATCGTTGCTCCGGCGGTTGATACAATACGCACAATCGTAAATGCAATGGTTGGTCATCAGCATTTTCAACAGGCTAATGCAGCGGCCGTCGTCGGTAAAGCTATGGCAAATACCGCAGGCAACAGCTGTCCCAAGTCCACCGTTTGTGTTGCTCCGGTTGTTTCCGCTCGACGAACAAGACACATCGTATTTTGCGGCGTCTGCTAAAATTTTTAGTTTTTCCGTGAGTCCGTTGTCCACTTTTTCAATTTATTTTGTTCCGAATAGCTAATTTTAGATCAAAAATACGAATAAAATTAGCAAATACTAAAAATAGTAGTTAATTTTATGCCGAGTGCTAAAAATAAAAGCATATGGACTTATTCTCAACTAATCTGAAGTTTTTGCGGCAAATTCACCAGCTGACACAGCAGGATTTGGCCGATAAAGTAGGTATAAAACGCTCACAGATAGGAGCTTATGAGGAAGCACGTGCGATGCCAAAGATTCCGGTTTTGCAGCAGTTGGCAGCCTATTTTGGCCTGTCGTTGGATGAACTGGTTGGGCAGGATCTGCGAACCCGGGAAAAGCCAAATCAGATAAGCGAAAGGCTCAGAGTGCTTTCGGTTGTGGTGGATATTAATAATGAAGAGCTGATTCCGATTGTACCTGTAAAAGCTTCGGCCGGTTATCTGAATGGTTACGCCGACCCCGAATACATGGCGCAATTAGCTTCGTTTTATATGCCGGTGCCGGAGCTTTCGCGGGGGAAAACCTTTCGGGTATTTCAGCTAAAAGGCGATAGCATGCTGCCTGTTCAGCCTGGTTCGTACGTGTTTTGCGAGTATGTAGCTTCTCCTGATGAGTTGAAAGACGGCGAATCTTACGTATTGATAACAAAAGATGAGGGCTTGGTTTATAAACGTGTTTTTCGAGATTCGGCAACCCGGTTGTTGTTGAAGTCGGATAATCCGGTGTACGGGCCTTATCCTGTTGAAGGTGAATCGGTACTCGAGATTTGGAAAGCTGCCGGAGTGTTGAGCTTCAATTTGCCCCAGCCCAATCACTTGGAAGTTAGCAAGCTCTCGGATATTCTTTCGGCTATGAAAGAAGAGATACGCCAGTTGCGGCAAGCCTGAGGAGGGAAACTGTTTTGTCATTAGGTGGAGGCTTTGGCTCGGCAGTCGGGCTAATGTCGCACTTGCAGGTCTATTATTCGGCACTTGTAGAAAACCTACTAAAATGACATCGTGTGAAATTGATTAACTTTGCAAAAAAAAGAAAAAATTGAAATGGAGAAATATAGAACAGAATTTGAAAAGGGATTAACGGAGTTTGTTGATGAATTGAAGAAATATGTTTCGACGGATACTGGTGAATGGACAATTAAAGGATTTATTGATATATACAAAAATATTTACACAATTTCATCAGACACAAAGATTGTTTCAAAAATTCTTGAAATTCATATTTTTCCTGAGATTTTACGATTTGCTGAAAAGATTGGCTATAAAATAGTTTTAGCAGAACATCAAAATTGGTATCCTGACTTAACCTTTGTTCATAAGAAGAATGATAAAGTAAAATTTGCACTTGACTTAAAAACAACATTTAGAAGGAATAATTCTACTGCTGGTTTTACTCTCGGTAGTCATGGTGCATATTTTAAAGAACGAGATAAGGATAAAAACATTCAATTTCCATACAACCAATATGTTGGTCATTATTGTTTAGGAATAATATATACACGAGCCGATTTTGATAATGATTTGGCAGAAACAGAGATTTATCAAGTTAATGAAATTCAAGAGCAATACGGAGATAAACAAGACCCTATAACTGATAGAAAAGTAACTAAACTTGAAAATCTAAAATCAATTACTTCTGTAATTAAAGATTTTGATTTTTTTGCAGCACCAAAATGGAAAATAGCTAGCGACAGACAGGGTTCGGGCAATACTGCTAATATTGGTTCAATTAACGATATTGACGATTTAAAGTTAGGTAATGGCGTATTCAGCAATCTTGGTGAAAATTGGTTCGATGAATATTGGATGAACTATGGAAGTGCAACCATGATTAAAAAAGGTAAATCTGTAAAAATTACCAATATTTGGGATTTTCTTGAATTTAAGGGTCGGACAGATTTATTTGACAAAGTTGTTTCTAAAGGGGCAAAAAGGAGGGAAAAATAATGAAAAAGATATTTGTTCCTCCAATAAAATCGCAAGGTATTAAAACAAAACTTGTTGACTGGATTGGCTCAAATATAAATGGCGTAAAATATGAAAGATGGGTTGAACCTTTCATGGGGACAGGAGTTGTTGCGTTTAACATTAGACCCAAAAACGCATTAATGTGTGATAGTAATCCCCATTTAATAAATTTCTATAAAGCTTTACAAAACAAGGAAATTACAAGCGGATTGGTTAATAAGCATTTAACTGATGAGGGTTTAAAATTACTAAACTCTGGCGGAGAATATTACTATGAAGTTCGTGATAGGTTTAATAAAACTGGAAATCCACTTGACTTTTTATTTTTAAGTCGTTCTTGTTTTAATGGAATGATGAGATTTAATAAAAAAGGTGGTTTTAATGTGCCTTTTTGTAGGAAACCGAACCGGTTTGCACAAGCTTTAGTTACAAAGATTTCAAATCAAGTTGGGCATATTTTTCAAATAATTGATTCAGGGAATTATACATTCGTTAATCAGGATTTTAAAGACACATTAAAACAAATTACTCCATCCGATTTAGTGTATTCTGACCCACCTTATTTAGGTCGTCATGTGGACTATTTTGACTCTTGGACAGAGGAAGAAGAAATTTTATTAAATAATGGGTTAGAGGCATCAAATGCCAAATACATTCTTTCAACATGGCTAAGTAACAAGTATCGTACAAATGATTATGTTTTCTCGGTATGGAAAAACTGCAAAATTTCCACGATGGAACACTTTTATCATGTTGGGGCGAAAGAAGATAATAGAAATGCCGTTTACGAAGCTTTGCTAACAAACTTTGATGTCAAAGACAGTATTTCTAATTTAAATATGAGAAATCGAATTGAAAAAGAAGAATCGCAATTGACATGCAAACCTAAAATAGATGTGATTTCAAAACAACTTAGCATGAATTTAGAAGAAGCAAACGCGGCTAATATACGGTACAGCTAATTGCAATTGCAGCTTTTCTAATGTCGCACTTGCTGGTCTGTTATTCGGCATATTTTAGTAAATTGCGACACTTTAAAATCGATGTTATGGGTCTTTTCGGGTTATTTTCCAAAGCAAAAAAAGAAAGCCTCGACCAAGGGCTTTCCAAAACCAAAGAAAGCGTTTTCCAGAAACTAAGCCGTGCCGTTGTCGGGAAGTCGAAGGTTGACGACGAAGTACTGGACAACCTGGAAGAGGTCCTTATTTCGTCGGATGTGGGCGTGGAAACTACCCTGAAAATCATTCGCCGAATCGAGGAGCGTGTTGACCGCGACAAGTACTTGGGTGTTGACGAACTGAACCGGATTTTGAAGGAAGAAATTGCTGCTTTGCTCGAAGAAAACAACTCGGCCGATGTGTCGGATTTTGACCTTCCACCAAGCGAAGACCCCTATGTGATTATGGTTGTAGGGGTAAACGGCGTTGGGAAAACGACGACCATTGGTAAATTAGCCTACAACTTTAAACAAGCAGGTAAAAAGGTTGTTTTGGGTGCGGCCGATACTTTTCGGGCAGCAGCAATTGACCAGCTGGAAGTTTGGGCCAAGCGCGTGGATGTGCCCTTGGTTCGCCAGGAAATGGGTTCGGATCCGGCTTCGGTTGCTTTTGATACCCTGAAATCGGCCAAAGCGCAGGGAGCCCATGTGGTGATTATTGACACCGCTGGCCGCCTGCACAATAAAATAAACCTGATGAACGAGCTTTCGAAAATTAAGAAAGTGATGCAAAAGGTTGTTCCCGATGCCCCGCACGAAGTATTGCTGGTACTCGATGGCTCTACGGGGCAAAATGCCTTTGAGCAAGCCAAACAATTTACCAAGGCAACTGAAGTCACGTCGTTGGCGCTCACCAAACTCGACGGCACGGCCAAAGGCGGCGTGGTCATCGGAATCAGCGACCAGTTTAAAATTCCGGTGAAATACATCGGGATTGGCGAAAAAATGGGCGATTTGCAGATATTTAACAGGGTTGAATTTGTTGACTCCCTCTTTTCGTAATTGCGCGGGCGAGAATCAAGAAAAAACTTCAGCTAGCTTGAAAGAAAACGGGACTTATCCAGTGTCGGTGGTATTGTTTTGTGCCTTCGTTTTGCATAACGGGAATTACCTTCAGCCTAAAACCGAAACGTGAATTGATTGTTGTAAGGATTGAAATTTTAAGGATTTAAAGATGAATAAAAGAAAAGTGAATATCATGACTTTGGGCTGCTCCAAGAACCTAGTTGATTCGGAAATGCTGATGAACCAACTCGATTTGAACGGCTTTGAAGTGGTGCATGATTCCGAGAAAGATGATGCCAATATTGTAATACTGAATACCTGTGGCTTTATTGCCGATGCCAAGGAGGAGTCGGTGAATACGATTTTAAGCTTTGCCAATGCCCGCAAATCGGGAAAGTTGGATAAGTTGCTGGTAATGGGTTGCCTCTCGGCACGATATAAAGAAGATTTGACCAAGGAAATTCCGGAAGTGGACAAGTTTTACGGCAAATTCGACTTTAAAGAGGTAGTGAAGGATTTGAATGCAACCTTTTACGAGCAGAAGATGTACCACCGCATTCAAACCACCCCGTCGCACTTTTCGTACCTGAAGATAAGCGAAGGCTGCAACCGCCATTGCTCGTTTTGTGCCATTCCGCAATTTACCGGAAATCACAAATCGCGTGATATGGAAAGCCTGCTGGCCGAAGCCCGTGAAATGGTGTCTGCTGGTGTCAAAGAATTATTGATTATTGCACAGGATCTCTCGTATTACGGCATTGACCGCTACGGCGAAAGCAAACTGGCCGAGCTGGTTGATAAATTGGCTGATATTGAGGGACTAGAGTGGATTCGACTTCACTACGCTTACCCCTCGAAATTTCCGCTTGACGTACTGAAGGTCATGCGAGAACGCTCCAATGTGGCCAAATACTTGGATATACCTTTGCAGCACATTACCGATAGAATGCTGGGCCTGATGCGCCGCAAAATTACCAAGGACGAGACGATCAAACTCATTGAAAAAATACGCGAAGAGGTTCCGGGAATAGCCTTGCGTACCACCTTTTTGGTTGGTCACCCGGGCGAAACCGAAGAGGACTTTGAGGAACTGAAAGCCTTTGTTCGGGACTATCCGTTTGAGCGCATGGGTGTGTTTGCTTACTCGAGCGAAGACGATACCTATGCCTATAAAATGTATAAAGACGATATTACACAGGATGTAAAAGAGGCGCGCGCTGCCGAGCTGATGAAAATGCAACAGGAAATTTCGGCCCGCTTTAACCAGAAACAGGTGGGCAAAAAACTGCGGATACTGGTTGACCGCGAGGAGGACGATTATTTTGTAGGCCGCACCCAGTTTGACTCGCCCGAGGTGGACTGTGAAGTGCTTATTGACAAAGATAACAGTCTGCAAACGGGGCAGTTTGCTTTGGTTGAAATAAACAATGCAACTGAGTTCGACTTGTTTGCATCGGTTGTAAAATAGCATTACATGTGTGCGAAGGCCCCGGTTTGCGCTGGGGCCTTCCGCTTAGTTTTCAATCCGCAAAACATCTTCTCCGAACTCAATAGCGGCGTGTTCTACCTCTGCTTGCGCTTTCGACGTAAGGCCGTAACCAATAACATGTACCCCTGCATTAAATGCCTGTTGGCGCTTTTGGGCGGGGGCTGTGCCTAATTGCTCAAACATGCGCAGGGCGGCATCAACTTTCACCACATCATCCTGGTGCGCTTCATCCAAATAGTAAAAGCCTAAAAAAACAGGGCATTTTACCTGTTTAAAAGTTGTCGGGGTCATGGTCGCTTCAACCAGTTGTTGCAAATAAACTAGGGCTTCGAGCCGGTAAATGCAGTTCCAGTAGGCACATTCTTGGTGCTGCAAATTGGGATTGGTTTGGCGGTAATTGCCGCCGTAAACCTTACGGGCCAGTTGCAGTCCCCATGGTTTCGACAGGAGGAAGGCTGCTCCATTATTTATTTGCACGTTTGGCGAAAACAGGATTAGCCCGTCAACCAATTGCGGAAAATCGGCGGCTAGCTTCAATGACAGTGTCCCGCCGGTTGATGTGCTCATAATAACTACTTTGCGGCCCAGACGATGCGCCACCACCAGCGCTTCCTTGGCCGTGGCGTAAAGGCTGTCGGGGTACATGTCCAGCAGTGGTTCGGGCACGTCCAGCCCGTGTGCCGCCAGTCGGGGCAGGTAAGCGTTCATTCCAAAATACCGGGCAAAATTGAGGTGGGTAGGTGCCCCCTCCTCCCGCGAGGCCGAAAAGCCGTGAAGGTACAGCAGGCACCAGTCTGTTTGGCCGCGGATGCTATCGTTGGCCCAGTAAATAATGGCTTCGTTACCGGGTTTCACCGGAAGTTTAGCTTCTCGGACAGCCAGATAGTGGTCGAACTCTTTAAGCGGAACATTCAATGTTGGCAAATCGGTGCCCAGCTTTGGTTTATGCGGTACAGGCCCTATTACGTACAAAAAGCCCAATAAAAGGAGCGTACAGACCAGAATTAGACGGAAGCGTTTCATGTCAAACTTGTTTGGTTCTACGAATATACGGTAAAAGATAACGACAGAAAAGGAAAGTTGAAGTCATTTTTTTTGCAGGAATCTTGCCTGAAAAAAGGCGATATTTTTCAGTGTGCCGCATTGATTTTTACGTTTACTTTGCCCACTTTATGCACAAACTATTGATATAGATAAACGTTATAAATTGTGGCAGAATTAATGGGATTTGCTAAACTTTAGAAACCACAGTTTGTTACAATTCAAAAAAATAAACCAAGGTCGGAATAATCGGAATACCAAGATGGATAAATTTTCGCAAGTTGGAAACCAGGAAATTGGAGCGATTGAAGAGCTTTACCAGGATTACCTGAACGATTCGGAAAGTGTTGATGAAAGTTGGAAACTTTTTTTTAAGGGTTTTGAGCTGGCGCGGGCCAACTTTCAGGGCAAGGCGCAGTTCTCCGGTAGTAATTTAGATAAAGAGTTTAACATACTGAACCTTATTAATGGGTACCGCCAGCGCGGTCACCTGTTTACAAAAACCAACCCAGTACGTACGCGCCGCCAGTACCGGCCTACGCTGGATATTGAGAACTTCGGGCTTGAAAAAAGCGACCTCGAAAAAGTTTTTCAGGCCGGTACCACCATCGGTATTGGCCCCGCAAAACTAAAAGACATCATTGCTCACCTTGAGGCTACTTATTGTCAGTCTGTTGGAGTAGAGTACATGTATATTCGTCATCCCGAAGTTGTTTTGTGGTTGCAAGGAAAAATGGAAAGTTCGCAAAACGCGCAAGCGTTCAGCGAGGAAAAACGTCGGCACAACTTCGATCATCTGAAGCTTGCCGTAGGTTTCGAAAACTACATTCACAAAAAATTTGTGGGTGCCAAACGTTTCTCACTCGAAGGGGCCGAAAGTTTAATTCCGGCTTTGGATGCCGTTATTGAACACGGCGCCGATTTGGGTATTGCCGAATTTATTATCGGTATGGCGCACCGCGGCCGCTTAAATGTGTTGAGCAATATTATGAAGAAGCCTTACGAAAGCATCTTCAAGGAATTTTACGGCACCGAGTACGAAGACGATATTTCGATGGGTGATGTGAAGTATCACCTAGGCTTCGAAAATACGGTAAAGACCGACAACAACAAGGATGTGAAACTAAGCCTTGTACCCAACCCCTCACACCTGGAGACGGTTGCCTCGCTGGTTCAGGGCATGTCGCGCTCACGTATCGATTCGCTTTACGACAGCAATTTCGACAAGCTCGCGCCCATTGTTATTCATGGCGATGCAGCAGTAGCGGCACAAGGTATAGTGTACGAAATTATACAAATGTCGCAGCTCAAAGGCTACAAAACAGGCGGCACCATCCATTTGGTGATCAATAACCAGGTTGGATTTACCACCAATTACCTCGATGCCCGCTCCAGTACCTATTGTACCGACATTGGCAAGGTAACGCGCTCCCCGGTTTTCCATGTTAACGGCGACGATGTGGAGGCGGTGATTTACACCATTAAGCTGGCGATGGAATTCCGTCAAAAGTTCCATGCCGATGTGTTTATCGATATTTTGTGCTACCGAAAATACGGGCACAACGAGGGCGACGAACCGCGCTTTACGCAACCACTGCTGTACAAAGCCATTGCCTCGCACAAAAACCCCCGCGATATTTATGGCGAAAAACTGGTTGAAATGGGGATAATGACCCCCGGACAGATAAACCAGGAGATTATTGACTTCGACAATTTATTGGAAGAGAAGTATAGAGAATCGGAAAAAATTGAGCGCTTAAATATTAAGAAGTTTCTGGTGCACGAGTATGCCGCTTTCCGTAAACCGTCGAAAATTGATTTTACGCAGCGCATTGATACCCGCGTACCGAAGGATAAATTAATAGAGCTGGCCGGGCGGGTAAATTACATTCCCGAGGATAAGGTTTTCTTCAACAAGGTAAACCGCATCATCTCGGATCGTAAAATGATGATTTCGGACAACAAACTCGATTGGGCCATGGCCGAGCTACTGGCCTACGCGAGCCTGCTGTATCAAGGACATCCGGTGCGCCTAAGCGGACAGGACTGCGAACGTGGCACCTTTGCCCACCGCCATGCAGCGTTCGTCGTCGAAGATATGGACGAGAAATATTTCCCGTTGAAGCATATTTCAGACAGCCAGGCACCGTTTCACGTGTACAACTCGCTCCTGTCCGAATACGGGGTAATGGGATTCGAGTACGGTTATGCCATGGCACAGCCCAACTCGTTAACCATTTGGGAAGCCCAATTTGGCGATTTTACCAACGTTGCCCAAGTTATTATTGACCAATATATTACATCGGCTGAGGAAAAATGGGGTTTGATGAACAACCTGGTGTTGTTTCTTCCGCATGGTTACGAAGGGCAGGGGCCTGAGCACTCGAGCGGTCGTATTGAGCGCTTTTTGACCCTCGCTGCCAATAACAACATCCAGGTAATTGTTCCTACAACCCCCGATAACTTATTCCATATGCTGCGTCGTCAGCTGCTGTGGGACACCCGCATGCCATTGGTTGTGTTTACGCCCAAAAGCTTGTTGCGCCACCCGCTGGTAAGTTGTACTTTGAGTGATTTGGCCGAAGGCAGTTTTCGCGAAGTGATTGACGACCATGTTTTGATACCTGATAAAATTGAACAAGTTGTATTCACCAGCGGGCGTTTATACTACGATTTGTTAAAAAACCGTATTGACCGTGGCGACGAACACACGGCAATTGTTCGCATGGAACAATTGTACCCGCTCCCGGTTGAGCAGGTTGATGCCATCCTCTCCAAATACAAAAAAGCGAAGCGCATTATCTGGGCGCAGGACGAACCCGAGAACATGGGCGCATGGCCATTCCTTCAACGTAAACTGAAACACATTCATTTTGAAGTGGCAGCTCGCCCCGAAAGCGGAACACCGGCAGGAGGCTTGATGAAACAACACAACCTTCGGCTCGAAAAAATTATGAATACAATATTTCGCGAATCAATTTTAGCTTGAAAATAAAAAAACCATGATTATTGAGATAAAAATTCCAACCCCAGGCGAGTCAATTACCGAGGTGGAGCTGGGTAAATGGCTGGTGGAAGATGGATCGATTGTTGAGAAAAATACAGACGTAGCCGAAATAGAATCAGATAAAGCCACGCTGACGGTGGTGGCAGCCGAAGCCGGTAAAATTTCGTTCAAAGTTCAGGAAGGCGACACCGTAGCAGTTGGTGCAGTTGCCTGTACCATTGATACCTCGTTTGCTGGTGAAGCAACACCAAAAACCGAAGCCCCTCGCCCCAAGACCGAGGAAAAACTGGTCGTAAAAGAAGAACAAACACCGGCAGCGGAAACCAAACCGGAACACGCCCATGTAAAAACAACAGCTGTGGCCCGCGAAATAATGGCCGAACACAATTTATCGGTTGACGACATTTTAAGCGGTTTGCAACGGATTGGCAAGCGCGAAGTAGAAGCGATTATCAATCAGCCTACTGCTGTTAAAACACTGGCAGCAAATCCCTCAAAGGAATTGTTCTCGCGAGGCGAAAAACGCGAAAAGATGACACCTTTGCGCCGCAAGCTGAGCGAACGGTTGGTCTCGGTAAAGAACGAAACGGCTATGCTCACCACCTTCAACGAAGTGGACATGACGGCGATTAATGAGATACGCAAGCAATATCAAACCAAATTTGTAGAGAAACACGGCTTTAAACTCGGCTTCATGTCCTTTTTTACAAAGGCGGTTGCCACGGCCATGCCCTTTCACCCAGCCATTAACTCCATGATCGACGGCGACGAAATACTGACACCGTCGTTTGTTGATGTTGGCATTGCCGTGCAAACGCCCAAAGGTTTAATGGTGCCGATTGTACGCAATGCCGAAAGCAAAAGCATTCCGGCCATCGAGCTCGAAATTAAAGAACTGGCCGATAAAGCCCGAGCCAAAAAAATTACGGTCGAAGAATTAACCGGCGGCACCTTCACCATTACCAATGGGGGTACCTTTGGTTCGCTGCTTTCAACGCCAATTATCAACCCACCTCAATCGGCTATTCTGGGTATGCACAACATTGTCGATCGACCGGTTGCTTTAAACGGTCAGGTTGTTATCCGACCCATGATGTATCTGGCGCTCTCGTACGACCACCGTTTGATTGACGGCAAGGACTCGGTTGGTTTTCTGGTTAAAGTGAAAACTTTCATCGAAAACCCGCACTTACTGCTAACCGAAGGAAAATCGGTCGAAGAGCTTTTGCTTGAGATTTAAGAAAACACGCAATATACGGGCAGGGCAGCTTATTGGTTGCCCTGCTTTTTTATTTATATCGAATAAA
The DNA here is from genome assembly GCA_047972415.1 of Mangrovibacterium sp. Classification (GTDB taxonomy): domain Bacteria; phylum Bacteroidota; class Bacteroidia; order Bacteroidales; family Prolixibacteraceae; genus Mangrovibacterium. The sequence goes on from JBKEAN010000022.1 coordinate 11,113, forward strand.
ATAACAGGCGAAAATTGCTGATGTTGCTACTTTATCACTTTAAGAAGTTAAAAAGCAAAAGCGCTGCTAACTGAAAGTTTGAGAAGTGCTTATTTTATTCCACTTTTGCTGAGTAGGTGCAAAACCGATATCGCAGGCAATGGCAAATGAAATCGAAAAATTATTATTGAAAGACACAAAATACAAAGTACTGACGGTATTTTTGAACATTGTTGCGTGGGGCATCTTTGTGCTGGCCTTTCATTATGTATTGATGGGGTTTGGCCAATCCGGCAACTACCTGCAACTGTTCAAAACTATCTCTCTGGCAGCAGCTGTTTTTTACTTGAACTATTATTTGCTGATTCCAAAATTCCTGTCAAAGCGTAGTTTTTCAATGTATGCCGTCTCAATGGTATTAATGCTACTTCTTGTATTTTTATTCAACTGGCTGATTGAAACCTTATGGGCTGCTAATCAGCAAACTTTGTTTATTAATGGCGGCAATTCGTCACAAACTAATGGAATTACGCCAGAGAACCCCTTGATGGCTCACCTGGGTATTATGTTGTTATGTGTCATTTCGGTTACCATAAGTACAAGTATTCGGGTAACAAGGGAATGGTTCAAAAACGAAAATAGCTTAAAAGAAATCGAGAATAAAAAACTGGCAGCCGAACTTTCATATCTCAAAGCTCAAATCAACCCGCATTTCTTTTTTAACACCTTAAATGGTATTTACGCGTTGGCCAGGCAGAAGTCGGATCGAACCCCCGAAGTAATCATGATGCTTTCGGTTATGATGCGTTACATTATTTACGAATCGAGTTCGCCAAAAGTGTTATTAAAGAAGGAATTAAAACACATTGAAAACCTGATTGACTTGCAAAAACTGCGTTTAACAGAGATGGTCCGTGTTGATTTTTCGGTTGAAGGAAACCCGAAAGACATATACATTGAACCGCTTTTGTTTACTGTTTTAGTCGAAAATGCATTCAAGCACGGCATTGATTATTCAAAAAAAAACCGGATAAAAGTTGAGCTGAAGATTACCGGGGATGAATTGAATTTTGTAGTTTCAAACCCGGTTGTACCGGTAAAAAAAATAAAAGAAATAGAACGGGAATCGGGCAGCGGTATCGGGTTGGAAAACATTCGTAAGCGCTTGGAGTTATTGTACCCGCATCGACACTCGCTGACTATTTCTGAATATAAATCGGTTTATACCGTCGAATTACACCTTAACCTAGATAACGTTTACTATGATGAAGTGTCTAATCATTGACGATGAGCCTTTGGCTCAGCAAATACTCGAAGATTATATAAGCCACATCCCATTTTTAAAATTGGAGAAAAAATGCAATTCCGTTTTCGAAGCGCTTGATTTGCTGCAAAAAACCAGTGTCGACTTGATTTTTCTGGATATTCATCTGCCGAATGTCTCTGGTGTCGAGTTTATTAGTAGCCTCGACACTAAGCCAATGTTTATTTTTACAACGGCGTACTCCGAATATGCTTTGGAAGCATTTGAACTGAATGCGGTTGATTACCTGTTGAAACCCATTCCGTTTAAACGGTTTCTGCGGGCAGCCAATAAAGCTTACCAGCTATTCTCGGCCAGTAAAAAGGGAAAACGCGATGAATCGGCCGAAACAATGGACCCCGAGCAGGATTTTATCATGGTCAAATCCGATTATAAATCGGTAAAAATCCAGCTTAGCCAGGTGCTTTACATCGAAGGCTTGAAAGACTATGTAAAAATATTTGTTCAAAACGAGGACAAACCGATTATTACCCTCAATTCGTTGAAAAAGATGGCCGATAGCCTGCCATCCAATTATTTTTTGCGCGTTCACAAATCGTTTATTGTGAATACCAGCAAAATAAAGTCAGTCACAAAAAACCGAATCATTATACACGACCGTTGGATTCCGGTTGGCGACAATTACAAAAGCGATTTCCAGAGTTCCGTTATCAACCGTTTCACACTATAAAAAAGCGGCTGTCCTGTAAAAATCAGGGCAGCCGCTTTTCTTTTTGCTGGTATCGTTCAAAAATTTAATTGAAATGTTTTTTCCAGTTGATCGTTACTGTTGATGTTTACCTCCAAATCTTTTACAATGCCATTGCTTACCGAGTAAACCCAGCCATGAATTGACAGTATGTGGTTATTTGCCCAGGCTGCCTGTACAATCGAGGTTTTTGCCAGCCCGTAAACCTGCTCTTTCACATTCAGTTCTACAAAACGGTCAAAACGTTCCTGTGTGTTACTTATCGCATCCAACTCGTTTTTATGGAAACGGTACACATCTTTAATATGCCTGATCCAGTTATCGGTAAGCCCGTACGAAAGGTTGCTCATGGCAGCCTGAATCCCGCCACAGCCATAGTGCCCACAAACGATTATATGCGGTATTTTCAGGACATTAACGGCATAATCCAAAACGCTCAGCATGTTCATATCCGAGTGAACAACCATGTTGGCGATATTCCGGTGTACAAAAACTTCGCCCGGCTCGGCGCCAACTATTTGGTTTGCAGGTACACGGCTGTCAGCACATCCAATCCATAACAAGGGCGGTTTTTGTCCGCGTGCCAATCGGATAAAATATTCAGGATCTTCATCCAACTTTTGAGCGACCCATTTCTTGTTATTCTCTAAAAACTGATTGTACAAACGATGCGGCATTCTGATGATAGTTTAATTTTGCTCCACTTCAACAGTTAAACATACAAATAGTTTTTGTGCAAAAGCACATTTCTGCCACGGGTATCAGAAAAGAAGGTACTGCTTGTTTCAACAAGTGTTAAAGGCAAGGTAGAATGCCTATTTTTACCGAACAAACAAAAACTGAAACATATTTTGAATTTTAAACCCGAAGATATTGATTTGCCGGTTGTTTCAATCTTGCCCCAAATTCGTGAAAGCTTAACCAACCGGAGTAATACGCTCATTATTAATGCGCCGCCCGGGGCAGGTAAAAGTACTGTAGTACCGTTGGATTTATTACAGTGGCCCGGATTGAACGGACAAAAAATCATTATGCTTGAGCCGCGGCGTATAGCTGCACGGAGCATTGCCGAGCGCATGTCCTCGCTTTTAGGCGAAGAAGTGGGCGAAACGGTTGGTTACCGCATTCGATTTGAAAACCGGATTAGTTCGAAAACCAAACTGGAAGTGGTTACCGAAGGGATTTTGACCCGCATGTTGCAATCTGACAATTCATTGGAAGCTGTCGGCGTGGTTATTTTCGACGAATTTCACGAACGCAGCATTCATGCCGACCTGGCTTTGGCGCTTTGCCGCGAGGCACAACAAATCCTGCGTCCCGACTTGCGGATTGTTGTGATGTCGGCAACCCTGAATTTGCCAGTTTTATCGGAATTGCTGGCGGCTCCGGTTATCCAAAGCGAAGGGCGGCAATATCCGGTCGACATCCGGTATATTGGCGAAAGCGATATTCGTTTGCTTCCCGAACTTTCAGCTCAGGCTGTTTTGAAAACCTTACGCGAAACTGATGGCGATGTGTTGGTTTTTCTGCCAGGTGAAAGTGAAATCCGGAAGTGTGAGCAAATCCTGGTAAAAGAGCAGTTGGATGTTGAACTGCATCCACTTTACGGAATGTTGGCCAAAGCGCAACAATTGGCAGCAATTTTACCCAACCGGCGCGGTATTCGCAAGGTTATTCTGGCAACTTCAATTGCCGAAACCAGCTTGACAATTGAGGGCGTTCGTGTGGTTGTTGATTGTGGTTTTGCAAGGACTTCGCGCTTCGATATCCGTTCCGGTTTGTCGCGGTTGGAAACGGTTCGCATTTCAAAAGATTCTGCCGATCAGCGTGCCGGTCGTGCCGGACGTTTGGGGCCGGGTGTGTGCTATCGTTTATGGTCCAAAGCTACGCAGGAGCAATTAGCAGAGCACCGTTTGCCCGAAATACTCGAAACCGATTTGGCCGACTTGGTTTTGGATTTGGCACAATGGGGAGTGAATGATCCTTACCAACTCGGATGGATAACACCTCCGCCCAAGGGTGCCCTTGCGCAAGCCAGAGAATTGCTCCACCAACTGGATGCACTGGAAGATGGAAAAATTACGTCAATCGGCAAAGAGTTGCACCGGCTTCCCTGTCATCCCCGCATTGCCCACATGCTGGTTATGGCTAAAAAGGACGGTTTGGAAGAATTGGTAACCGATCTCGCAGCCGTTCTGGATGAACGCGATCCTCTGGCAAAAGAAGTGGGAACCGACATCAATATTCGCATTGAAGCGTTGCGTAAACAGAGGGAGGATAAACGATTAAATAAGAAGTTTTTAAAGATTGAAAAAATAGCCAGTTCATATCGTGAAATCATAAACTGTGGAATTCAGAATTCAAGCGTTGATCCGTACCAAACGGACCTTTTGCTGGCGTATGCTTATCCCGAGCGGATAGCTTGTGCCCGACCGGGGAATAATGCGCAGTTTCAACTTTCGAACGGTAGTTTGGTTATGGCCGGGCATCAGGATGACTTGGCGCACGAAGCTTGGCTGGCGGTTGCACATATGAACGCCCGAGAGGGCATGGGAAACATTTTTCTCGCTTCACCTTTAAATCCCAAAGATTTGGCTCCGCTGGTCAAAAAACGAGACAGTATTAGTTGGGATAGTCGTAAAGGGGGAATTATTGCTGTTACTGAATTACGCATCGGTAGCATTGTTTTGCAGTCGAAACCCATCGAGCGGCCGAGCGAAAGTCAAATTCAAAAGGCCATTTCCGAAGCGGTTAAAAAGGATGGAGAACAGCTGCTGGATTTCAACGAAACGGTTATCCAATGGCAAAATAGGGTATTGAGTTTGCGGCAGTGGAACCCCGATGGCGGCTGGCCCGACGTGTCAACAAAACTACTCATCCAAAATAACGAAAGCTGGCTGAGTCCCTATTTACAAGGTATTCGCAAGTCCGACGATTTTAAAAGAATCGACCTTACGGTGGCTTTGCAGTACCATTTAAGTTTCGAAAAACAAGCCTTGCTCGACGAATTGGCGCCGCAACGGGTAAAGGTTCCGAGTGGCTCTGTGATTCGGTTGGAATACAAAGCGGATGGCTCGGCACCGGTATTGGCAGTGCGTTTACAAGAGGTTTTCGGTTTAGCCGATACGCCAAGCGTGAACCGCGGAAAAGTGAAAGTTCTGATGCACTTGTTGTCGCCCGGTTATAAACCTGTTCAAGTGACTTCCGATTTGCGCAGCTTTTGGAATAACGCCTATTTTGAAGTGAAGGGAGAATTGAAACGCCGCTACCCGAAACACGCCTGGCCCAATGATCCGTGGACCGAAGAAGCGGTGCGTGGTGTAAAACGGAAAGAAAAGTAAATGACTACAAAGAATATACGAATGGTCGCTCCCGGAAAGAACGGACAGTTGCTGGGGGAGCAGGGTGAAACGCTTACGCCACCCGTGGGCTGGGCTTTTCTTCCGGCTGGTGATGCAGGTATGACCAGAAAAGTAACAGCCGCCGAAACCTACTGGCGTGTTCAGTTTAAAAAAGGACGAAAGACGATTTCAACCGGTGTTTGGGCACCAGCAGAAGTGATAATTGCTGCCAAACAAGCCGTTTCCGAGGTTCGGGAAACCGAGCAATACCAAAAGAAACGGGTTTCGGAGCTCAAACGCAGAGAAAAGAAGCAAACAGCTTACGAAGGCGAATTTTTTGAGGCTGTTTTGAGTTACCTTGCATTTCACCAGAATTACAGCGGAGAGGCAAACAAGATGGCCCGCTTGATAACGGAACACGCCACACCGGTCGGGAGTGGAACGGTTGCCCGAACCCAACGCATTGCGCTGAAGGAACGGGCAGGGGCGGCCGTCATTGCCTGGATGCGGCACCAAACAACTGCCTACGATAACATGCACATTGCCCGGATTAAAGGCGAGCGCCGGGCGGTTCGCCGAAATTTGGCGCAGCAGTCGGTTAATTTGCTGGAAAAGTACCGAAAGGGCTTGCCACTAAATGAAAGCTGCCCTTTATTACGCGCGTTGACGAATTGATCCCTCAAAAATGAAACTCAAGTCGGATTCTTTCAATTCAAATATATGAGCCAATTATGCGCATGTGGATCCAATAAACCGGCGGCAGATTGCTGCCTGCAAATTATCGCCGGGAAGCGAGATGCTGAGACTGCACTTGAGCTGATGCGTTCGCGTTACACAGCTTTTACCAAAGCCGATGGCGCTTATCTGATGAAAAGCCAGCATCGTGAAACACGGCAGGTGAAAGAGCGAAAATCGATAGAGGCCTGGGCAAAATCGGTACAGTGGATGGGCTTGGTTATTTTAAGGGCAGAAGCTGGCGAAGCCCGCGACACAATTGGCTTTGTTGAGTTTCGGGCTTTGTACGTTGAAGGTGAAAAAATGCAGCAGATTCACGAAAAATCGTTTTTTAAACGCGAAGGCGGAAAGTGGGTTTATCATTCAGGCGTTCACGTTTAGGGACAAAAAAAACATCAGTACCTGCAAACGAAAACAAACAATTACCCAAAAATCAGTTGTTGCCTCTTGTTACAACGAGGTTTGCACGCACGAAAAGGCTTAAATTCAGCCTTCATCATAGGTTTTTATAGCTTTTCGCTGATTTTCTTTTCAAGTTTTTCGATGTCGGCAGCAAACTTGCGGATTCCTTCGGCTAGTTTTTCGGTAGCCATCGCATCTTCATTCATCATCCAGCGAAATGTTTTTTCGTCGGGCGAAATTTTTGGGGCATTGTAGCCACCCGTGTTAGTCGCATCAAGTTTGCGCACCAAGGTGCCTTCTTTTTCAGCCAATTCCTTCAGTAAATTTGGCGAAATGGTGAGCAAATCGCAGCCTGCCAGCTCAATAATTTCGCCAATATTCCGGAAACTGGCACCCATTACTTCTGTTTTGTAGCCGTATTTCTTGTAATAATTGAAAATTTCGGTTACCGAGTGTACACCCGGGTCTTCAGTGGCCGGAATATCACTTACGCCGCGCTCTTTTTTATACCAGTCGTAAATACGGCCAACAAAAGGCGAAATTAGTTGAACTTTTTCCTCGGCACAGGCAATGGCTTGCGCCAAGCTAAACAAGAGTGTGAGGTTGCAATGAATGCCTTCCCGTTCTACAATCCCGGCCGCCTTAATACCTTCCCAGGTCGAAGCTATTTTAATCAGCACTTTCTCTCTGGGAATGCCTTCGGCTTCGTATAAACCAATCAAATGGCGTGCTTTGTCCACAGTTGCTTCCGTATCGAACGACAACCGGGCGTCCACTTCAGTAGAAACGCGTTTGGGAACAATTTTTAGTATCTCGGTACCAAAATTTACCGATAATTTATCCATACAATTGGCTAACTGTTCCTTTTTCGACCCTCCCTTTTGACGTGCATAGCCAATTGTCTGGTCAATAAGGTGCTGGTATTTGGCATCGCCCGTTGCGGCCAGAATAAGCGATGGATTGGTGGTTGCATCGCGGGGTGTAAATGCTTTTATCGACTCAAAATCGCCGGTGTCAGCAACTACGATGGTCATCGTTTTTAGTTGTTCAAGTAAGTTCATGGTGTTTTTATTAGTTTGAAGTTTAAACAATTAAAGCAAAGCTAGGTTTATCTTTTATTTCGTTTATTTTTGATTGGTTCCCGTCAAACATTAAATTATTTTCACCATACCGACAGCCTGCTTGTCCCGGTGCTGCTTTTACAGATTAAAATTGCGAATATTGGGTGCCCGCTGGCGAAGAAAACAAGCGCAATGAACCGCTTTGCGATAACTTCCCCTCAGAAAATAAAATGATTAAAGCGACGTTTAGGAACTAAAGCAGAGCCCGGGAGCTCACTAAACCAGATCTGGAATAAACGATAAAACCCGTAGCTGTATGTCGAATATACTTAGTATCAAAGAAAAGGCAGTTCATATCAATATCGATTCAAATTATTATGGAACGATTGCCGAAATTGGCGGTGGGCAGGAAACTGCCCGGCATTTGTTTCAGGCGGGCGGAGCTTCGAACACTGTAGCCAAAACCATTTCGGCTTATGACAAGCTATTTTCCGACCATTTTTACAACCAAGGAGCGCCCTCCCGTTACGTGGCCGAAGAGCGGGTACGCAAAATGGTCGATTACGAGTACAATGAACTGATCAACATCCTGGATAAGAAAAACAGCCAGAAATTTTTTGCTTTTGCCAACACCGTGGAGACCCTGAATTACACCAAAACCAACCAAGGCAATGGTTGGCTGGCCATTGCAGCCGAAGGGACCGACCGCTACAAGCCCAATAAGTTGTTTATTCATGTAAAACTACACGAGCGCGACACCTTGCTTCAACAGTACAGTCTTGGGGCATTGGGGGTTAACTTTATTTACGGGGCGCTGTTTTATTGGGACGATCCGCGAAAGGTTTTGCTTGCATTGCTTGACAATCTGGGCGACGACCGGGTGGAAGTGGACTACATTTATGCCGAAGGGCCCGATTTAACCTGGGTCGATAACCGAATTCTGAACCTGATGCTTGTTAGCAATAACATGACGCCGGCAATTATGTTCGACCCGGAAGGGAATGTGAAGCATCCGGGCGATATGCTGTACAAAAAGAACATACTGCTGATGCGCGGTTACTTTCGCCCGGTGAACAACCTGGCCATTGAGTTCCTTGACGAAAGTCTGGAGGTATTTCGGCGCGACGAGGATTACCTCCCCGACAATACCATGGCTTTTTGCGAAATATCGTTGAACAACCTGATGCATGACCGACAGGTGGACGAGAAAGACTTCCTCCAACGGGTTGATTTGTTGAACATGGTGGGGCAGAGCGTGATGGTTTCCAACTTTAGCCGCTACTTTGAGCTGGTGAATTATTTCGGCCAGTTTAAAATGATTAAGCTCCGCATTATTATGGGGATGCCAACCTTTGATATGATCCTGGATGGTTCGCTGTACCCCGATTTACGCGGGGGCTTGCTCGAATCGGTTGGCAAATTGTTCCACGATAACGTGAAACTGTACCTGTTTCCCTACATCGATACCAAAACCGGTGAGCTTGTTTACCCCGATGACGACCATTTTGAAGGCCCCAACAAGCTGTTGTGGCAATACCTGAACCTGACCAAGAAGATTCTGGTACTCGAATTGAAGTCGAAGGAGATGGCCAAGCAAAGTTCGGAACATCTGAAAGAATTAATCAGGAATGGCGACGACCGCCTGCAAAACTACCTGCCCGAAAAAGTCTATCAACACATTAAAGAGAATAAACTTTTCGACTATAACTGCATCAATACCCAGCAAACCGACCTGATTTGAAGAATAAAAATTTAGATTTTAGACTTCGGAAAGAAGAAAACAGCACCTGGCGACTACGATCTAACAGTTGTCATCTAACATCGATTATCTGGTAGTTCTTCCTTCCTGCGGCTATTCGCTTCTTTTTAGCCACGCTTTTACAAAACGCAATTCAGTATAACTAAAGTCGTTGCCAAGGACAGCCCTGGCCTCGGTGAGTGTTTCTTCGGGTGCGCTTTCAAACTGTTTCCGGATGATTTCCACTTTGCTTGCGGCCACCAGCCTGTCCAGATCCAGCTCGCCGGCCTCTACATAAGGCACCAAATGCCCTTCGATAGTGCTGGTAGCCAAGTCGCGGTCGTTAGCAATGCGAGCAATGCTTTTGCCTTCCTTAAATTGCTCATAAGTAAGCTCGTGCGAGGGTTTTTTAAGCGCGGGCTCTTCCACCTCAATGCTTGACTGTACCACAATGCCCAATCCGCTTTCTTTGGCAAAGGCGGCAATCTCCTGCAAAATTTCCAAGCCATATTTACGGATGGTGGCTTTGCCTACACCTTTTATGGCCAGCAGTTCGGTGCTGTTTGCCGGCACTTCATTTACCAGTGCCAGTAGCGCTTTTTGCGTTAATATATTGTAGGCCGGCACATTCTTTTCGTCGGCGGTTTGGCGGCGCCATTCCTGTAAGCGACGGAACAAAGCCGGATGCTTTACACCTGCAACTGTCGCCCTCGCTGTAGGCTCTTTGGCCCGGGTTGGTGCCAACAGCAGGGCCTTCGCACGGGTAGCCAAAAACTGTCTGGCATCAAAACCTTCCTGGCAAAGCTTCCAGCAAGCCAGTTTTACGTGCAGCAGTTCGTTCATTTTATGCAGGCGTTCGTACAGGTCTTTTTTCAGGGTGTGGTTGTCGCTTTCAAACGATGCTTCTTTTAACCGGGCCTGCCAATCGGTTGTAAGTTTGGAATTGAACCAGTCACTGGCTTTTTGCAGACGCTCTTGCAAGTTGGCATTGGCCTCCACATCGTCGGCCAGGGCTGCCAGTTCGCGTACCTGGCGCATAAAGCGGGTAGCCAGCGGCATTATTTCGTCGAGGCACTGTGTCCGTACGGCCTTTAGCTTGTCGGGCAAATCGCCCAGGTAGCTGCTATCGGCCTCAGTAAACAATTTTACAGCCTGAGCAAGCTGGTATTCATAGGGTTTAAAATTAAAAAGCTCGTCGATAAGTGCCAGCTGATAGTCTTTTTTCGATTGTTGCAAATCGCTTGTCCCTGCTTGGTGGTCGCTCACATCCTGGCTAAAATCGTTCACCTCGCGGTCGCAAATCACGGCCTTGTTCGAGAGGGGCGTGCTCAGTACCAGGCCTTCCATGCTCTTGCAACGGCTTAGCGCCACGTAAGTTTGCCCATGTGCAAAGGCTGCCTGCGCGTCAATAATCGCCCGCTCAAAGGTCAGGCCCTGACTTTTATGAATGGTGATGGCCCAAGCCAAACGCAGGGGGTATTGCAGAAACGAGCCTTCCGTTCGTTCCTCCAGTTCTTTCGTTTGTTCGTTCAACACATATTTTAGGTTGTTCCAGAGCGCCTTTTCCACTGGTATTGGGGCCATATCGCCGGGGCAGCGTACCTCAATAGCATCTTCGCTAATGTTTTCGATGGTACCTATTTTGCCGTTGTAGTACAATTTGCCCGGCGACGAATCGTTTTTTACAAACATCACCTGCGCGCCTTCCTTTAAAGCCAACTCGGCTGATGTTGGGTACGATTGTTCGGGGAAAACGCCTGTAATTTCGGCCTTAAATACCTGCTCTGGCGTTGGCAGTTGCCCCATTTCGCGCTCGTTGATGGTATCGGCCTGCGCATTGTGGGTGGTGAGGTTAATGTAGCCTTCTTCCTGTTTGGGATTGAAGCCTGGTTGGTACCTGCTGTTGAGTATGTCGAGCGATTGCTGGCTAAGTTTATCCTCCCGCACCTCGTTCAGGATATTAATGAATAGTTCGTCCGACTGCCTGAAGATTTGCTTTAGCTCAATGCCGATAACTTGCGCTGCCTGATAGGCTTTACTGCCAAAAAAGAATAAGCTGGTGTAGTGTGCTTTCAGCAAAGGAAGCTCGTCGTTTTTAATCACCGGCGCCAGTTGCTGCAAATCGCCAATCAGGAGCAATTGTACGCCCCCAAAAGGCTGAAAACGGTTGCGGTACTTCCGTAAAACACGGTCAACCCCATCGAGCAGGTCGGCCCGTACCATGCTTATTTCGTCAATAATCAGCAAATCGAGTGAGCGGATAATGTCAATCTTCTGCCGGGTAAATTTGTAGGCATTCAGCTCGTGTTTTATGTCCTCCCGGTCGGGCAGCATGGGGCCAAAGGGTAGCTGAAAGAACGAATGGATGGTAACCCCGCCTGCGTTGATGGCTGCCACACCCGTTGGGGCAAGCACCACGGTGCGTTTGTAGCCTTCGGCCTTCAACCGGCGTAAAAAAGTGGTTTTACCCGTGCCGGCCTTCCCGGTGAGGAAGATGTTGCGGTTGGTAAAGTTAACAAAGTTCCAAGCCAGTTCCAGCTCGTGATTGGTTTCCATGTGTTATGTTTTCGTCAGCGCAAATCGAAATCTGTTGCAAGGTACAAATAATCGTTTTGTTCGGTAATCAGAAATCAAAATTGCGGGGTTCGCCCAGTAATTCGCGCCCATTGAGTATTCCATTTCTTAAAGGTTCAATATTGTTAATGTACAAAGGCATCACCCATTGGTCATTATTCTCTTCTGGCATGCCCAATTCGTGCCGCATACGGTATTCTTCGTAAACATGGTCCACATGTTCGGCAATTCGTTGGCTTTTGTAGTGGTAAGCGGCCTCAAGCAGGGCTTGGTGCCATATTTTTCCGCTATCGAAATAAATAGGGCGGTCGGCATTCTGCAATACTCCCAGGGCATCTTCCAGTTCAAAGTGATCGGGGCGGTTTTCGTCGCGGTAAAGTTTGCGGTCCCAGGCTTCAAACAACATGCGCATACATTTATCGGTCTCCAGTATGCGTGCACATCCCGCATATTCATGTCCAAGGTTAAAAATCGACGGGCGTTCGTCAATTTCTTCCTCTTTTTCGGGCTTTTTTACCTTGCCGCTTTTACGGCGTTCTTCTTCCCGTACCACATTCAGGTATTTTTGCTCAAGTGGTGTTCGTAAATCGGGGAGTAGCAGCAGGCCGGTAGTGCCCATATGGTTGTCGTAGTAGGTAAACCACTCGGGCATATTCTGATAATCGCCATCTTCATCCTTTTGGCGATAACCCTCAAAGTTGTACGAATAGGAAGCATCAACAATATTGTCGTAGGGGTACATGGTTGTGTTTAAATACTTCTTTAACAGTTCCAGTATGTTTTCTTGCTCTCGTAAGAAGACGTCGTTTCAGTAGAGAATGATTCCCGTTGTCATTTAACGGAATAAAGCATGATGCCTTCATTTGGTTTTTTTTTTTAATTTGTAATACATTCAACTTGGCGAATGGACAACACCTACAGATAAAGTAGATGGCGCAGGAACATAGTAGGAAAACGAATAATATACGGACCACTGCACTTCAGCTTGGGGACGAAGCATCTTTTATTTCATTGTTTTACGAGTATTATGCTCTTCTTTGTGCATACTCCCGGCGTTATGTTGGGCGCAAGGATATTGCCGAGGAGATTGTTTCTGAG
>JBKEAN010000257.1:0-17174 GCA_047972415.1 Mangrovibacterium sp.
ACCAGTTTTACTTCGAATAGTTTAGGCCAAAGTTTACCGGTAATGTACATTTTACCGTTGCTGTCGTTAAAAGCAATCCCGTTGAGCACATCAATAGGTTTGGCAGGGTCGTACATCACCGACATCAATCCCGAAAAATCAATTTTGGCAACTACGCAGCCCGTAGCCGGGTCAATTTTAACGGCATAGTTGGTTTGCCAAATATTGGAGTAAATAAAACCGTCGTGGTATTCGAGCTCGTTGATGTAAATAACCGGGCCTTTGTTGTCGTACACCGGCATGCGTTTGACGACGGCAAAGCTTGAGGGGTCCAAAAATTCGAGGAATTCCGAGCCATCGGTTTTAATCAGGTTGTGGCCGTCGTGCGTTAATCCCCAGCCTTCGGGGGTGTCGTAGGTAAAACTATCGACCGGGGCAAAGCTGCTCAGATCGTAGACAAAGCCTTTTTGTGCTTTGTAGGTCAGCTGGTAAAGCTTGTCGCCAACAATGGTAATTCCCTCACCAAAATATTGTTCGTCCAGTTGCTGCGACTGCAAAACTTTGCCTGTTTTCAGGTCGAAGCGGTAAATACCCGATTTGCCGTTTTGCCCAGTACCTTCGTAAAACTGGTTGTTGTGTATTTCAAGTCCCTGGGTAAAGTGCTCGGTATTGTGGGGGTACGTATTTATAATTTCGTAGCCGTACTGTTCGGGTTCCAGGTTCGAAACCACCTCGATGGTTTTAAAGTTAACGCCTTCAATCCCATCGGTTTTGGTTGCCAACACCTTCAGCTGATGTTTGCCCAGGTTTTCGAGCTTAGGAATCAGAAAGCTGAAATGCAGTTCGTTGCTGCTTTTCACCAAAACATTGTTGAGGTACAGTTCGGTTTGTTTTAGTTCGCCGTCTTTCAGTTTCACATCCACTTCAACCTGAACCGAATCGCCCAAGGCTAGTTTTTTGTTGGCCGATGAGATTTCGATTTGGGCAACCGGCTTTCGCGAACGTTTGGGCGTGTTGCTGCACGAGATGCTGGTAAATAGCAGTAAACTGATGCTCATAAGTCCAAAAACTTTAATTTTCATGAACGACGGTTTTTTTATTTTTCTGAATGGGCTAAAAATAATGAAAAGCTTGTCAATTGGCAGCAGTCTGGTTCTAAACTTCATTTTTTTACTAGCATTCTTGCAGGTGCCTTAAGTTTGGACTCAGTTTGTTTTAAAAGTTCTATCCTCGGTTCAACCAACTGAAAAACAGAATATAACACTTTTTTTATATTGTAATTAATTGAAGATGATAATAAATCGTTCATTCGAAAAAACAGGTTCATTGCGTTTACTTATCTTTGCTACCAAAATTTCATCGCTTTGAACTCATTTAAGAAACTGGTAAGCGACACCGCCATTTACGGTGTTAGCAGTATTGTAGGTCGTTTTCTTAACTGGTGGTTAGTCCCCTATTATTCATACTTGTTTTTGCCAGCCGAGTATGGCGTGGTTACCAACCTGTATTCGTACATGGCTTTTCTGATGGTGCTGCTTACCTTTGGTATGGAAACCGGTTACTTCCGCTATGCCAGTACGCACAAGGACAAGGATCTGGTTTATTCAACCTCCATTGGTTTCCTGTTTGTAACTTCCATGAGTTTTTTGCTGCTGGTTACGGCGTTTTCGGGTGGTATTGCCCGTTGGCTTGAGTATGGCGATCACCCGGAGTACGTGGTTTGGATTGCGCTGATTATGGCTTTCGATGCTTTTACAGCAATTCCGTTTGCCAAATTGCGCATCGAGTCGCGTCCCATTAAGTTTGCTGTGCTGAAGCTGGTCAATATTTTCAGCAATATTTTCTTCAACATTTTCTTTTTGAGTATTTGTCCGGCAATACTGAAATCGCACCCCGACAGTCTTGTTCAGTACATTTACGATCCGGGCATGGGTATTGGCTATGTGTTTATTTCCAACCTTATTTCGTCGTTTATTACCCTGCTGCTCCTGCTACCCGATTTATGGGTGAAACCGCGCTTCGACAGGTTTTTGCTGAGGGAGATTTTTTGGTACTCCTTCCCCATTTTGGTGGTTGGTGTTGCCGGAGCCATCACCCAAAACATCGACCGGATACTAATACCGAAACTTATTCCTGCCGATCAGGATCCCATGGGACAACTGGGGATTTATGGGGCCAACTACAAGCTGGCCGTGCTGATGAACATGTTTATACAGGCATTCCGCTATGCGTTTGAGCCGTTCTTTTTTTCGCAGGTAAAGTCGGAAAACAACAAGCGGGGTTATGCGCTCATATTGAAATATTTTGTCATTTTCGGGTTATTTATTTTCTTAGGAATCAGTCTGTTTCTCGATCTCTTTAAAGCTCTTCATATCATCGACTCCCGTTATTATTCCGGGTTGAAGGTGGTTCCATTGGTTTTGATGGCCAACTTGTTTTTGGGCATTTATTACACCCTGTCGCTCTGGTACAAACTAACCGACAAGACCCGTTACGGTGCCTATTTTTCAATTATAGGGGCAATACTCAGTTTGGCAATTAATATTGCCTTTATCCCACTCTACGGTTACATGGCTTCGGCCTATGCTGTGCTTATTTGCTTTCTGGTGATGTCGGTTTTGTCGTACATATACGGGCAAAAACATTTTCCGGTGGCCTACCCTATCAAAAGAATTGCAATGTACTTTTTGCTGGCGTTAATACTTTATGCACTTTCAGTCGTTATGCCAATTCCTCCGGGGTTGTTTAGTTACTTGTTCAACTTTATGCTTTTTGGGGTATTTACAACGGTAACTTTTGTACTGGAGCAGAAAGAGTTTAGAAAGTTTCTTCATTAAAAATCGACAAATAAATACTTATTAGTATTATTTTTGTAGTCGAATAAGGACTGAATACCTTCGATTGGGGATTACTTTTTACTAAAGTTAAAATTTTGGTTTTTCGGAGCGCTGTTTCATTGCGAATGCCCGGATTTTGTTTTCGGTTACATTCGGAAGCTATTTTGTAGCGCTTTAAGAGAGAGATTTTTGCGTTAAAAATCCGATCAGGTATTTTGTAAATATATTTTCATTAAATTCAAGCTAGAAACTGGCGATTATGGGCGATGCGAAAAAGAAGTTTATCCACGATGCTGATAATATTGCTTTCAATTTAAAGCACCGGGCAACCATTAAATTCAACATTTCGAAATACGATTTGGCTGTCGATCGAGGCAAAAAACGCTATTCGAACCTGGAGCTAGCCAAAGAACGCGGTTCGTTTATTAAGCAAACTGCCATTGAAAAGCTTGACGAGTACTTGCTTGATTTTGAACAAAATGCCCAAAAAAAAGGAATCGAGGTTATTTGGGCCGAAGACAGTTCGGATGCCATCAGGGCCATTGTGAAAATTTTGCAGGAAAACAACGCGCATTTGCTGGTAAAAAGCAAATCGATGACCACCGAAGAAATTGACTTGAACGAACATGTGGAACAGGTTGGCGTTCACTCGCTCGAAACCGACCTGGGTGAGTACATCGTGCAGCTGGCTGGCGAAAAGCCTTACCACATTGTAACGCCCTGTATGCACAAGTCGAAAGAAGACATCGCCGAGCTTTTCCACGAAAAGTTTGATACGCCCGAGAAAAGTACACCCGAGTTTCTGACCGCCTGGGTTCGCGAAAAACTGCGCGATAACTTTGTGAAAGCCGACGTGGGTGTTACCGGTTCAAACTTTTTGGTTGCCGATGTGGGCGGAATTGCCCTCACCGAAAACGAAGGCAATGCCATGATGACCTTCTCGTTTCCGAAGGTTCATATTGCTATTGCCGGTATCGAGAAAGTAATTCCGTCGATAAACGATTTAGGCCTGATGTGGCCGCTGCTGGCGGTTCACGGAACGGGGCAGCAAATTACCGTTTACAACTCGGTTGTTACCGGTCCGCGCAAACCGGACGAGGTTGATGGCCCCGAAAAAATGTATGTGATTTTACTTGATAACAAACGAAGCGAGTTATACCGGCACCCCGACCAGTACCTGGCCCTGAAGTGCATCCGCTGCGGCGCTTGCCTGAATGCCTGCCCGATTTACAAAAACATTGGGGGCTACACATACGCAGCCACTTACAGCGGCCCTATTGGTTCGGTGATTACCCCGTTTTACAACGGTTTTCCAGAATACAATCACCTCAGCTCGGCCTGCTCGGTTTGCGGTAAATGTACCGAGGTGTGCCCGGTAAAAATTCCGTTACACAACTTGTTGCTGTTTAACCGGCGCGATGCGGTGGAACAAGGCAGCGGTTCGCTTGTTTGGGATAAAGGCATGAAAGCCTACGAGTTTGCTTTTTCGAAGCGGGGCCGCTTGGATGCAGTTGGCGGAAAGCTGAAAAACAAACTGGCAGGTTTGGGTAAAAACGCTTTGGGTGAGAAAAAGCAAGTTCCGCATTTTGCCGATAAATCCTTCAGCCAACAATGGAAGGAAATGCAAAAAAAGTGAACTTCAAGTTGAGTTTTAGGTTGAAAAGCAACATTTTATAAGCCTTAATAACAATCAGGTCACTGACCGTAAATTCTAGATTTATGCTTTCAAATACATGTAAATATGCTGTAAGAGCCCTGATTTATCTGGGGAAATTCAGCCAGGACGGTGAAAAAATTGGGATCAAAAAAATTGCAGGCGATCTGGATATTCCAACCCCGTTTTTGGGGAAAATTCTACAGAACCTGGTGAAACAAAAAATTCTCTCATCGACCAAAGGACCCAATGGAGGTTTTGGCTTGGGTAAACCGGCCGGAGAAATTACCTTGTACGAGATTGTGAAAACTATTGACGGAGAAGACTTTTTCTGCAACTGTTTAATCAGTTTGGAACCTTGTTCAACCCACCATGCTGCCGGTAAACCCTGTGCGGTTCACGCCCAGTTTAGCGCCGTTCGTAGCGAGTTGGAGAGGTTTTATTCAACGACCAGCATCGCAAAAATTATTGCCGATATGAAAGGTCACGAAGACCTGATTAAGATTTAAATGATTGATTTAAAGGTATCTTTGTTCGAAACAAAGCGTTAATTGCCTGTTGTACAAATGTTCTTTGGCAAAGCGAAGGAGCATTAGTTGCTCTTTATTTGATTCAATTTTAGCATGGCCGGAATTTATATTCATATTCCTTTTTGTAAAACAAAGTGTCACTATTGCGACTTTTATAAGTCGACTGATTTTGCGTCTCGGCCCGATTTTATTTCAGCTTTAATGCTTGAAATTGAAGCACGGCGCCTTGAGTTGCAGGGTGAACTTATTGAAAGTATTTATTTCGGTGGAGGAACTCCTTCGATTTTGAAAGTGAGTGAAATACGTGTCATTTTAGCTCAAATTTGCGGGCAATACCAAGTTTCGCCCCAAGCCGAAATTACAATGGAATGCAACCCGGACGACTTGTCGGACAGATTTTTGACAGAGCTACGGGACAGTGTGGTGAACCGCCTGAGTATTGGTACACAGTCATTTTTCGATCGCGATTTGAAAAGTATGAACCGGCGCCATAACGGCACACAGGCGATAAATGCGGTGAAAGCCTCGCAGGATGCAGGTTTCAACAATATCAGCATCGACCTCATTTATGGTTTGCCGGGTCAAACCCTGGACGAATGGCGCCAGAATGTAGCTAAAGCTATTGCGCTTAATGTTCAGCATATTTCGGCTTATCACCTCAGCTACCACGAGGGTACCGTTTTTTACGATTACCTGAAAACCGGCAAGATAAAGGAATTGCCCGATGAGCTTAGTTTTGAGCAATTTAAATTATTGAAATCGGAGCTGGAGAAGGCTGGTTTTGAGCATTACGAAATTTCTAACTTTGCCCGTTCGGGTAAGTATTCGCAGCACAACAAGGCGTATTGGGAACGGAAAAGTTACCTTGGTTTCGGTCCGTCGGCCCACTCCTTCGACCTGAAAACACGCCGTTGGAATGTATCGTCGCTCCGCAAATACCTGAAAGCTTTTGAACAGGGGACCGAATACTGGGAAACCGAGGTTTTAAGCGCTCAGGACATGTACAACGATTATGTAATTACCTCGCTCAGAACCATGTGGGGAATTTCCGCTGCTTATTTGGAAGCGCAGTTTCCGGCTGTTTATTGGCAACATTTTCAGAGCGAAGCGAAATCTTATCTTCAATCCAAACACTTAAAAATTGAAAGTGGTTCGTATAAATTGAGTCCTGAAGGACTGTTTATTTCAGACAAAATTATGGAACAATTGGTATATGTAGAAGAGGATTAAATGTTGTTAATACTTGAAAATGAGCAGTAGCGGCGCACCGAATATTTAGCTATCTTTGGAAATTGGAAAAATAACCAGGCTTTAGTTAGCTCAAATACAGAAATATGCAGATTAAAATTATCAATAAATCGCGAAATCCCCTACCTGCTTATAGCACGGCTTTATCGGCCGGAATGGATTTGCGCGCCAATCTTGATGAAGCAATTGTACTGAAACCGTTGCAGCGTTGCCTTGTTCCAACCGGTTTATTTCTCGAACTTCCGGCTGGCTTCGAAGCGCAGGTTCGTCCACGCAGCGGACTGGCTGTTAAAAAGGGGATTACCGTGCTGAACTCGCCGGGCACGATTGATGCCGATTACCGGGGCGAAGTTTGCGTGATTTTAATTAACCTATCGGGCGAAGAGTTTACAATTGAGCATGGCGAACGTATTTGCCAAATGGTAATTGCCCGCCACGAAACCATTAGTTGGAACGAAGTGGAAATATTGGAAGAAACCGAACGCGGTGCAGGCGGTTTCGGGCATACCGGTAAAAACTAAATTCTGGCTGCAAAACAGGTTTTATTTTAAAAAACAACAGAGCAGGTCGTTTGTACCTTAAAGAGAAAGAATGAACATTAAACAAATCGGATATATTGCCTTGGTTGGCATGGTACTGGCCTCGTGTACAGCACAAAAGCAACAGGTAAACACCACGCCCGAAACCAAAAAAATACAGGAAACTGTCCTTACCGAGGAACAGAAAAACGAATTTGAATTCTTGTTTATCGAAGGGGTGAAACAGAAGAAGTTGGGCAACCTCAGTAGCGCGGTTTCCATTTTTTCGCGTTGCCTCGAAATTGATCCGCAATCGGCGGTTGCTTTGTTCGAAATGGGCTCGTTGCACTATGCCAATAAAGATTTAACCAGTGCATCGCTGTTACTTGAGAAGGCCGTTGCCATTAACCCGTTAAACAATTGGTACAAAATATCGCTGGCTCAGGTTTACCAACAACGGCGTCAATTCAGCGAGGCAGCCAACTTGTACAGCGAGCTTTGTACGGCCGAACCCGCGAACCTCGAATTTCTGTACAGTAAAGCCGTTTTGCTGGGAATGGCCGAGCGAAACGAGGAAGCAGTTGAAGCCTACGATAAGCTTGAAAAGCAAACCGGCCTGAACGACCAGATTTCGGTTGCCAAGCAAAACCTTTACTTGGCCATGGGAAAACCCGACAAAGCTTTTGCCGAAATCAATAAGCTTATCGCGTCAAATCCTGGCGAGCCGCAGTATTACGGGCTGTTGGCCGAGCTGTACCAGCAGCAAGGCGATAAAACCAGTGCCTTGGAAAACTACAACAAAATACTTGAAATTGAACCGGATAACGGATTTGTTCATTTTTCGTTGGCCAGTTATTATATCGGGGAAAGCGACTTTAAACAAGCGTTTGAACATATTAAATTGGCTTTTTTGAACGACGATCTGGATGCCGATACAAAAATTCAGTATTACATGATGCAAACCGCTCAGCCGGGCGAATCGGATTGGACGGATGCCCAGATTGACGAGTTGCTTGATATTTTGCACCAAAAATATCCGGATGATAACCGGATGTTTGCCATTTTTGCCGATCACCTGGTGCGGCAAAGCAAATTGGGCGAGGCCCGCGATTACCTGAAGAAATACCTGGATACCGATAAAAACAGCTTCGAAATATGGTGGCAATACCTGCTGATTAGTAATGATTTGCAGGATTGGACACGTTTGTACACCGACAGCAAAGAAGCCATTGAACTATTTCCGAACCAAGCTGCATTGTACGCGCTAAATGCGGTGGGGGCGCTTCAAACCGAACAATACGGCCAAGCGATTAAAATAATTGCCGAGGGCGAAAACTATGTGGGCGACAATACCAGCCTGAAAATTCAGTTTGCAGTATACCGGGCCGAGGCGAACTACAAGTTGAAGCATGTTGAGGAAGCCTTTCAGGCATACGAAGACGTGATTCAGCTCGATCCGGAGAATTACATGGCCATGAATAATTATGCTTATTACCTATCGGTACAAGGCACAAGCCTCGATAAAGCAGAACGTTACAGCAATAAAGTTATTCAAGCTAACCCCAATAATCCTACTTATCTCGACACGCACGCCTGGGTGTTGTTTAAGCGAAAAGATTACAGCCTGGCCAAGTTTTATATTGAATCGGCGCTGGAAAACGGAGGTGCAGATAACGGCACGTTGGTAGAGCATTACGGCGATATTTTATTCATGCTTGGCGAAAAAGGCAAGGCGCTTGACGAATGGAAAAAAGCCCTCGAACTGGGCGATGGCTCCAGTGTACTCAGGCAAAAAGTTAGCGAAAACCGTTACATCGAAAGTAAAGAAGACGAGTGAAAACAATAACCCGAATGAAGCGCCTGGCACTGTTTGCAATCGTGTTGTCGGCGCTGGCCTCGTGTAAAACGGCCAAAACTGTTACCAGCAACGAAAAACTTCGCCCAATCAGTACCAACCGGCTGATTAAAAACATGGAAGAAAATACCTTCGACTACGAAGGGCTGGATATTAAACGCATTAATTGTACTTACGAAACCACCGGCAACAGAACTTCGTTCCGGGCAACGCTGACTTCGCGATATAATAAAGATATTTTGGTGAGTATCAGTAAATTGAACCTTTCGGTTGCACGCCTGTACCTGACTCCCGACAGCGTTAAGATGGTTAATTACCTGCAAAAAACCTATTTTATGGGCGATTACAGTTACCTGGAAAGAGCTGTGGGTATAAAAATCGATTTTCAGCTGGTTCAATCTATTCTGAAAAACGACCCGTTTTCGTACCGTAAAGACGAAAAAGATTATGATTATCGCGAGTTTGAGTCGTATGCCGATAGTGGAGCCTACGTGTTGCAATCGTTGAAAAACCGGAAACTCGAGAAAATAAGCCGGAAGAATAAAGAAGAAAAAGTAGATCGCTACCTGCGTAAACTCGATGAAGATAATTTCATTGTACAGTCATTATTTGTTGATCCGGTGACGTATAAAATCCGGAAAATCCAGATTGACGACAAATTCGAAGGCCGTGTTGCACGTGTTGATTTTGATGAGTTTACTGCCGTTGACAATCAGTTGTACCCGGGTTCTATCGAGCTTCAGTTTAAGAGTCCCGAAAACGATATCCGGCTGTCCCTCAAGCTGTCGCGGTTTTCGCTCGATCCGAGCCCCGAGATCAATTTTAGTATTCCGGAACGTTATAAGCCAGCCAATCCTTAAGGGCTGAGTTTTTATTGTTATATTTTCGGGATGAAACAGTTGCTGCTTGCCGTTATGTTATTGATTTTGACCGGGCTGGTTCGCGGACAGTCCATTAACGAACTGCGGGCAAAAAAGTCGGATGCGGAAAAACAGATTCGCTATTCGAACACCTTGCTCGATCAGGCGCGGCAAAGTGAAAAAAGCAGCCTCACCAAGCTCAGCCTCCTTCAATCACAAATTACTTACCGCAACCAGTTGATTGGCGCTATGAACCAGGAAATTGCGGTGGTAGACTGGAGTATTGGTAACAATACCGAAATTATTAGCCTGCTTCAGAGCGATTTGGAGCGTATGAAAAAAGAATATGCCGCCATGATACGCCTGGCACAGAAAAACCGGAATAATTACGATGTGCTCATTTTCCTACTTTCGGCCGATAATCTCAATCAGGCTTACAAACGTTGGCTTTACCTGCGCCAATATGCCCGGTACCGGCGTAGCCAGGCTGAATTGATTCATTCGGTTTCGGCTGACTTAAACCAGAACCTGCAAAAGCTGGGGCAAAAGAAAGCACAAAAAGCGGCTTTGTTGGATAAAAAATTGGGTGAGGCTCATTTGCTCGTAAATCAGAAAAATGAACAGGACAAGCTGGTTGTTTCGCTCAAACAAAAACAACAGGATTTACGGGGCAAAATTAAGGCCCAGGAAAAACTTCAGCTTGAATTAAACCGCCAAATTGAACAAATACTGGAAGAGGAGGCCCGGAAAGCAGCTAAAAAATCCGGTACCAAAATGGATGCCGAAGAAAAACTGGTATCGACTGATTTTGAGAAAAATAAAGGCCGTATTCCCTGGCCTGTGGAACAAGGTGTGGTGACCGATCATTTCGGCATTCATTCACATCCGGTTCTGAAACAAATCCAAATCCGCAACAATGGGGTCGACATCAGCACATCAAATGGTGCCAAGGCCCGGTCGGTTTTTGCAGGCGAAGTGTCGCGGGTATTTGCGGTGTCGGGTGGGAATATGGCTGTTATTATCCGTCACGGAAGCTTTTTAACGGTTTATTCCAACCTGAAAGAGGTTCAGGTGGCAGCCGGCCAGAAAGTGGCTTTAAAGCAGGAAATCGGCACTATTTTCACCAACACGGCCGATGGTCACAGCACCGTGCTCAAATTTCAGGTTTGGCGCGAAAACCAAAAGCTGGACCCCGAGGAATGGATAAGTAGCCAGGCCCGGTAAATAAAAAACCCGTCTGACGACGGGTTCATAATATCTTCGTGTTTTTTAGGTTGGTTACAGGTTGGCCACTTTGGTCAACGCGTGAATATCGAGCAATTTTATTTTTCGACCCTGTAACTCAATCAGTTTATCCTGCTTAAACTCCGACAGCAACCGGATAACACTTTCGGTAGCGGTGCCAACAACATTGGCCAACTCCTCGCGGGTCAGCGAAATTTGCAAGGTGTTCGAGTTATCCAGGTCAAAACTATCTTTCAGCAGCAGCAAGATTTCGGCCAGGCGTTCGCGAACCGTTTTTTGGGCAATATCGGTAATGTAATCGTTGGCTTCGCGCAGTTCTTTACACACAATTTGCAGCATGTGATGCGAGAATTCCCAGTTATGTTGAATGAGATAAAGTAACGTTTGGTATGGGATGTGGCAAAGTACCGCTTCTTCAATTACTTTCGAGGTGGTACAAGCCAGTTCCTGACTGAGCAGGGAGCGGTAAGCAATAATTTCGCCCTTTTTGGCAAAGCGGATAATTTGCTCTTTCCCGTCGATCCCGGTTTTAAAAATCTTTACAATCCCCCGGGTAACACAATAAAACCCGGTTAACCGGCTACCTTCCCGGTAAATAATGCTGCCTTTTTTATACAGCGAACAAGTCTTTTCGTAGTTTAATTGGACAAATTCCTGTGGATTTAATTTTTTAAAAAGCTGAAAACCAGACAGGTCACATTCGTCCTCTGTCGGCCTTTTAAGTGAACTTTTCATGGCCCTGAATTCCTTTTCGTTGAATTATTATTCCCTTTTTACAAACTTCAAATATACAATGATCGCCTATATTTGCGAAACAAGTTATTTAGATATTTTCATAAATAACTTGGCATACAAAGTAAACAAAATTTACTTCAATATTTACCTTAAACTTCTTTGTTATGAAACACATAATAGATTTGGCCTGGAAAACCGGGATGACCTTTGAAACCGATTTGGATGGGCACAAATTGGTATTGGATGTTAACAGGGAGTCGGGCGGGAATGACAATGGTTCCCGGCCAAAAAAACTGATGTTGGTGGCGTTGGCTGGTTGCACAGCCATGGATGTGATTTCGATTTTGAAAAAAATGCACGTTTACCCAACCGGGTTTAATGTTTTTGTTGAAGGCGAACTAGCCGAAGAGCATCCCAAAAAGTACACGCAAATGAAAGTAGTTTACCAGTTTAAAGGCGAAAACCTGGCAATGGATAAATTGCAAAAGGCCGTAAACCTATCGGAAGAAAAGTATTGCGGCGTAATTGCGACACTTAAAAATACAGTTGATCTGACCACCGAAATCCGGATTGTGGAATAACAGGCTTTTACAACAATATTGCAAAACCCGGCAAATTTTTGTTTTTTTTGTTGGGGCACATATGTTTGTGGGCAGGTAGTTGGTTGAATTTGAAAACTTACACTAAATTGAAATGCTCAAATTTAAACTAAACGACAAACACATGGAAAACCTGAATCGCCGTCAATTTCTAGGCACTGCCGGCACACTTACTGCGGGGGCAATGCTCCTAAACCCATTCAATACCGCAGCTAACCCTGCGCCGCAAAAAATGAAACTGGCGTTGGCCGGGACTGGTATCAGAGGCACCAGTTTCTGGGGGAAAGCAATCGTACAGAATTATCCGAAGGAAACCGAATTTGTGGCACTTTTCGACCACAACCCGGGAAGGCTTGAACTGGCGAAAAAATACATGGGCATTGAATGCCCGGTTTTTAGCGATTTCGAAGTCATGATCAATCAAACCAAACCCGATTTTGTAATTGTTACCACCGTTGATTCAACACACCACCTGTTCATCATCAAAGCGCTTGAAATGGGGTGCAACGTGATTACCGAAAAGCCCATGACAACCGACGAAGTAAAATGTCAGGCCATTTTGGACGCCGAACGCCGAACTGGGCGCAAAGTAATTGTTGGCTTCAATTACCGCTACGGACTTCAGTTTACAAAGCTGAAGGAATTGTTGGTTCAACAACAGGCCGGGCAACTAACTTCGGTTGATTTTCATTGGTACCTGAACACCCACCATGGCGCCGATTATTTCAGGCGCTGGCACGGCGAACGTGATAAAGGCGGAACCTTACTGCTGCACAAAGCAACCCACCACTTCGATTTGCTGAACTGGTGGATCGACTCGGATCCCCTGGAAGTAGTTGCTTTTGGGGCGCTGGAACACTACGGCAGTAACAACGCTTTTCGCGGTGCCAATTGCCGCTCGTGCGCATACACCGATAAGTGTAAGTTTTACTGGGATATTACGCGCGACCAGCACATGGTTGATTTGTATGTAAATAACGAAAAATACGACGGATATATACGCGACAACTGCTTGTGGCGTAACAGGATTGATATTTTCGATAAAATGGCCGTTCAGATTAAGTACGCCAACGGAGTTCAGGTGAGCTATTCGCTTACAACCTATTCGCCTTACGAGGGTTGGAGAATCGCATTCAACGGGAAGGACGGTCGTATTGATTCGTGGGAAGGCATTCCGTGGGAAACCCGTGAAATGGTAGACCAGGAGAAATTGCACGCTGCCGAAATGAGCCAGGGCAGAAATGCCGAAGCCGAAGAGTACGACGAAATTATGGTCTCGAAAAACTGGCAGAAACCCTCGTTGGTAAAAGTTCCCCGTGTGCGCTCGGGCCACGGCGGTGGCGATGCTCGTTTGCACGATAAAATTTTTAAAGATCCGGATATGGCCGACCCCTTCAAACATGCTGCCGGAACACGCGATGGGGCCATGTCTATTTTAATCGGTATAGCGGCGCGGAAAAGTATTGACGAAGGTAGGATTGTTAAAATTTCGGAGCTAACCGACATTCCGGTTTTGGCAGTTCGACCTTGAACATAAATTTGAAAATGAAAGGATTGGCAATTGGTCAATCCTTTTTTTTGTTGGGTAAAGAACTTAAATTTGATTCAAATTCGAAACACATGCAAGCAATAAATCCCTATACCGGTAAGGTTTGCGGAACCTATCCGCACCATTCCGACAAAGAAGTTCAATACATTATAAATCAAGTTAATAAAGAATGGATTAATTGGCGAAATACTTCGTTTGACGAGCGTTCGAAGCTGATGTTCCGTTTGGGCGGATTGCTGCTTGAACGAAAAGAGTGGCTTTCTGACATGATAACGGCCGAAATGGGTAAAGTGAAACGCGAGTCGTTAGCTGAAGTTGAAAAATGCGCCTGGGTTTGCCGGTATTATGCCAACAATGCAGAACAGTTTTTAATGAGTGAAACGATTCAAACCGAAGCCAACCGGTCGTTTGTAAGCTACCAGCCAATTGGGACAGTGTTGGCGGTGATGCCCTGGAACTTTCCGTTTTGGCAGGTTTTTAGGTTTCTAGCCCCGGCGCTGATGGCTGGCAACACCGGTTTGCTGAAACATGCAAGCAATGTTCCGGGATGTGCGTTGGCCATTGAACAGTTGGTTGACGAAGCCGGTTTTCCGGCTAATGTGTTCCGCAGCTTGCTTATTGGCGGAAGCGAAGTGAACGCCGTTATCGAAAACCCGAATGTAAAAGCAGTGACTCTGACCGGTAGCACACCGGCCGGAAAGGCGGTGGCCAAAGCAGCCGGTGCTGTGCTGAAAAAAACGGTGCTGGAGTTGGGTGGGAGCGACCCTTATCTTGTTTTGGCAGATGCTGATGTTAACGAAGCTGCCCGTTTGTGTGTTGCCGCCCGTTTGTTGAATGCCGGGCAAAGTTGTATTGGTGCCAAGCGTTTTATCGTCATGGATTCGGTATACGATGCGTTTCGCGACGAGTTTGTTCGCCTGATGCAGCAAGCGACTTATGGTAATCCGATGGATGTTCAAACAACAATAGGTCCTATGGCGCGAACCGATTTGCGCGACGAGCTGCACAGACAGGTAATGAAAAGCGTGGCTGCCGGAGCTAAAGTTCTGTGCGGTGGATTTGTTCCCGACGGAGCTGCACCGTTTTATCCGCCTACGGTGTTGGAAAATGTGTTGCCGGGGATGCCAGCTTATCATGAAGAGCTGTTTGGTCCCGTGGCCAGTTTATTCCGTGTAAATACCGAAGAAGAAGCGGTTTTTGTGG
The DNA here is from genome assembly GCA_047972415.1 of Mangrovibacterium sp. Lineage (GTDB taxonomy): Bacteria > Bacteroidota > Bacteroidia > Bacteroidales > Prolixibacteraceae > Mangrovibacterium. The sequence goes on from JBKEAN010000257.1 coordinate 14,813, forward strand.
CAAACGACACTGTTTTTGGTTTGGGTGCAGCTATTTTCTCACAATCAACTGAAAAAGCGCTGGAGCTGGCTGAAAAAGGATTGCAGGCTGGTTGTGTGTTTATCAACGATTTTGTGAAGTCGGACCCGCGCCTGCCTTTTGGTGGAGTAAAAGAAAGCGGGTACGGGCGCGAGCTATCGCTGTTGGGAATCCGCGAATTTGTGAATGCTAAAACAATTGTACTGAAATAAAGAGGATTAGATAAAATTACGGGTAAACCAACCAAAAGCAATGATAAACAGTATAATGGATAAGATTAGCATACTCAACTCAAGACGATGTTGCCGTTTTGTGTCTGCCCTGATTTTGTCGCGGATGATTTGTTTTTCTTTTTCGGAACCTTCCCTGAATCTGAGTTCCATATTCGAGTCGTAGTAAATAAAGCCAGCATCTTCCGATTTCATGCGTTTTTTCCGCTTCTGCAATTGTTCCCGGTTCCACTTCATGCGGGAAATCATATCGGCAATATGTCCGGCACCACCTCCAATCATAAGATAGTCGATTTAGTTTGACAGGTTTTTCTACAATTTACGGCATAATTCCGGCAAATTCAAATTCCGGTCGCATCTTTTTATTTTGGTTTGGGAGCTGATGTGTGACTTTAAAGATCAATGTCAGTGTTCTGACAAGCCAAACAGGCGTATGAGCAAGCAATTTTTTTTTGACGAATTGTAAACTTTTCGAAACCAGCATTGTTTTAAGTTTCACGTTCGGTATTTCTGAGGTGATTGGGTTGCAGACGGAATGATTAGAATGAATAGGAATTCTCGGACTTATTTTAAGTTAACTTTATTTATGCAACCAGTGATTCAGGTTTAGTTTGGGTTTATAGTTGGTTTATTAGTAAAAAGGGTTCGCTCAAAAGGCGAACCTTTTTTTGTGGGCTGAAATATCGAACAAAAAATAAACAATAAGAAATGTCGAAGTAAGATTACTTTTTGATTATGAGTTTCTTATTCGTTATTTTGACTGGGTCGTCTAAAAAAAACCGCCCTTGCGTACAAAGGCGGTTCGGGATATGCGGAGCAGCTGCCGATCTGTGCAAACAGTACGGCGGGGCTGCGAAAAACCGCATCAACAGGTGTTGAGCGGTTGTATCGTTTAGCGGATTTCAGATCCGTTTTTTACCTTCGATTCGGGTGTTACAAATTTCAGCGAACCATCTGCATCCTCGGCCATTAAAATCATCCCTTGCGACACAATTCCTCGCAGTTCGCGAGGCTCCAGGTTAACCAGCACCGAAACTTGCTTACCAATAATTTCGTCGAGTTTATAATACTCGGCAATGCCCGAAACTACAATTCGTTTATCAATTCCCGTGTCAATTTTCAGCTTCAATAATTTCTTGGTTTTTGGCACTGCTTCGGCTTCCAGAATGGTTCCGGTACGAATGTCCATCTTCATAAAATCGTCGTACGAGCAGTTTTCTTTGGCAGGTTTGGCTGTTGCGCCCGCTGCCTCGTTTGCCTTTTTTGTGTTTTTCAGTTTTTGAATTTGAGCTTCAATGGTTTCATCTTCAATTTTTTCAAACAACAATTCCGGCTCGTTGGTTTGGTGCCCGGCTGGCAACAAATCGGTGCGGCCCAGTTTGGTCCAGTCCAATTTGCCCAGGTTCAGGAAGCTGCGTAGTTTGTTCATGCTGAATGGCAGGAAGGGCTCCAGCATAATCGTAAGGTTAGCAGTAATCTGCAAACAAACATTCATCACGGTTTTTACCCGCTCCGCATCGGTTTTCACCACTTTCCACGGTTCTTCGTCGGCCAGGTATTTGTTGCCCAAACGGGCCAAATCCATCGCGTATTTCAAGGCTTCGCGGAAGCGGTAGCTATCGAGGCTTTTTTCAACTTCGGTTTTTAATTTGCCTATTTCGGCCAGTGCAGCTTTGTCAACTTCGTTTAATTCGGCCAGAGCCGGAACTACGCCATCGTAATATTTTTGGGTGAGCACCAGTGCACGGTTCACAAAGTTGCCCAATACAGCGACCAGCTCGTTGTTGTTACGGGCCTGAAAATCTTTCCAGGTAAAGTCGTTATCCTTGGTTTCTGGCGCATTGGCCGTGAGGGTGTATTTCAGCACATCTTCTTTTCCGGAAAATTCATCCAAATACTCGTGCAGCCACACGGCCCAGTTGCGCGAGGTCGAAATTTTATCGCCTTCGAGGTTGAGGAACTCATTGGCAGGCACGTTTTCCGGAAGAATATAGCTTCCTTCTGCCTTCAGCATAGCCGGGAAAATAATGCAGTGAAACACAATATTATCTTTCCCGATAAAGTGTACCATTTTGGTTTCCTTATCTTTCCAGTACTTTTCCCAATCGGGGGTC
>JBKEAN010000258.1:0-3711 GCA_047972415.1 Mangrovibacterium sp.
GAAGAAATTCTGGCTTACGCCGTAGCTCAAAAGCTTCCGTTTAAACACGACTCAAGCAACGACGAGCTGATTTATCAGCGAAACATTATCCGGCACCAGCTTATTCCGCTGTTCGAAACAATTAACCCGGCTTTTAGGAAGAATGCGGCTAAGACGGCTTCAATTTTAAAGGATACGGCCGAAGTTTATCAGCAAAAGCTGAATGAGGTTCAAGCTGAAGTGAAGGCAGAGCAAAACGGGCAAATCAGTTTCAGTATTGCTAAACTGAAGGCACTTCGACCTCTGCAAAGCCTTTTGTTTGAGCTGTTGCACCCCTATGGTTTCAATGGTGAACAAGTTGACGAGATTTGTGCTGCGCTGGATGGTGAAGCCGGCAAAAGCTTTTTCAGCAAAACACACCGCTTGGTGAAAGACCGCGAAGCGTTGTTGCTAACGAAATTGGATGCTGCGCCTGCTCAACGTTATTATATTGAAGAAGATTGCATCTCGCTAAACGAGCCTGTTGACTTGCAATTTGAAGTGATTGCCAAAAGCCCCGCCTTCCGCTTTTCGACCAACCCGCTGGTGGCCGATTTGGATTACGCGAAGCTTCAATTCCCGTTAATCCTGAAGAAGTGGGAGCCGGGCGAGTACTTTGTGCCGCTGGGCATGAGCGGTATGAAGAAGCTGAGCGACTATTTTATCGACGAGAAACTGTCGATCCCCGAAAAAGAATCGGCCTGGATACTTTACAGCGGCCGGAAAGTGGTCTGGATTGTTGGCCGCCGCCTGGACGACCGCTTCAAAATTACCGCCGGCACGCAGCAGGTACTGCGGGTAACTTTCAAATTAACTTAAAAGTTGAAGTTTACCCCCAGTCGCCAGTATTTGGGTTTAAAGCTGAAGGTCCAGTCCGAGCCTTCGCTATCGCCGCTTAAACGCACGTAACGCAAGCCGCCAAAGTAGGCCGATACTCCCCAATGCCGGTGAAAAAAGTACACCAGTTCCGGTGCTGCTTCCATGCTAAGCATGTTGGGCTTCAGTAGAAACCCGGTATAAGTTGTTGTGGGGGGCTCCCAGAGATTGAGTTCGCCAGTTGAAGGTCTGGTTGTAGTATAAGTGCCGTAGAGTGCTTCTATTTTGGGTTTTCCATAGGCCAGGCTGAGGTGTGGAACCAGGTAAAAACGCTTGGCTAGCGGCGCATAATACTTTACAAAGGCTTTGGGCATCCAGTAATTGCTTTCGAGGTCCATGCGTGTTAGGTTAAGCATATCGTCGTCGGCAACGGCGGTCGTTACCTCACTCTCGTCCCAGTAGCGGGCCAATCCAAGGCCCAGCGCGAAGCGTTCGCCCACAAAGTACTCGGCCGAAAAGCTCAACCCCAGGCTTTTGTCCCAGGCCTTTTGCGTGCCATTTGGAATAGTGCTGGTATCGGTGTTTTTGTAATAATTGGCATCAAACGAAAGCAGGAAGCTGTTTTTTTTCGGTTGTGCCCAGGCATTTATTGCCAGTAAAACCAGCGCTGCGGCCATGTAAAAGCGTGTTCTCATGGGAATAGTTTGGTTTTTGTTTTTCTTCGTCGAAAATAATGAATTAAACCAACGTGTGTTATAAACGCTGAAGAAATAGTTTTACCACCTCTGAGGTTGAAGCCAGGGCGTTGCATCGTTTTAAATATCCCAACAAATAGGGATAGGAGGGGGCTGAACACTTAGCTATGTTTGCACCAGTTAAAGAGATTATTCCGTTTTAGTGATTAGACACTTCGAACAAAAAAGGCCCCCTCGGAGGCCTTTTTGTTTTTTTAGAAGAAAAACCGGCACAGAAGCGTCGGAATTTCCGAAAGCTCCGCGCCTGTTTGCATGGGCCTGCCGGAAATTTCGACCGGAAAATGATTCCCCCAGCGATGCCAATGTTGGTTTAGTTCGCCTTCAGCAATTGCATAATCTCGTCGAGTTTGGGTGACAGAACAATTTCGGTGCGGCGGTTTAAGGCGCGGCCTTCTGCGGTTTCGTTATTCGCTTTTGGCGAAAACTCGCCTTTGCCCGAGGCGGTGAGGCGCAGCGGTGCAATACGGTACTCGTCGGTAAGGATGCGCACAATGGTGGTTGCCCGGGCCACGCTTAGGTCCCAGTTGTCCTTATACGTGGCTGTTTTAATGGGCACATTGTCGGTGTGGCCTTCCACCAGAATGTCAATGTCGGGGTTTTTATCCAGCACCCCGGCCAGTACTTTCAGGGCTTCTTTCCCCTTTGCCTCTACCGAAGCGCTTCCCGAGCGGAACAACAGCTTGTCGGACATGGACACGTAAACCTTCCCGTTTTTCATTTCAACCGACAGCTCGTCCGAAGGGAAACTCAGCAGGGCATTGCGGATGATGTTGTTCAGACGTTGGGTAATCGAGTCCTGGCGGGCAATTACCTGCCGCAGCTCGTTCAGAGCCTGTTCGCGTTCGCCCAACAGGCGTTCTTTATCCGCAAGTTCTTTGGTTTTTTGTTGAAGGGCCAGGTTAAACTGTTCCGATTCCGACAGTTTTTCGCCCATCAGGTTGTGGTATTTTTGTTCGGTAGCAGCCAGCGACTGGTTCAGCTTTTCGATGTCCCCATTCAACCCAATAATGTGCCTGTCCATATTGGCAATGGTGTTTTCGCGCTCGCCCAGGGTTTGGCAAAGGCTGTCGCGTTCGTCCAGCAGGTCGATTACCCTGCGGCTTACCAGGCCTTGGTTTTCGGGCTTGGCCTGCCCGCATTTATAAAAGGGTTTGCACGAGGCCGCCAGCAGGGCAAGGGTGCAAAGCAGCAGAATAGCGTGATTTGTCTTCATTTGTAAGCGATTTTTATTTGCGATGGTACGTTTGAGTTCAAAACGATGTTTTTTAAAAAATGATTCAGGCTTTTTCGCTCAGCTCCAGCCAACGAAGTTCTTTTTCGTCCAGTTCGTCTTTTAAGGTTGAATAGCGGTTGCTTTTTGCTACCAATTCTTCGGGCGATAATTCGCCCGAGTTCATCAGGTCTTCCAACAGGGTTTTTTCCTCTTCAAGGGTAGCCAGTTCCTTTTCCAGTTGTTCAAACTCGCGCTTTTCGTTAAAGCTTAGTTTTGCCGCTTGGCTTCTTGGTTTGACCGTAGTTTTCACTTCTTTGGCCTGCACTTGCGCTTTTTCCTGCTCTTTGGCCCGCTCTTCTTCCTCTTCCACACTGTTGCGGTAAATGGTGTAGTTGCCAGGGAAGTCCTTTATCCGGCCGTCGCCCTCAAACACAAACAGGTGATCGACAATTTTATCCATAAAGTAGCGGTCGTGCGAAACCACGATTACGCAGCCGTCAAAGGCCGCCAGGTAATCTTCCAGCACATTCAGGGTCATAATGTCGAGGTCGTTGGTGGGCTCGTCCAATATCAGAAAGTTCGGGTTCTGCATCAGGATGGTGCACAGGTACAGCCGTCGTTTTTCGCCTCCACTTAGCTTCTCAATGAGTCCGTATTGGGTATCGGGCGGAAAAAGAAAGCGGGTGAGGAGCTGCGTAGCTGTCATTTTACTGCCGTCCTCAAAAGTTACCACCTCGGCAATCGCTTTCACCACGTCAATCACTTTGTCGGTGGGTTTAAAATCAATCCCATCCTGGCGGTAATAACCAACTTTAATGGTTTGCCCCCAGTCCACCGTTCCGGCATCAGCCGCTACGCTTTGGGTAATCACATTCAGAAAGGTTGACTTGCCAGTCCCGTTTTTCCCAA
>JBKEAN010000259.1:0-5981 GCA_047972415.1 Mangrovibacterium sp.
ACCGCCTGCTATGTACGTGGTGCCGAAAAAGTACTGTTCGAGTTTAAACGCCAGTTGGGTATTGAAGTTGGTCAAACTTCGGCCGACGGCAAGTTTTCGCTAAGCTGTCTGCGGTGCGTTGGTGCCTGCGGACTAGCACCAGTGGTGATGGTTGGCGAAAAGGTATATGGGCGCGTGTCGCCGCAACAGGTAGGCAAAATTATTGCCGAGTACCAGGAAGGTTGCCTAAACGCACAAACTGCCTGAAAAAAGTTTCAAGGTACGGCACCAGCGCGTCAGCCTGACGGGACAAACGATCACGAATCAACATCAACGCCGTTTCACAAAATAATTGGATCCGGTAATGAACGTTTCCGGTAACCTTCTCCAAAGCCTGTGCTTTGTGAAAAGCAAAATAAACGAAGCAAACTACGAAGCACTTTGTTTTGTACCCATTTTCAGATTTTCTTTTGTCCCTGTTGAATGGGCTCGTCCTTGGGCTTATCAAATTTCACTTTTGTCCATATTTCCATCGAGATTCCTCCAAGTTGATTAACGTACGACATAATAAAAACATCGTTCCCTATAAAACGGTATTTCAGTTCCGTATCCCTGTTGGCATAGGCCGGATTGCTGTGTTCTTTTACATGCTCAACGTATCTATCGGGCGACAGCACCTCGTAGGTACCCGTAATGGTGAGTTTCGATACGACCGGAGTGGTGACTAAAGCGAGAAAATCGCCGTTTTTACAAAAGAATTTGTAAAAACTGGTTGGCTTCAGCTTACCGAAATCAATGCTTAGCTCGCCGGTTTCCTGATTTTCAATCACAGGATTACCTCCCTGCGGAACGTACATTTGCCAAACGCCTTCTAGTGAATTTTCCTGCCCGTTACCAAGAGCAACAAAAACGAATAAAAAAACCGATGCTAATACGAATGTTTTCATACGATTACGATTTAAAGCTGTTTATCTTAGATTACTAGTTATCTTGTCATTCTACTTAGCAACAGATGTATAATCGTTCTTTTTCACCACTTCGGGATATATCCTAAATCTGCTAGTCATGCTTGTAGATGGGTGGTGGCCGAAAAACATAGAAGAAACGATCATTAAAACAAACCAAAGTAGCATAATAAAAGAGGCTTTCCAAGTAGTTGAAGAAGTATTTTTAAACAATTGGATTGAAAGTTTGTCGAGGTCAAAGCCCTAATTTCGTCACATCAGGGTTCATTTATCCATAAAATTGAATTGTAGGTTTCCTCTTCGTTCAGTTCATAGAATTTATTTTCCGGGTCAATTTCCCATTGGCCATCAATAATAAATTTGTACAACTGTTTCCCGGGCTTCAGGTACATCGGGAAAACCCAGGTGCCGTTCTCTTTTATCATCCGGTAGTTATGTTCGTCCCAATTGTTAAAGTTCCCGGTAACAATAACCGTTTTGGCATTGGGGTACTTATTCAGTTTAAAAACATGATTTGGCTGATAGGCCATGTAAGAGTTAATGTACCCATCGGCACCGGCGGTATAAGGGTTGTCGGGGTCGGTTATCCAGGTGCCGTCAACAATAAATTTGTATTCGTAATTTCCGGGGCCGATAACGTAGGGCAATTCCCATCCGGCAGAAGTTTTACGCATCAGCAGTTCGTTTTCGCTCCAGTTATTAAAGGTTCCGGTGAGCACTACCTGGCGGGCTTCGGTATGTCCTTTCAGCTTGAAAGGATAGGATGTTCCAATGCTCAGGAACGAGTTTTTATTCCCATGTGCATCCGTTCGTACATCGGGGTTTTTGGGGTCGGTCATCCAGTTTCCGTCAACAATAAATTTATAGGGGTAAGTGCCGTCATTAAGGTAAATGGGTAGGTACCAGCCCTTCGAGTCGCGGTTCATTGAAATTCCACGGGGGTTCCAGTCTGTAAAGCTTCCGGTTACCACTACTTTAGCAGCACTTTTATAGGCTTCTAATCTGAAGGTATGGTTATCGCAGTAAACCACCGAGTTATCGTCTCCCGCATCGCCACGTACTCTGAGCTTGTTTTCGGGGTCAACCATCCAGTTTCCATCGGCAATAAATTTGTATTCGTACCTTCCTGGTTTAAGTTGAAGGCTTATTGTCCATCCTATTGCCGCAGGTTGCATAGGGGTTTGCGTGGTACTCCAATTGTTAAAGGTACCGGCAATGTACACCTTTTGTGCCGAGCCGAAACCCGATAAATTGAAACGGACTTTGCCATCGGTATAACTAAATGCGTTGGCGTTTGCGAAATTGTTTACCCCGGTTTCATGTTGTTCAAAGAGTTGGTTAAAAGAACCATCTATCCAGTTGTTTATGGTTTGAAAAAATCGACTCAACCCAAATCTTCCGGGGCTACTGTCCTGCTGAACTTCTTTTGACAGCTCCACCAGGTTTGGCGAAATTTGTACTGCACGCCAGTGTTCATTATCAATTACAATTTCTGTTTTTCCACGTAAGGCCTGTTCAATCAATATACTGTCGAGGTCAAAAGCCTCCGACACTTCTTTTTTCTGTGCTGCGATCCAATTTTGGTCTAAGGTAAATATCAGTATCCCGTTGTCAACCCGGCATACCTTATCTAAATATTCCTGCGCCAACAAGCTCGAAATACTGGTTGTAAGGAATAAGAATAGCGCGAGTAAGTTTTTCATTTCGGTCCTCCTTCCCAAAAACGCATCGAAAACAGCCCTGTTTTAAAATTAATACAAATAATACCTTTTTCCATAAACGTATAGCCAAGCATACCGTTAATTGTTTTTCCGTACGCTTCGTTTAAATTACAGAGGTTAGTAATTATGGTTGACATACCGGTGAGGTTAATATCGGAGATCCTGAATTCATCCATTTTTCCGTATAAAACTTCGGAACTGGCCGAACCGGCACCTTTCAGCACTTTACGCCGGGTTATACTTACCGTATTCAGTATTTTTTTATTGATACAACTGTTTATCACATTTGTTTCAGCACCGGTGTCGAGGCAGAATTGCAGCAGTTTACCCCCGATTTCGGCTTTCAGGTAAACGATGTTTGATTTTTCATAAAACTCCTGGGTATAGTCGGCCCTGAATTGCCCGTGGGGCCTGCCTGTTCTTTTTCCCGATTTATCCAAGCGAAAAAGTTTCAGGGTCGAATTTCGGACGTCTAACTCTAACTCATAGTCTTTTAACATTCCAAAACCAATTAGCCCCAGTATTTTAACATTCCATTTATTCTCCAGGTGTCCCAGGTCAGCCACATCGGCTCGTAATCTTTCGTAGGTCAGGCTTGCAAAAGCCAGTTTACCAACTGTAATTTGATAACCTTCGCCGGCAGCACCTGTGATGCCGTTGGAACTTACGGCGTCGGTTCTTACGTGGTCGCGAAAATAAACCCCGTTAATAACCAGGTTTTGCGCCCCGGTGTCAAAAACCAGGTTGCCAGGCACACCATCCACTTCGGCTTCAATTAAAAACACACGGCCCGCCCGCTTCATCGGAATAAGCAACGAATCGCTTTCGAGGGGCGTTGAAGGTTGATAACTTTGAGCCATTCCGGAAAATGGGAACAGGTTTATACCATCAATAAACACAGAGGTTTTAACTTTGTGATTTATTTCTTTACCCGAAAAGAAGACAGAACACAAAATACAAAACACAAATGGCTTTAGCAGTAAAAGTCGGTTTTGTAACAAGATGAGGTGCATCTTTTGAATTTTGCTGAAATGTAGCAATTTTGGATGGTAATAAAAAAGCGGAACCTGCTCCAATCCACGTGGCTCACGGGAATTTCTGTTATTGATGGGTGATACGTGGTTAGGAAACCATATCACCCGTTACCGATAAAACAGACGGATAGGGGAGTACAAACCGGCTCCAGTTTCTGGCAAACAAAGAGCAAGCTTCAGAAATCTTCAAAAATCTGCTTCTAAACATAAAATGGGGGGGGTAACTATATAGCACCAGAGGAGAATTAATTAGTGTCAGCTCCTTTAAGCGCCCTGTGCGCCGCTCTTACTACACCAGGAGCAACAACCGGGTTTCCGGTATGCGAGCTGGTGATACGTGATTCTTTTTAACGATTGCATGGAACCTGAAAAACCAAATCCGATGCCGTTACATTTTGCACTTTTCGAAAACCACCTGACCCCCGACCCCAACCGACTTTATGGCGGTGGTGCAGGACCTGCAAGCCAAAACGCAGGACGATGTGATGAACCTGATGGTGAGCCGTGGCTCCACGGTTACCAAAGCCGAAGCGCTGGCCGTGTTCGAGGAGTACGCGCTGGCCATTGAACAACTGCTACGGGACGGTAACTCTGTCAACACCCCGCTCTTTAACCTGTCGCCTTCCATAAAAGGCGTGTTTTACAGCGAAACCGAAAATTTTAACCCGGCTACGCACTCCGTGCGGCTCAACATTAGCCCCGGCGTACGCCTGCGGCAAATGGCGCAGGACGTAAGTGTAAGCCGGGTACAGGGCACCAGCCCGCAACCCGACCCCTTGTACCTCGACGACCTGGGAAGCGGCGCCCGCAACGACACCCTCACCCCCGGCAACATTGCCCAGCTCAAAGGAAGCAGGTTGAAGTTTGACCCGGCCGATGTGCTGCAAGGCATTTTTATACAGTCGACCAACGGTGTTAGCGAAACCCGGGTGCACATTGTGTCGAACAACAAGCCCTCGCAGCTCGACTTTTTGATACCTCCCCTGGCCCCCGGCTTGTACCGGCTGGAGGTGCGCGCCATCCTTTACAAAACCAGTAGTCTGCGCAAAGGCAGCCTGCCGGTTGAGCTCACGGTTGCCTAAGCCCTTTCCACGCCGCGTGGAAGCCTTGACCATGACCCGTGGAAGCCTTGACCACGCCGCATGGTAAGCAAGCACAAAAAAACCAGCAAACAAAAACCAACCAAAAATAACTCCCATGATAAAAATTCTACTTCTTAGTTTATGCCTTACCGGCTTGTTGTGCAGCCAGGCTGCTCTGCCCGAAACCTTCGCGCAATGCGAGCAAATCGCGCGGGGGCTGGGACGAGCTCGTGCTATGGCTTTAATAACATATGGAATCAATATAATGAAAACTCAGATATTTTGTGCGATTATCACTTAGTCAACTTGTTTAAGTGAGGACTAAACTAAATTCATTAGATTCTAATCTCTCTCTCGTGATAAGATAGAGTACAAGAAAATAATCAAGGCAGTATTTAATTTATCATATTTCATTCTGCAATTAAAAAGACAATAATAATACAATGAGGCAACTACTAAAGAATTACTTTGATTTGAATACATGGTTCGTTTTCCTTATTTTATTTGGAATCTACTCAACCGCTCTAACAATAGAATTAAGATATTTTGGGATAGGCGGTTAGACCGCTGTTGTTAATTTGTTATTATACAATCTTTTAGGTTCGTTAAGAACCATCCTTTTCAGGAGTAAATCGAAGATTGACCCCATCATTGCACGTCTGTTATACCGAAAATGGTACTCGTCAAGATAACCTTGCAACCGATCCTTTGAACAATGGTGGTGTATTCCCCGCAACCAACCCTGAATGTTCATAATGTGGATATGCAGTTGTTGCATACCCTTTCCCTTGTCAGAAGGTATCTGTTCCAGGTTTGGATAGTCCTTTTTCAATGGTAAATACCCTTTCCAAACGTCAGTAACAACATGTGCTTCTTTCCTGATATAGGTCTCAAAGAACGGTTTGAACTCTTTGCTCGAAGCATTGTCGATTACTTGTGCATAAGCAAGTGCAAATGCCGACCAAAGTGTGCACCCGAACCGATTTAAACTGTGCAGCTTCGCCGATTTAAAGTGTGCAGGTATTTTACGGGGTCAAAAACACGAACCATTTCTGCTGTTTTGATTAGGTAAAATTAACTTTTTTGGTCACTAACCATCTTCTTTTTTCTTCGCATAGATTCACCGGTCAATTCAATTCGGTGTGATTGATGAACCAGTCGGTCCATGATGGCATCAGCAATGGTTTTTTCACCGATTAA
>JBKEAN010000260.1:0-3421 GCA_047972415.1 Mangrovibacterium sp.
GAACTGCTTGATGGATTTTCGAGTTTGGTGTTTGATGTTTTTTACTTTGGAATTTGAATCTTTTGATTTGGAATTTAAATTATGAAACTTTTCGATGTATATCCGCTCTTCAATATTAACCCGGTAAAAGCTGAAGGCTGTTACATGTGGGATAGCGAAGGCAACTGTTACCTGGATTTATACGGCGGTCATGCCGTTATTTCGGTTGGCCATAGCCACCCGCACTATATTCAGCGAATTACCGAACAGCTGAACCAAATTGGTTTTTACAGTAACTCGGTAGTCATTCCGCAACAACAGGAGCTGGCCGATAAACTGGGCAAGCTGTCCGGCTGCGACGAGTACCAACTGTTTCTGGTGAACTCGGGCGCCGAGGCGAACGAAAACGCCCTGAAACTGGCTTCGTTTGCAACCGGTCGAAAAAAGATTATCAGTTTCAAAAAAGGTTTTCATGGGCGTACCTCGGCCGCGGTGGCTGTAACCGACAATCCCAAAATAGTGGCGCCGGTAAACGAAACGCCCAATGCGCTCATATTACCGCTGAACGATTTGGACCAAGTGGTGCTGCATTTAAAGGCTGAAGACGTTGCAGCAGTTATTGTAGAAGGCATCCAGGGGATTGGCGGAATTGTGGTTCCCGATCCGGCCTTTCTCGAAGCACTTGAACGCGAGTGCAAAAAGTACGGCACTTTGCTGGTACTCGACGAAATCCAGTCGGGCTACGGGCGTAGCGGAAAGTTTTTTGCTTACCAGCACAGCTCGGTGAAGCCCGATATTATTGCCATGGCCAAAGGAATGGGCAACGGGTTCCCGATTGGCGGAATCCTGATTCAACCCGAACTGAAACCGTGGTACGGTATGTTGGGAACAACATTCGGAGGTAACTACCTGGCATGTGCTGCCGGTATTGGCGTGCTCGAAATTATGGAGCAGGAGAAATTGGTTGAAAATGCTGCCAAAGTTGGTCAGTACCTGATGGATGAGCTGTCGAAGTTCAAGCAAATAAAGGAGGTGCGCGGACAAGGCCTGATGATTGGACTGGAGTTTTCGGAGCCTATTCAGCCAATCCGTAAAAAATTGCTCGAAGATGAAAAGGTATTTACAGGCGTTTCGGGAACCAATATTATCCGATTGTTGCCGCCGCTGGCGCTGAGCATGGAACAGGCCAACGACTTTATTCGGAAGTTTGAAAAAGTGGTACTTGAAATTTATGCTGAAGCCTGATTGAAATTAGTGTCGACTGCATTTAAATCCTGACAAAAGTCATAAATTTACATTCGTGACTTCCAAGAGAAGTCGGTAAAAAATCGGGATAACAAAATACGAAAATATGAAAGTCGGAAAAATTGCCATTGTTGGCGCAGGAAACATGGGCGGTGCTATCGCGAACGGGATTTTGAAATCGGGCTACTTACCGGCATCTGCCATTTCTATTTCCGATCCGCGCGAAACAACCGTTGAGGCGTTGAAACAAAAAGGATTCAATGCAACACAAGATAATGCCGAAGCTGTAAAAGCGGGTGAACTGGTTATTTTTGCAGTAAAACCCTATCATATCGAAGGTGTGATTGCCAACTTGAAAGAGGTGTTGACTGCCGACAAGATTATGGCATCGATTGTAGCCGGTGTAGATTTGAAACAGTTGGCTGTATGGCTGGGCGACGATAAAAAAATATTCCGGGTGATGCCAAATACTGCCATATCCATTCAGGAATCGATGACTTGCATTGCCGGAAATGCTAATTCGAAAGATTCGCTTGACCCGGTAAAAGAACTGTTCGATCAATTGGGGCAAACGGCGATTATTCCCGAGGAACTGATGGCTGCGGCAACCGTGCTGGCCTCCTGTGGAACCGCCTATGCGTTGCGTTACGTACGCGCTGCCATGCAGGGTGGAGTCGAAATGGGGTTCAACGCCGAAATGGCCCAGTTTATCACAGCCCAAACGGTAAAAGGTGCGGTACAGTTGATTATGGATACCGGGAACCACCCCGAGCGCGAAATTGATAAAGTGACCACGCCGCGCGGAATTACCATTACTGGTATCAACGAGATGGAACACAAAGGGTTCAGCTCGTCGGTTATTCAGGGTTTAATTGCTTCGTTTAATAAAATCGGACAAGCCAAGTAATAACTATGAGCTTTCGTTATAAAAAAATTACCGTCAAAGTAGGCAGCAACGTGCTGACCAAGTCTGACGGGACATTGAATGTTGCCCGTATTGCCCATCTGGTCGAGCAGATTGCGCAGCTTCACAAAAAGGGGGTGGAAGTGATTCTGGTATCCTCTGGAGCAGTAGCTGCCGGACGTAGCGAGTTGAAATTGCAAAAGAAGCTCGATCCGGTTTCGTCGCGCCAGTTGTACTCGGCAGTGGGGCAGGTAAAGTTAATAAACCGCTATGCCGACTTTTTTCGCGAGCATGGAATTGTTTGCGCCCAGGTACTCACGACCAAAGACAATTTTGCCGATCGAGACCATTACCTGAACATGAAAAACTGTTTCACTACCCTGCTCGACAATCGGGTTGTGCCGGTGGTGAACGAAAACGATACCATTTCGGTGTCCGAGCTCATGTTTACCGATAATGATGAACTGTCGGGACTGATTGCCAGCATGCAAAACTCCGAGGCACTTATCATCCTCAGTAATATTGATGGAATTTACGACGGCGACCCTTCGTTGCCGACATCGGCCATTATTGAGCAGATTGGCACCAATGAAAAAGACTGGATGAAAAACGTGTCAGCGCAAAAATCAGGATTTGGCCGCGGTGGCATGTTGACTAAAAGCTCCATTGCCCGTAAAGTGGCCAAAGAGGGAATCGAAGTGCATATCGCTTCTGGCTTGAAAGATAATGTTTTACTGAATATCGTCCGTGCGGATGGACAAGTAAAACACACGGTGTTCCGTCCCGGCGAGCGGAAGTCGTCCAATGTAAAAAAGTGGATTGCTTATTCCGAAAGTTTTGCAAAAGGCGAACTAGTCATCAACCAGGGAGCTTGCGATGCCCTGCTTTCGGCACAGGCAACCAGCCTGCTGTTAATTGGCGTGTTGCAGGTAAAAGGCAGTTTTGAGAAAGGCGAGATTGTAAAAATTGTAAACGAACAGGGAAAAGCAGTCGGGTGGGGCAAGGCGCAATTTGGCTCCGAAAAAGCCCAAACCGAACTTGCTACCAGGTACAGGCAGCCAATTGTCCACTACGACTACCTTTATTTGGTTGAGGATTGAAAGTTATTAATTTAATTCAGTTTATTTTTAAAACTTTCTGGCGATTAATTGTGATAATTCGGCGTTCATTGATTAAGTTTGTAGTAGGTTTTTTGGAATTTGGAAACGAAAGATATTAAGCTCAGAATAATTCCATATACCCTTTTCTAATAACCCCCTTTGTTGGTTTTCAACAAGTCTTAAAATATTCTGA
>JBKEAN010000261.1:0-5889 GCA_047972415.1 Mangrovibacterium sp.
CCTGAAACCCGAAGGCTTGGAATTGGGCGATATGGAACCCATGATTGGCGAACACGAAAACGTGGTTTCATACCCCGAGTTTTACCGGATGGCCGATGGGGGGGTGCTGTTTGCCTATCGCGACGGCGGATCCGGAAACGGCAACCTGGTGCTGAACCGTTACGAGTTAGCACAGAAAAAATGGTTGCGGTTGCAAACAAACCTGATTGACGGCGAAGGCCAACGAAACGCCTACTGGCAATTGTTTGTTGATGGGAGGGGCACCATTCACGTTTCGTGGGTTTGGCGCGAGTCGCCTGATGTACGTTCGAACCACGATATGTGTTATGCCTGCTCGAAGGACGGCGGAAAAACCTGGGTGAAATCGACCGGAGAGCCTTGCAATTTGCCCATTAACGCGTCGACAGCCGAAGTGGTGAAAGTTATTCCGCAGGGGAGTAACCTGATAAACCAAACCTCGATGACTGCCGATGAGGAGGGAAACCCCTTTATTGCGACCTATTACAAAGACACGGGTGACAGCTGTACCCAGTTTCACCTAATTTACAGGCAAAATGGTAGCTGGAAAAATAGCACCGCCACCAATCGCACTCTCGATTTTGATTTGGGTGGTGTTGGTTCGCGCAGCATCCCTATTAGCCGTCCGCAACTGGTGCTCCAGAAAGAAGACAAACAACAACGTTTGTCGCTGATTTACCGCGATGAGGAGCAGGGAAATCATATTGTTTTGGCTACCTCGTCATTAACGGAGCAACTGAACTGGACTTCGAAGGTTATCAGCCCGTATCCGGTTGATCGGTGGGAGCCATCGTACGACACGGAATTGCTTCGACTTCAGAATAAATTACAATTGTATTACCAACGGGTGGAGCAGGGGCAAGCCGAAACAACGGTTGCTTTGCCGCCACAGCCGGTGGGCATTCTCGAATTAAACTGGCACGAATAAACCAGCCGATAATGCAAGCCCTTCGGGAAACCGGAGGGCTTTTTTAATCGTCAAAGTTGAAATCGTCGGGGTTGAAGGGGATGTTGTCATCCGGATCATGGTCGAAAGGGCTGATGCCTGGCGGGTTGAATAATCCCCAGCGATCGATAACATAGTTGTTTTGGTCGAAACCAGCTACTCAGTCGATAAATAGTAACCGGTATTCTTCAATCAGGTCGCGAACCATTTGGTAGTATTCTACTTCTTCAAAACCAAACATCTCCAGTGTATGGTATTTAATCATCAGGTTATGGGCGGCTTTGCGGATAATGGTTGCCGATTCCATTTTAATGTCGTAGAGTTCTGCTGCTTCAGCGCCTGCTACTTTTACCAGGAGTAGCATCGAATCGGTTAAAATTTCGGCTTTAACTTGCTGGAGTTCTTCTTTATTTTCCAGAATAAGGTCGACAATCACCGACACCAATTCGTAAATTTCTTCTCCCTTGCGGTAAATCGGGAGCCCTGTTAAACTATCGTCTCGCATTTTCAGCTCAATTTTCAGTTCTGATTAATACAACGTTAAAAACGCCTTTTCATTTTACACTGTTTGTTCTTTTTTGAGCCGGGTAAATTCAATTTTGGATAATTTAGTTCAAAACCCCAATTCCCATGCAATACCTTCAGTCTGCCTATTCGCTAAAACAGCTAATTCGCCATGTTAACCGGCTTCAGCTTCAAAAAGAACCTTCGGTTCGCTGGCACTGCAACAGTTTGTTCCTGTTTACCAACGAAAAACCTTTTGTGGAGTTGGAAATGACCAGTTTTACCAACGAATTTATTGAATCGGCACTGGAAAAATACCCGGAAGCTTCAGCGTTGGTAATGACCGACTTAGCAACAATGCAGGTACGCGACCGGGCGCTGACTTATTGGCTGTATAAAGCTTATTATGTTGGCCTGGAGAAAGGGATGGTGTATTATCAACCAATTGATAAAACCAATTTGAGTAAAATCGGGATCCTGCAATTCAGTAACCTGGAGCCCAATATTTTTTTACCGTTTGCTGTTCCGAAAATTGAAGAAAGTTCGGTGAACGCCCTGGAAAGCGAAGCGGACGAAGAAGGTGTCCGGAAAATTGTATTCCTGGTTGGGCATTGGGACGAGGGGCGTTTGTTGTACGATATTCAGCGGTTGATTCTGGACTCGGCCAGCAATGCACAAAAGCACAAGGGGTTGAAATTTCATTTTGTATTTAATATCAGCAAGTTTCGTGAGAAACCAAGGGAGGCATTTAGCCGGGAACTTCAGTTTATTACAAACTATATCCCCGAGTTTCTGGCCAGCGATTACCCGAATGTGGCTATCTCGTTTGATGTAGAGGCTTCGTAACGGAAATAATTATTGATGGGGATTGAATAGTTGTACATTGAATATCGCATTTTACCGGAATCCAGTGCAATTGCAATTTTTTACAGAAATGCTGATATTCAAAAATATAGTCGGTATTTTCTGTTTGTTTTTGCTCCGGAAAACGAGTACGCTCTCATTGCCGGATTACGCTTATACCATCAAAGTGCAACCGGACGATTATCCGTTTCATTTGCTGTTGTATCTTTTACATTGAAAAAGAAAGTTGTTCCGATCCCGATTTCGGACTGAACCCCAATATGACCGCCTAAAGCATTTGCAAGTCCTTTTGAAATGGCTAATCCCAGCCCGTTTCCACCCAAATGTTCGCTTGTGCTTTGGTTCAGCTGCTTAAATCGAATGAATAGTTTGTCGAAATCTGACTGGTGAATCCCGATTCCGGTATCGGCAACAAAAAACTGTACCTGGCCAGTGCTGTCGAACCGATGGCCAAATGTTACGCTTCCTTTATTTGTGTATTTCAGTGCGTTGCTTATGAGGTTAATGAAAATCTGCTTCAATTTACGCTTGTCCGTCGTAATGAAATGGTTGGCAATAGGTACCGAAACTTTGGCTGAAATGTGAAGACGGTTTAAATGGCGTTGTTTTTCAACCGTTAGCTCCAGAAGTTCGTCATAAAGCATTTTCAAATTGAAACGTTCGGGGTAAATGGGGAGTTCGCCGCATTCGATGCGCGAAATATCCATGATGCTGTCAATAATTACAAGCAGATCTTCACACCGCTGGTTGATGATGCGAATGTACTGCTGCATGGTTTCGGGTTTGTTGGTAACAGTGCCTAGCAGCTCCGAAAATCCGACAATGGCATTCATCGGGGTTCGGATTTCGTGGCTGATGTTTTGCAGAAAAGTTGTTTTTAGCCGGTCGCTTTCTTCCGCTTTTTCTTTGGTTTCAATAAGCGCTGCCTCGGTTTCTTTTTGTAGGGTAATATCTTTCGATGCCAATAAAACGAGTGGCTCCTTTCCTATTTGCAATAGTTTTCCGGAGATTGCCATGTAACGGATGTCGTTGTTTTTCATCCTGAAGTTAGATTCAAAGTGGTCAATTTGTCCGTTGTCGATCAAGGTTTGGATAAAGTTCTTTCGGTCTTCCGGATTTACCCAAAAGCCAATGTCCATAGCTTTTCTACCAATCAGCTCGTCTTTCGCGTAGCCCGAAACAGAGAGAAACTGGTCGTTCACATCAACATATTCACCTGTGAGTTTGGTGATGGAAAAAGGAACCGGGCTGGTGTAAAAAATTGCTTCGAACCAGCGACGGCTTTCCTCTGCTTCTTCTTTGGCTTTTATCAGGGCTTGGGTCATTGTTTTGGTTTCGGTAATATCGGCCTTCACCGCTACAAAGTTCACAATCTCTCCCTGCTCGTTTTTAATCGGCGAAATGCTGGCTTTTTCCCAATAGTGAGTTCCGTCTTTTTTTCGGTTGTAAAATTCGCCCTCCCAGGTGTTACCGTCCAAAATGGTTTCCCAAAGTTGTTGGTAATGAGTTCTAGGATGATGGCCTGTTTGCAGTATTTTGGGGTTTTTGCCGATGTACTCGGCTTGTTGGTACCCGGTTAGCTCCGAAAAATAGGGATTGGCATATTCAATCAGCCCGGCAGTATTGGTGACAATGATTGATACCTGCGAGTTGTCGGTGGCGGTTTCGAGCTTAATGGCTTTTTCTTCGCTCTGTTTCCGGCTAATAACCTCGTGGGTCAACTTGGTAATAAACTGTACTATTTCCAGATCGCCCGGATGAAATTCCCCATTGGTTTTAATCAACCCAACCAAGGTATTAACCTGCTGGTCAACCATAATTGGTACAACCATGTGGCTGAAGTTTTCGGGCTGTCCGTTTGGTGCTGTTGCCCTGTTGTCCTTATTCGAAATACTAGCATGGCGTCTCTCAAAACATTGAACCACATCGGGAAAGCAGCTTGCTATTAACTTCTTTTCGTCTAGCTGATGCTGATTAATCGAGTTTTTTGCCTTTGCCGACCAGTTACAGGTGGAAACTTGTTGGTTGCTTTGCTGGTACCGGCACCAATAGCTCAATTGGCTGTCAGTGAGGTTCTCTATTTGACGAAGGTATTCCTGTAAAATTTTTTCAATTGGTTGGTTTTTCGAAAAATCGAGTAGGTGCAAACTTGTTTTGTTAGCCAGTTCGCATAGTTGATGTTGTTCAATGATTTGGAATGGGTTTGATTTGTGGATGGCGGTATTGGCACAATTATCTGGATTTAGACCGTTTGGATTTGTTTCGCCGATTTGCCGAAGCACAGCAACAAACAAATCGCTTTGCCCGGACAGATAGTTCAAATGGACTTCAACCTGAAACAGTCTGCCGTTTTTTTTGCGAAAGGTGGTGCGTAAACTCAGGTTGCCCAGCTGTTTTGCTTGCAGGAGCAATTTGCCCCCGGGCATGTCGCTTCCGGAACATTCCAAATCAAAGAAACGCAAGGCTGCAAGTTCCGATTTGGAATAGCCGCTCAGGGCACAAAATACCTCATTGGCGCAGCAAATCATTCCTTCCCTGTCGATCTCCACAAAAGAATCGTTGGACGATTGAATGATCGTCCGGTGTAAACCGCTATATTGGTTCATAATGGGATGTATTCTGTCATGTCTTGGCGGTTATGTTCACGAAGAACTGTTTTACCGCAAGGCAAATAATTTTCTCTTTCGGCTGCAAAATAGTAGTTTATCCTAAACCCGAATTCAAAATTCCCCGTTTTTTTACAAACATTTCTTAACCATTGGGGACAGAGGATGCAGTGTATTTGCCTGTTAAGGCTTTGTGTTTGTTTTTTTTGAGCGTATTTTCGGTTCCGCTTCGGTATTATACCTCGGTATTTTCGGGCTCGGCCATGTTCGCCAGCGGAATGGTAAACCAGAATGTTGTTCCCTTACCTGGAGCCGATTCGAGACTGATTTCGCCACCCATTTGCTCAACCAGTTTTTTTGAAATAGATAGCCCTAAACCGGTTCCCCCGTGACTGCGCGAAAGCGAATCGTCGACTTGCCGGAAGCGGTCGAAAATGCGCTCCTGAAGCGGCTGGCCAATACCAATTCCGGTGTCGGAAACAAAAAAACGGATTTGCCCCGGGCTGACGTCTGAAATGCCAAATTTAACGTTCCCCTCGTTGGTAAATTTGATGGCGTTGTTTATTAAGTTATTGAAAACTTGCATAAAACGAGCTTTGTCGGTCAGTAAAAAATAGTCGTTTGGGGAAAGTTGGTACTGAATGTTGATGACTGTTTTTTCCATTTTTTCCTGTTGGCGACAAGCGATGGAATAAAGCTCCTGAACAACTTTGTGTACACTGAATTCGGTTGGAAACATGTGGAGTTGGCCAGTCTCAATTTTCGAAATATCAAGAATATCGTTGATGATTTGAAGCAGGTCTTCGGAGCTGTTGTTAATAATTGATGAGAACTCCTTTTTTTGGTCTTCGGCCAGTCCCTCGTTTTTCAACAATAAGTTGGTGAATCCGATAATTGCGTTTAACGGGGTAAGGATTTCGTGGCTCATATTGGCCAAAAACGCCGATTTTA
>JBKEAN010000262.1:0-38025 GCA_047972415.1 Mangrovibacterium sp.
AACTCATTGGCAGGAAAAATATACGGGGTTTAGCGAATGCTTACGTTGTATCGATGTTGCGCTGGCCGGGGCACATTAAAGCCGGACAACGGATGAACGGTATCCAGGGCCACATGGATATGTTTACTTCGCTGGCAGCAGCTGCCGGTGTAGATAATGTAGCTGATAAAGTGATGAAAGAAAAAAAACAGTACATCGACGGGTTGAACAACCTGCCGTACTGGGAAGGAAAGGCCGAGCAATCGGCACGTAGCTCCATCTTTTACTATTACGAGTCGAAGTTAACTGCGATCCGCATGGGCCCCTGGAAATTCCACTTCTCAACCAAAGAAGATTATTACGCCAACGTTATCCCGCTCACCGTTCCGCTGGTATTCAACATCCGCATGGACCCTTTCGAGAGTTACGACAACAAGGACTCTGAAGGCCACCTGATGCAGAAGGTCTCCTGGTTGCTTCAACCCATGGGCGAGCTGATGAACGCGCACTTGAAAACCCTGGCCGAGTGCCCGCCCGTACAAGGCGGCAAATCGTTCGACATGTCGAACGTGGTGCAGGAATTCATCAACAAATCCAAACAATAAGCCGCGCTCGCGGCCTTATGCAATAGACATTGAAAGGCACCCTTTATGGGTGCCTTTCGTTTTTAATGGCTGCCGCCATTTGCCCATTTAAAAAAAGTGATGAAGATAGTCGCCCGCGTCAACACCAGGCCGGCGGGCACGGCCATTATTCGTCGCCGGTATCGCCGGCCTTGTCGTTTTTGCGTTGTTTTATGGTTTCGTTATTGGTATTGATAATTTTGGCAACGGTAGCGCCAAAATCGGTGTAAACAGCGGGGTTACTTATCAGTAGCCCGTTTAATACCCGCAGTAGTTTGCTGTTAACTAGCGCCAGCACTTCGCGTTTCAACACGGTGGCATTGCTTTTTTGCTTTTGGCCGGCTTGTTCTTTCTGGAAACTGAGCCGCGAGGTTTTAAAATCGTCCTGGGCTAGTTGAAGGTCGGCAATCAGTTCGTCGCAGGTATCCAGTGCTGCAATGGCCGACTTCAGGTTTGGCGCAGCCAAGTCAATCAGCAGCGAATCCAGCTCCGAGGTTTCCGTGTCGTAGTTTTCTTCAATAATGCTAAGGCCGTAATGTTCCAGTACTACAAACAGTTTGGAAGCGCTGTTTTTCACCGGAACGTTTTTGCTAAAGCTTAGCCCGTACACAAAGTGGTAAAGGGCATGGTGTGCCGTGTCGCGGATTTCGTCTTTTTCTTCCAAATCCGATTCGGCTTTCATCCGCTTCACGGCAATGGTTAGTTCCGAGTTTTTCGTGTCAATTTCGGCTATTACTGGGCTCAGTATGGCTTCGCCCGCCAGGGTTTGGTGGTAGTTGTCGCTAATGCGCCCGGTTACGGCATTTACTTCCGAGTTTTTACTGTTTGCCGATAGGTTTCGTAGTTTCATGGTCGTTGTTTTTTCTGAAACGCTTGTTTTAGTCCATGCTTATATTTCGGGTTGTTACTGCCAGTTTTTTCGTTGGAACTTACAATCGATGATACGATACCAGCACTGAAAAAGTTTTATGTTTTGTAACATATTATTGGCTTAGCTCTGCATTTGTGCTTAATTGTGCCTGTTTTAAACCAGTACGGCTACTCATGGCGGCCATTCTAAACGTAGAATTGGCTGCCCGGCCTTCGGTGGAGCAAATCTAAACGTATAATTGCTCGCCCGGCTTTCGGTGGAGCAAATCTAAATGTAGAATTGCTCGCCCGGCTTTCGGTGGGACAAATCTAAACGTATAATTGCTCGCCCGGCTTTCGGTGGGGCAATTCTAAACGTAGAATTGCTCGCCCGGCCTTCGGTGGAGCAAATCTAAACGTAGAATTGCTCGCCCGGCTTTCGGTGGAGCAAATCTAAATGTATAATTGCTCGCCCGGCTTTCGGTGGGGCAAATCTAAACGTATAATTGCTCGCCCGGCTTTCGGTGGGGCAAATCTAAATGTATAATTGCTCGCCCGGCTTAACGCCCGCACGGTAATTTAGGCCGAAAACAGCCCGGAAATGCCGGGGCAGCACCTTCTGTTTTGCAAACGCGTTGGCAATACGTTTTTTATAGGGGAAATGACCGGTTACGGCTAAAAAAAACTAACTTAAAGGCTGAAAAAGAAGCCATTTTTAGCCGCAAAAGCCACGTGTTTTTACCCGATAAAACCACGTTTCAACCCAAACAGTAAACCGCATACCAATGGCAAAAGAAAAAATAACCAAAGCACAACTAACAGGGCGAGTAGCAGGGGCAGTTGTTTTTGTGTTGACTTCGTACGGGGTTCAACAGCTGTTTTTTAAAAAAGACATGGAAAAGGAACTGAAAAAAGTTGTCTTGGAAGTTAATAAAAACGTACCAATGGCTGTTGACGAATATACACAGTTAGATAGCGCTTCGTCAATCGGGAAAGCCAATCTCACTTACTATTTCTCCCTGTTCGATTTGGATAAATCGGAAGTGAATTTAGATACCGTTAATAAATACCTTCGTCCGAGTATTATCGAGAACGTCAAAAATAACCCTGATGTAAAAATTTTACGTGACAACAATATAACCTTGGATTATTTGTATTACGACAAGAATGGTGTATTTGTTCTGGAAATTTCGGTAGGCCCCGACTTGTACCGGAACTAAGCCCCCGCGTTGGCATTGGCCGTTTCGGGCGCTTCAACCTAAAGGCAAACGGGCCGGTTTGGGGGCAACAACGCAAGTGTCCGGGCTGTTCAGAAAATGTATATTCAATAAACCTGTGTTAAAGGAGCGCTTGTCTTCTTTTCGGTTTAATTTGCTTGTGCTTTAGAGGAACGGTACGGAATTAAAAAACGATAATTATGAGAAGAACATTAGTTAGCACAGTATTGATTGCCTGCACCGCGTTTGTAAGCGGGGGCTACGCGCAGGAGCTTGATAAACTGCACGATTTAAGAGCAAAAGAGCAAGCGTTGAAACTAAACACGCAACTGGTAAAGCTGAAAATTGAGCTGGAAGAAGAAAAAGCACGTAATGCCGACTTGAAAATTGAAGCCGACAGTTATAACTACCGTTCGAGCCAGGCGGCTTCAACCTACGACTCGGCCAACGCGGTAACCAGCGCCGAAGAAGCAAGCAAATCGGCCAAAACATTGAAGAAAACCGAAAAAGCCAACAAACGCCTGTCGAGCAGTAACGATAAGTTGATGAAACTGGAAAGCGAAATAAACAAAGGGCAGGTAAAGGTTGACCGCTTTGAAAAGCAGATACGGTTTGTTGAACCCGAACTCCCCAAATAACCAGGCTTACACGCAAAAAAAAACCGTGGTGCCGAAAACGTAAAAAGGGCTAAATATACTAGCGACCACAAATTTCACAACTGATACAAAAACGAAGGTTCTTCTGGTTTGTATCAGTTGTGAAATTTGTGGTCGCTCTATTCTATGCCTTTTTTTATGTTGGGCAAGGTGTTTTTTACTTCAAGCTAAACCAATCCGCTAAAGCCCATAAAGGCCATAGCCAGAATACCGGCCACGATTAGGGCAATGGGTGTTCCTTTTACGCCTTTCGGAATGTTTATCAGGTCGAGCTGCTCGCGGATGCCGGCAAACAACACCAGGGCCAGGCCAAAACCAATGGCGTGCGATGCGGCAAAGGTTACCCCTTCGAGCAAGTTATAGTCTTTTTGAATGGTTAAAATGGCTACCCCCAGAATAGCACAGTTGGTGGTAATAAGCGGAAGAAACACACCCAGCGCCTGGTACAACGAGGGGCTTACCTTCTTCAATATAATCTCGACCAACTGTACCAGCGCGGCAATAACCAAAATAAACGAAATGGTTTGCAGGTAACCAATGTCGAAGGCATCCAGTATATTCTTCTGGATAAGGTAAGTGACTATGGTTGCCAGTACCAGCACAAAGGTAACGGCACCGGCCATGCCCAAGGCTGTTTCGATACGTTTGGAAACCCCCAGGAAGGGGCAAATACCCAGGAATTGTGTGAGTACAATGTTGTGTACAAACACGGCTGATATGATAATGATAATGTATTCCATAATCCTTACACTTTTCTGAGTTTGTTAATGAGGGCAATAAGGTAGCCCAGTACAATAAAGGCCCCTGGCGCCAGCACAAAAATGAGCATACCGTAATCCTCGGGGTAAATTTTCAGCCCGAACATCATGCCGCTTCCCAAAAATTCGCGGATGGTGCCCAGGATGGTCAGGGCCATCGAAAAGCCCAGCCCCATGCTTAGCCCGTCAATGGCCGACGACAGTACGCCGTTTTTCGAAGCAAACGCTTCGGCACGTCCCAGTACAATACAGTTTACCACAATAAGCGGAATGAAAATGCCCAGGCTCGCAAACAAGGCAGGCAGGTAAGCTTGCATCAGCAGCTCGACAACGGTTACAAACGCGGCAATAATGACGATGAAGGCGGGGATACGCACCTTGTCGGGGATGATGTTTTTAACCATCGACACCACTATGTTGGCCATCAGCAACACAAAGGTGGTTGCCAGCCCCATTCCCAACCCGTTTATGGCCGACGAGGTTACCCCAAGGGTAGGGCACATGCCTAATAGCAGCACAAACGTTGGGTTTTCTTTTAAAAACCCTTTTGTGAAATTGTTCCATTGGTTCATTGCACACCTCCTTGTTCTGTTGTTGTTCCGGTTGTTGCGTTTGCTTCGGCACCAGGCTCAGTTGCCGGGGCGCCGGTTGTTGCCATGCTTGCTTTGTAGGTATCGTAGGCGCGGCTAACCGCTTCCAGAAATGCCCGCGATGTAATGGTTGAAGCGGTAATGGCGTCAACCCCTCCACCGTCTTTGCTTACGTGCATATCGGTTGTTGC
Source organism: Mangrovibacterium sp. (assembly GCA_047972415.1). Taxonomy (GTDB): domain Bacteria; phylum Bacteroidota; class Bacteroidia; order Bacteroidales; family Prolixibacteraceae; genus Mangrovibacterium. Next base: position 4,864 of record JBKEAN010000262.1, read on the forward strand.
GGGGTTTTTGCCAATAATATTTTGCCCTGGTTTTGCGAGGTTGCTAAACCAGGCTTGCATTTTAGAGCCCAATCCCGGTGTTTCTTTGTGTTCCAACACCTGGAAGCCGGCAATTTCGCCATCGGGCTTAAAACCAACCATTAGATCGATTAAGCCGCTGAAGCCGTTTTTGGTATAGGTTTTTACCGCAACGCCAACCAGTGCCTTTGAGGCATCGTAAGCCGGGTACATCTCCAAACTGTCGGTACTTCCGGCAGGGGCAACTTTGTAAGCCGCCCCAAGCTCGGCAAATGGAGGCAGAATGGCTTTAATGGCTTCGTTCTGCGCTTTTTCTTTGGCGGCATCAATGGCATCTTTGGTCATGCTTTGCACAAAACCGAGGATAGCAGCCGAGATAAAGGTGACCAAAAACAAGGTCATCACCATATTCAGGAAACTTGATTTAATTGTAGCCATTAGTTTTTCCCTCCAAAACGTTTAGGTTTCACGTAGGCATTAATCAGCGGTGTAAAACCGTTCATAATCAGTATCGCAAAGGAAATGCCTTCGGGATAGGCGCCAAAATTGCGGATAAGCACCGTAATTACCCCGATACCAATACCGAAAACGAGCTGCCCTTTGTAAGTCATAGGCGAAGTAACCATATCGGTAGCCATAAAAATGGCGCCCAGCATAGCACCGCCCGTGAGCAGGTGGAATACCGGTTCGATAAACCGATCGGGGTTTGCTACATGAAGGATTCCCTGAAAAGCAAAGATGGTACCTAATACAAAAACGGGGATATGCCAGGTAATCACTTTTTTCCACAACATGTAAGCAAAGCCGAGCAGCAACAGGGCTGCCGATATTTCGCCCATCGAGCCGGCTACGTTCCCGTAAAGCAGATCGAGGCTTGTTGGCAGTTTGCTCATCATTTCGGCCACCGGTTGGCCACTTTTTACGCCTTCTTTTAAAATGGCCAGCGGGGTAGCGGTGGTAAGTGCATCAACCTGCGCGTGGAGCCCCACGGGCCAGCTTGTCATTTGCACCGGAAACGAAATTAAGAGGAATACACGTCCAACGAGTGCCGGGTTAAAGGGGTTGTTGCCTAGGCCTCCAAACGATAGTTTTCCCACCCCAACAGCCACCAGGGCACCCACAATAATAATCCAACAGGGGAGCGATGCCGGTACGTTAAAGGCCAGTAAAATTCCGGTGAGGGCAGCCGATCCGTCGGTAACCGTTGGTTGTTCCTTCATCAAAAAACGTTGGATCAGGTATTCGAAACCCACGCAAGCGGCAACCGCCAGCAGGGTGACGCGAACAGCATCCACGCCAAACATGAATACCGACCAAACCAGGGCAGGCACCAAGGCCAGAATGACCCGGTACATGATTTTATTCACCGACTCGTTTGTGTGAACGTGCGGTGAAGGGGATATGGTAAGCAGTTTACTCATTTTTTATGATTGATTCGTTGATTTCTTTTTGACTGGTTGGTTTATTTCTTCCGGCTGCGGATTAGTTGCCCCACTTTACCTTTTCCAAGGCGAATGTAGTCGAGCAGTGGGCGGTCGGCAGGGCAGGTAAAGGCGCACGAACCACACTCGATGCAGTCCATAATGGCACCTTGTTCGGCTTTGTCCCACAGTTGCTTTTCGGCTAAGGTCATCAGCAGGTAAGGCTCCAAACCCATGGGGCAAACGGTAATACAGCGCCCGCAGCGGATGCAGTTTTTCGAGTTGCCGCGTTTTGCTTCCTTGCCGGGGATAATCAGGATTCCCGAAGTGCCTTTGGTTACCGGTATATCGAGCGATGTTACGGCTTTTCCCATCATGGGGCCACCGCTGATTATTTTTCCGGTGTCGTCGGGAAGGCCGCCTGCCGCTTCAACCAGTTCCGAGGCGGCTGTACCAACCCGTACCATAAAGTTCGAAGGTTTTTTCACCGATTTACCGGTTACGGTTACAACGCGCTCAACAAGTGGCTTGTTTTTCTGAACGGCTTCGTACACGGCAAAAGCTGTTCCCACGTTGCTAACAACCGCGCCAACGGCAATTGGCAACGCCCCCGAGGGGACTTCGCGCCCGGTAACGGCTTTTATCAATTGTTTTTCGCCTCCCTGCGGGTATTTTACCTTTAGCGGAACTACTTGGATGCCGGTATCGGAAGCGGCAAGCTGCTTCAGGTGTTTAATGGCATCTTTCTTATTGTTTTCAATCCCAATATAGGCTTTGCTTACTCCTAAAGCGCACATCAACAGGCGGATGCCAACCAGGATTTCGTTTCCTTTTTCGAGCATCAGGCGGTGGTCGGCCGTCAGGTAAGGTTCGCACTCCACCCCGTTAATAATGAGCATTTCGGCTTTCATTCCGGGGGGTGGCATCAGCTTAACGTGGGTAGGGAAGGTTGCTCCGCCCAAACCAACAATGCCGGCAGCATTTATTTTGTCGATGATGGCTTTTGGGTTGGTGCCATCAAATTTTTCAATCAGCTGTTCATTGTGAATAATGCCCTCGTCCCATTCGTCGCCTTCAACCTGGATAAAAATACCGGTTTTGGGGTAGCCCGAGGCGTCGGTAGCCAAATCGACTTTGGTTACCGTACCCGATACCGAGGAGTGAATGTTGGCCGAAACAAAGCCACCTGCTTTGGCAATAAGCTGTCCTACTTTTACCTGGTCGCCTTTTTTGACCAGTGCTTGCGCCGGTGCTCCAATGTGCTGGGCAACGGGTATAAATACGTTTGTTGGCAAAGCCAGTGCTTCGATGGCTTTGTCGGCCGAGAATTTATTCTCTGCCGGATGGACCCCACCAAGTTTGAATGTCTTTAACATGATTGGTCGACTATTTAGTTTCGTTAGTTTCGGTTATTTGTTCGGTTACAGGGGCCGCCGGAGCCGGTTTGTCGGCGGGTTTGGCTGGCATGTCTTCCTTGAGTTTACGTGGCGGGAAGTTGACTTCGATAATGGCGTTGGTCGGGCATTCGGTAACGCATTTGCGGCAAAGTTTACACTTGTCGGCATCAATAAACGCCAGGTTATTGCCCATTGTAATGGCATCGTAGGCGCAAACTTTGAAACATTTGCTACAACCGATACACGCAACCGAGCAGGCTTTTTTAGCCACTCCGCCTTTGTCCTCGTTGCGGCACGACACGTATATTTTACGGTCTTTCGGGCCTTTCTTGCGCAATTCGATTAGTGTTTTCGGACATGCCCTTACGCAAGCGCCGCAGGCCACGCACTTGTCGTCAATAACTTCGGGGAGGCCGGTTTCGGGGTTCATGTGAATGGCATCGAAGTCGCAAGCAACTACGCAGTCGCCACAGCCTAAACACCCGTACTGGCAGCCCGTTTCGCCCGCGTACAGCGATGCAGCAACTGCACAGGAAACAGCGCCGTCGAAGTGGTTGGTTTTAGGCCGGAATTCGCAGGTCCCGTTGCAACGTACAACGGCCACTTTGGGCGCTTGTACAACGGCTTCGAGCCCCAGGGTGCTGGCTACGTTGGTCATGCACTCGTTTCCACCCACCGGGCAGAACAAACCGCTTAGCTCGTCGGCTTTTACGCAGGCTTCGGCAAAAGCACGGCAGCCGGCAAAGCCACAACCGCCGCAATTGGCACCAGGCAGCGTTTTTTCCACATCGTCGATCCTTGGATCTTCATATACTTTAAATTTTTGGGCCACGAAGTACAAAATCACTGCTGAAAGTGTGCCTATCGCGCTCAAACTTACAATCGTATAAACAATAGTCATGTTCATCGTTCTATGGTTATTGTAAAGGCTTGATTTCGAACTCGAATGATTTCTTTATTCTATTTCGCAATGCATATAATATTCCATAATAGGGAACCAGGATGGCCAGCGACAGCAATCCTCCTTTGGTTTCGGAAACCTGAAGTGAACTGGAAATAATTAAGGTTGAAAGGATCAAAAAGAAAGGCAGCAGGTAGCCCAGAAAAAGCGCTTTAAAACCTTGCGACGTTTTACCGACAATGGTTACAGCTTGTCCTACTTTATAATCGCCCCCGAAGCGGGTAATCTCAACTTCCTTGTCTTTCATATCCGAAGCGGTGCAGGCACCTTGCGCGTGGCACGAAGCACAGGCCGACTCGTTAATAATACTAACAACTATCTTGTCCCCCGAAAGCTTTCTAATAATTCCTTTGTGTGTAATTTCTCCTGCCATCGTCAAAAGTTAGTTCCCCCAAAAGCTTTTTCAGCTGCAAAACTATACCGAAATGAACAACTTGCAGTGATTGCCCGGCCATTTTTAAAACATCTGCCCCTATTTATATTCTTTTTAAATAAGCAGGTTTTTCTTTGGATTGTAACTAGCATTGTTAAAGGTGGTTTCAAGTGTATCTGACAAAAATCATTGTTCATTTTCGAATCAAATACAATCGATTGCGCAGTAAAAATAGTTAGTTTAAGCTGAAAACAAAATTTCCGGATAAATGTCAACATCAGCTAATGACGCTCCAGTCGAATTCGGTACCTTTCATTCGTTCCAGATGGTAGGCAAGAAGTTGGTTCTCGGCGCTTTGAAGGTGTGGATCGGCATCCAGTATATCCGAAGCGGTATCACGGGCAATGCGAAGTATTTCGCCGTCTTTTCCCAGGTTGGCAATATTCAGGTTTAGTCCGAGGCCGCTTTGCTGGGTTCCTTCCAAATCGCCAGGACCACGCAGTTGCAGGTCCACTTCGGCAATTTCAAAACCATCGTTGGTGCGGACCATCGTTTCGAGGCGTTTGCGGCTTTCGTTGCTTATTTTATAGGATGACATCAGCACGCAATACGATTGTTCGGCGCCGCGCCCAACCCGTCCGCGTAACTGGTGCAATTGCGACAAGCCGAAACGCTCGCTGCTTTCAATCACCATAATCGACGCATTGGGAACATCAACGCCAACCTCAATGACGGTTGTGGCTACCATAATCTGGGTTTTACCTTCTTTAAAAAGTTGCATCTCCGCGTCTTTATCAGCAGCTTTCATTTTTCCGTGAACCATGCTTAGTTTGAAACGCGGAAAAACTTCTTTTAAATGCTCGTAGCCATCTTCCAGGTTTTTTAAATCGAGCTTTTCCGACTCGCTGATAAGCGGGTAAACAATGTATGCCTGCCGTCCCCGGTTAATTTGGTCGCGGATAAAAGCGTACACCTGTAGTCGACGATTTTCGTAAAAGTGTTTTGTTTCAATGGGTTTGCGCCCCGGTGGCAGTTCATCAATCACCGAAATATCAAGGTCGCCGTAAAGGGTCATGGCCAGGGTGCGCGGAATGGGTGTGGCCGTCATCACCAAAATATGCGGTGGAACCTGGCTGTTTTTCTTCCATAGTTTAGCACGTTGGGCTACACCAAAACGGTGCTGCTCGTCGATAATAACCAGCCCAAGCCGGCTAAAATTAACCGTGTCCTCAATTAGCGCATGTGTGCCAATGAGTAACTGAATTTCGCCATTTTCAATACCGGCATGAATGGCCTCGCGTTCCTTTTTCCGGGTGGAGCCGGTGAGCAGCTTCACATTGACCCCCAGGCCATGCAATAGGCGGGTAATGGAGTTAAAGTGTTGGTTTGCCAGGATTTCGGTTGGTGCCATTAAGCTGGCCTGAAAACCGTTATCGAAGGCAATGAGTGCCACCATAAGCGCCACCAGTGTTTTGCCGCTGCCCACATCGCCCTGTACAAGCCGGTTCATTTGTTTACCGCTGCCCAAATCGCGGCGGATTTCTTTTATTACTTTTTTTTGTGCCCCGGTTAGTTCGAAGGGCAGGTTGTTTTGGAAAAAGGTATTGAAATTGTAGCCAACCTGTTCAAACACAAACCCGCGGAACACTTCCTGCCGTTTGTGTTTCAACCCCAGTATTTTTAACTGAATGTAAAACAGCTCTTCAAACTTGAGGCGGAACGAAGCCTTTTGCAGCAGTTGCGTATTTTCGGGGAAATGAACCTGGCGTAGCGACTGGGCTAAACCTAGCAGCCGAAGCGGTTCGCGCACCGACGGTGGAAGAGTTTCGTATATTTTGCCCTCAATAGCAGTTGCCAGGTTGTATTGAATTTTATTGAGCGTGCGGGTGTTCATGAAACGCTTTTTCATGGTTTCGCTGGTGTTGTAAAAAGCCTGCAATACACCCGTGTTTACTTGCTGGTTGTCGCTATTTTCGATTTCGGGGTGAATAATGTTTACCCGTCCGTTGAAAACCGATGGCTTCCCGAAAACAACGTATTGTTGCCTCGGTTTCAGGTTTTCGCGAATGTATTTGATGCCCGAAAACCAAATCAGATCGATACTCCCCGTTTCGTCGGAAAAGCTTGCGAGCAGGCGTTGTTTGCGCCCTTCGCCAATAGTTTCGAAATTACCGAGGGTACCTTTTACCTGGATGTAAGCCTGATTGGCATCGAGTTCACGGATTTTATGAAACTTGGTACGGTCGATGTATTTGTACGGAAAATAATAAAGTAAATCGCGATAAGTGGACAAGCCCAACTCTTTTTTCAGTAAGTCGGCACGCTGAGGGCCAACTCCGGGCAAAAACTTAATATCGGTATCTAAAAAATCGCGCATGGAGCAAAGATAAAAATTAAGCGCTTTTTGCTTTTGCTATGTTCGAGAATTAGCTCGAAACCGATATTTTTTAGGTGTCGAACCTTCAATTTATGAAACCACAAAGAGTATCAGTGTAGGTTGATTCGTTATATTTACCAATCAAAAAAAAACAGAACGGGAGAAAACCGGAAGATGCAAACTCGACGTTTATGAAAGAAGTTATCCGACTAAACAGTATTGTCAAAAATTATCGGGTTGGAACAGTGTTGGTTCAGGCCCTTCGCGAAGTAAGTTTAACCATTCATGAAGGCGAATATGTTGCTATTATGGGCGCATCGGGTTCGGGAAAATCGACCATGATGAACGTTATTGGCTGTCTGGATACGCCAACATCGGGCGAATACATGTTGAACGGACAACAGGTTGCCCGCTTGAGTGACGACGAATTGGCCGAAATCCGGAATGCCGAAATTGGCTTCATTTTCCAGACTTTCAACCTAATGCCGCGTAATACGGCGTTGGAAAACGTAATGCTGCCGCTGGTGTATGCCGGTGTGAAAAAGCAACAACGACAGGAACGCGCCTCGAAAATGCTGGAAAGTGTTGGCTTAGAGGATCGGATGGAGCACAAACCAAATGAACTGTCGGGAGGGCAGCGGCAACGCGTGGCTGTGGCCCGTGCCTTGATTAATAACCCGGCCATTTTGCTGGCCGATGAACCCACCGGAAACCTCGATTCGAAAACTTCGGAGGAAATTATGGAGCTGTTTTCGCATATTCACAAACAAGGGAATACCTTGGTTGTTGTTACCCACGAAGAAGATATTGCCCGCCATGCCCACCGGATTATCCGGTTAAAAGATGGCCAGATTGAATCGGATTTAGTGAATGCCAATCCGGTTTACTAGGAGCGGCGAAAGCAGGAACAAAAAAGACAGAACGATAATAAGAATGACAAAAGAAGCACAGATTTATACAAAAACCGGTGACGACGGGACTACCGGTTTGATTGGCGGCTCACGGGTAAAAAAGTTTGACCTCCGGTTGGAAGGCTACGGAACCATCGACGAGCTAAACAGCCATGTAGGCTTAATTCTTTCGGAAGTGGGCGATAGCCATGTACGCGAGATTCTCTCGGACATACAGTCGAAATTGTTTGTAATTGGGGCGCACCTTGCCATGGACGACAACTCGGTTTCGTTGAAAGAACAAATTCCGTGTACCGAAGCCGACATCCAGCTACTTGAAACAGAAATGGATGCTATGTTTGAGTATTTGCCCAAGCTAAATTATTTCATCCTGCCAACAGGTTGCCGTGCAGCGGGCTTTGCACATGTTGCCCGTACGGTTTGTCGCCGGGCCGAACGCCGGGTAGTCGAGTTAGCCGAAACGATATCCGTAGATCGGAATTTGATTAAATACATTAATCGTCTTTCAGACTACTTGTTCGTCTTATCACGCAAGTTGAATTTTGACTCCGGAGTACCCGAAACTCCTTGGGTTTCAGGAAGAAAGTGAATAACATATTTTTTATTGCTTGTGTATTATTTTTTTCTATATTCGCAAAAACGTTTAAAAAAGTAAAACTATAAATTCCCTCGAATATGTACTGGACACTAGAATTGGCATCGAAACTGGAAGATGCACCCTGGCCTGCCTCCAAAGATGAATTGATAGACTACGCAATTCGCTCAGGAGCTCCTCTTGAAGTAATTGAAAACTTGCAGGAGATTGAAGATGAAGGTGAGATATATGAAAGTATTGAAGACATTTGGCCGGATTATCCGAGCAAAGATGATTTTTTCTTCAACGAAGACGAGTATTAATTTTTGATAGAAATGATAAAAAAAAGTGGTTCTGAACACAATTCAGAACCACTTTTTTTTATGGAACACGCTAAGCCGCAAGTAACACAGCTAAATTGCACCCGCTAATCCAGCACAAAACGATAGGTAATGGTACCGCTTTGCAGTGCTGCTGCACCTGGATCGGCATTGAACGACGATTTAAGAGCCGCTTGACGGGCAGCTTCAAGCAACCCGGCATTGTATGTGTTTGAGCCTTTTTCGCCAGCTTTAGCCGACGTTACCCGGCCATTCTTGTCAACTGTAATACTCACAACTACAACACCTTCCTCGTTTCCAGGGTAGCTGGGTTTGGGCAATCCGGTTGCTTTTCGCCCGGCAAGGCTGAAGGATGGCCCACTGCCTTGCGAGCCAGTTCCTGTTCCGCCAGTTCCGTAATTATTGGAGTTTCCGCCATTTGGGCTTCCCTGGTTTCCGCCCGGGAATGTTACACCCTGGCCCGTGCTTTTTGAATTGCTGGTACCTGCACCTGAACCCGTTCCGGTACTGTTACCCCCGCTTCCACTGCCAAAGGCACCGGCGGCACGGTTATTTATTTGGGCTATTTTGGCAGCTTCGGCTTCCTTCCGCAGTCGTTCTGCTTCGGCAGCAGCTTTTCGCTGACGTTCCAGTTCGGCTTGTTTTTGCCGTTCAATTTCGGCCTCGGCGGCTAATTTGCGCTGTTGCTCCAGTTCCTGTGCTTTCTTCTGGTTGTCCAGTTTTTTCTGACGATCCAATTCTTGCTGTCGTTCCTGTGCTTGTTTCTTTTCGAGGTCCTGCTGCTTCTTTTTTGCCTCTTCTTCTTTTTTCTTTTTTGCAGTTTCCAAGGCGACCGTTTTCTCGTAGTCCTGTGTCAGAATCTCTTCTTTGACCTGAGGAACGGGCGTAATTGACGTTTTTTGGGCGGGAGGGGGAGTTGCCGGTATAATTGGTGCTGGAGCCGTTTCTGTAGCGCTTGCTACTTCGGTTGCCGTGGCAGCTGCTGGTGTACCGGCTGCGGGTTCTTCTTCACCCAACCCATTTTGGCTGTTCCCAAAATTAACCAGCACACCTTCTTCTTCTGGAAGGGGTAGTGGCGTGAAGAAGCCAAAAAAGCACAGCAGAATAATAACGATTGTGTGGAAAACAACAGTGCCCCAAAAGCCTTCTTTATGTTCCGAGATAAGTTTCATTACTGTTCCGGAGCGGTTGCTAGAATCATTTTGTACTTGTTGCGCTGAGCAATGTTCATAATTTTTACGACTTGCTCAATGGGTACTGTTTTATCGGCGTGGAGCGAAACATAGGCTTCTGTATCGCCACCAATAGCGTTCTGCAAAGCAGGTTCAATTTCGTTGAAGGCCACACGGCGCACTTCGCCATCGGTGTTGACGTAATATTTCAAGTCGGCCGTAATTGACACGGTTGTAATTGGTTTGGCGGCAGTTTGGTTATTGCTTTCGGGCAGAAGCAGTTTTAGCGCGTTTGGCGCGATAAGGGTTGACGTTACCATGAAAAAGATAAGTAACAAAAACACCAGGTCGGTCATTGACGACATGCTGAAATTGGCTTCAACCTTGTTTCTTCGTTTTAAAGCCATGCGGTTTATTTTGCTGGTTCATTCAATAAGTCCATAAACTCAGAGGTAGCTGCTTCCATCTTAAACACTACTTTCTCGACTGCTGCTACCAGTATGTTGTAACCAAAGTAGGCAATAATGCCAACTGTTAATCCGGCAACAGTAGTTACCATTGCTTGGTAAATACCCGACGAAAGTAAAGTTACATCAATGTTTGCCCCGGCATTGGCCATGTCGTAAAAAGCCTGGACCATGCCTACAACGGTTCCGAGGAAGCCAATCATGGGGGCGCCGCCGGCAACGCTGGCCATTACCGGAAGGCCTTTTTCCAGCTTCGAAATTTCGAGGTTGCCTACCATTTCAATGGCCGAATTCACGTCGGCCATCGGGCGGCCAATGCGCGAAATCCCTTTTTCAATCATCCGTGCGGTTGGCGTGTCCTGCGAGCGGGCTAGGGTGAGGGCTGCATCAATTTTACCCTGCATAATGTAATCTTTTACACGGTCGAGCAACGAGCCGTCAACTTTACCGGCTTTCTTAATCGCAAGGTAGCGGTCGATGAAAATGAATACGGCAATTAGTGAAAGTAGCAGGATTGGTATCATCAGTACCCCGCCTTTGATGGCTAAATCGAAAAAACGGGTTACAATCCCTTCCTGTTGGGCAGCCTGAACTGCAGAGTCAACACCTTCGGTAACCGGTGAACTCACTTGAAGTAAAACGAAGTTAAGCATATTGATTTTGTAATTTTGAATCTTCTATCAAATGAAACGAGGCATACTGTCAAAAAGTATGCCTCGCAAAAATAACAATATTTTTAAGCTGGCTCAGGGCATGAATTCGAGATAATAAAATGCCGCCCCGGCCAAATAGCCAACCAATGCCAGCCACGAGATTTTTTTCAGGTACCAGATGAAATCAATTTTTTCCAGCCCCATAGCGGCAACACCGGCTGCCGAACCAATAATGAGCATACTACCACCGGTACCGGCCGTATATGCCAGGAATTCCCAGAAAACACCGTCTTGAACAAAAGCAGCCAAATAACCAGTGGTACCCGGATCGGAAATTGGGTACATGCCCATAGCGCCTGCAACCAGCGGAACGTTGTCAACAACCGACGACAAAACCCCAATAGCCAAGTCGATAAGGAATATATTTCCCAGTTTATCATTCAAAAATTGTGATAATAGGTTTAGGTGTCCGGCGGATTGCAGCGCAGCAACAGCCGACAGGATACCCAGGAAAAACAGTACCGTAGGGGTGTCGACCCGGCGAAGTACTTCGGTTACACGCAGTTTTTGTTTGATTTCCGAGTCCTTGTCCTTGTGCATAATTTCGGATATTACCCAAATAATTCCCAATGCCAGCAACATACCCATGTAGGGCGGCAGGTGGGTGAGGGTTTTAAATACCGGGACTGAAAGCAATCCGGCAACACCTAAAAACAGCATGAGTTTTTGCTCGAAAGGGGTGGTTAACCCATTTTCATCTTCATTGACTTCGGGTCGGTCAACATGACCTTTCATGGTGAAACTCAAAATTACAAGCGGAACAACCATGCAGAGTAAACTGGGAATAAATACACCCAAGATAATTTTAGCTGCAGTAATTTGCCCGCCAATCCATAGCATAATTGTAGTTACGTCGCCAATGGGCGACCAGGCGCCACCCGCGTTGGCTGCCAAAACAACCATACTGGCAAAAAACCAGCGGGTTGGTTTATCGTCAACCAATTTGCGCAACAAGGCTACCATCACAATGGTTGTAGTCAGATTGTCGAGCAAAGCCGACATGAAGAAGGTTAAAAAACTGAGTACCCAAATCAGTTTTACTTTGTGTGTGGTTTTAATCCGGTCGGTAATAACCCTGAACCCTTCATGCTGATCAACCATTTCAACAATCGTCATTGCTCCAAGCAAAAAGAACAGGATTTCGGCAATTTCGCCCAAATGATGAATGATTTCGTAATCGACAATAAACTCGTGTATTGCTTCGGCAGTAAGGCTTAATCCGTTTGTTTCGGTAAAATGATGCCACGACGGGCTAAAACCCAGATGAAGGATTTCTTCGCCACCCAAAATATACACTACCCAGCATAACGTCCCTATAATCAGGGCAGATGCTGCTTTGTCTACTTTTATCGGATGTTCCAGTGCAATGGCCAAATAGCCAAGCACGAACACAATAATCATAAGTAAAAACATACGTCAGAAATTAGGTTAATTTTTTTTCAACACTCAAAGATAAAAGAAGCTACAGGATACGGAAGTAAAAATCATAATTTTAGCCGCTTTGGTTAAGAAAAAAGAACGACAGGTAAGTTATAGCTTGTTTATTTTTTTCCGGAAAAGGTTCAGGAATTTCCTCCACAGTTCCTCAAAATTGTCGTAGTTTTCGCGGTAGCTCAGCCCGATACCTTGCTTGTAGGGCGACGTTTCGTAAATAATATTGTTGTTGGAATGGTTATAAGCCTTGAATTGCAATTTACCGTTGTTGGTCAGTTTCACATTTACATCAAAATCGCCTACAATAGCGCTGCTGTTGTTGTTCAGTGTGGTTCCGGCGGGGTTGGTGTTGTTGCTGATGTTGCCGTTGATGCTTACCCGGTCGTTAAATATTTGCGTACTCAGGGCCACTTCAATTTCATCGTCCGATATTTGATTGCCGGGCCGGTAATTTACACCAATGTCAAAATCGTTACTAATTTGCGATAGCCAGTTGCTTAATTGGTTCGAAAACAGTTCGCTGGCCGTATTTCCCACCAGGCCCGAACTTTGCGATTCGTACGTTCCGCGCAGATACTCGGGCGTGTAAAAACGACCCATAACCAGTAGCGAGAGGATTTGTTTGTTCATGTCTTCTTCGGTGCTCAAAAACTGCCGAACCTCGTCGTTAATGCGCTCTTCGCTCGACGGGAATTCAATATCGAAACCAATGTTTGGGTTTGTAAGCTGGCCGTCCAGCTCAATTTTGCAGTTTATCGGTATCCGCTGCGTATAGTCGATACTGGTATTGCTGTTGGCAAACAGTTCACTCAGCGAGGCTTTCACCCGGTAAATAGCATTCAAATCAATTTTTGCATTGTACGGATCGCCGCTCCACTGGATAGTTCCACCCCGGTCGATATCGAATTTTTTATTGATAACATTTTTCAGCGTGAACAAATAATCACCCCGGTCGACGATATAATCACCGTACAGTTCAATGTTGTAGTCGGGGTCAATTTTAAGTTGAAGGTTTCCGCTTCCCTGTGCACGTATCATATCGCCAACCTGCGAATTGTAAACCAACTGGAACCGCGCATCGGGCGTAGCCGTAATGTCGAAATTCATAAATACTCCGGAGTCTTTCGTCTGTTTATTTTTAGGCATTTTTGGGGTGCTTTCTGCTTCATTGGCATTCGCAAACCGAATGAAGTCGTATTCCTGGGCTTCTTCGCCATAATCAAGTGATATGTTTAGGGCTGTATGCGGCAGGGTCCGGGCCGAACCGTCGATAAATACTTTGGTGCCCCGGCCGGTTACACGCACTAAACCATTGGCGTAGGCTTTGCCGTAAAAACGCCCGTTAATTGCCGGCGTAGTATTTATAACCTGTAAGTTTTTTGAATTGATAGACAGCTTGTAATCCATATTCGAGAAGTTGTCGTGCCGGATTGAACCATCGAAAATGCCTGTATTTCCTTCTGTATCCAAAATGGTAATCCGTGGGAAAATAATGGAGTCGCCCCGGAAACGTACCAGGTCGCTGAAACGGTAATCGACTTGCAGATAGCTTAAGGCCAGTCCAGCGTTGGCCCCGTAAATGTCGCCATACATCATTATTTTGTCCAAGCCACCCTTTATTTTCAGTTCGCCGGTAGCTTCGCCATGAATGTTCTGAAAGCTCCCTTCCAAAACAGGGCCGAGCAGGGCCAGCGACAAACCGTCGGCGTTGATGGTTAAATCCAGACTGTCGGGCTGCGGGTAGTAGCTGCCGTAGCCGTACAACTGCTGGCGATTTTTGTCGCTCACAATTAGCTCTGCCTGAATGGCTTTGCTCGGAATATCCCACTTGCTTAAGATACTTAAATCGCCAACGGCTGTTTCGTTGTAGTTAAACCCGTCCACTTTAATGTCGGCCAAAAACAACGGGCGCTCATAAATATCGAAGAAACTAACTGTTCCCGCCATGGTGCCGAGTATCCGGTTTTTATCGCCGGTAAGCAGGTTCAGGTTATTCAAATTGAAGTTATTTAGCTGCACATTTAGCTGATCCTGACTGTTTTTAGACACAGCCCCGTTGATAGACAGGAACTGATCGCGGTGCGAGATTAAAATATTTTCGACCTCAATCCGGTTCGAATCAATTGATAGATAAGACGGGTTGACCAGCCAAAGGGTATCAGCAATATAAATTTTACCGGGAGCAATATTGACATCGATATGCGACTGCTGACCTTCGGTTTTACTGAACCGGAACTGACCTTCCAACTCGCCGCTATACGACAGTTCCGCGTAGTTGTTCCATATTAGCTTGGTATTTACTTCATCGGCTGATGCCGAGCCCAATAACGCCAAATTATACAGGCGCTGCTTGCTTCCAATGGCTAATTCTTCAATGCGGTTTTTCATTTCCAGCTCTTCGCCCGAGTGTACCGAAAGCGAATACCCTTTAATGGCATTGTTCTGGTAAGCAATTTCTTCCATTTCAGCATAAACGTCAAGCAAATCGGCCTTTTCGTCAATTTTTCCGGTGATAAAGCCAGCGCTCAGTTTTAAGTCGGGGAAAAATACACGGGTTACCGGCGCCGTATTTTTTATCGAAACATTCAGGCTAAATTCATTTTCGTTATTGGTTTTTTCGAAACTGGCGCCGCTTGATGGCAAATACTTAAAAAGCAGGTTTTCGAGTGTTTTTGGCAATGTTCGGAACCGGTAATTCCCTTCAATAGCAGCATTCAAAAAATCGGAATTCAGTTCAATCTTGTTTTTTTCGCCACTCAGGGTGTTTATGTTCAGACTATTCAGCTTTAATTCGCCGTTTTCGTTCTCGTATTCACCCGATTCGCACTGCACCGAGCCGCGCATATCGTCGATGGTATTTCCGGTAAAATTGGCATTGATGTGCATGGCCAGGTTCGAACGGCGGTGAAGACTGTCGATGCCGAGGGCAACCAAATCGGCTTTTTGGAGATCCAAATTAAAATTGAAAACCGACGAATCGGCTTTGGTATTGACCATACCGGCGAAGGTAAACTGCAAGTTTTGATCGTCAACCGAAACGTCGCCTGCAAATTGTTTATCGCGGATGGCGCCGTCCATAACGATATTGCGGTAATTGTACCCGTTGTACATGATGCTGTCAATTTTCCCGTTCACATCGGCAATCAGCACTTTATTGTGTTCGTTGTAGCGGCCGTCAATTTGCCCACCAAAAGTTACCTTTCCCAGCGAAGATGATTTTGTAAAGCGGCCCAGGTTAAAGTTAATAGTTCGCAAATGACCACTGATAATCAAACTGTTGTTTGCTACTGGCTTAAAGGATAAGTCAGTATCAATGTGCCCATAAGCCGATTGAATGGATCCGTAGGCAACAAAGTCGCTCAGAAACCCGGTAAAATTGCCGGTGTAGTTTATTTTTCCGGCTTGCAACAGGGTGGGGTTGATGTTCGGATACGGACGTTTGGCGCTTTCGGGGAGACGGACTACTGCTATATCCCGAAAATCGAGGGTCGAATTCTTCAAGTCGAGCTGGATAAACGTTTGGTCTAGCTTTGGGAGCCCGTTTACATAAAAGTCGCAGTTGATGGCGGTCGATTTTCCGGTTTGAATGCTCAGGTTGCGGCCTTTTAGTTCCGATATTTTTCCGAAAATGCGGCCAGACAGGCCAACTTTCTGATCCATTCCGCTAATTTCGGGTATTAGCGAGGCGATGTCCCGCAAATCGATCTCCGATTCGTAAAGGTTCAGATCGATGTACGAATCCAGGATCTCATTTCCGGGGCCAAGCTCACTTTGGTCAAAAACAACATCGGCCCGCGTAATAACCGAGTTGGACGTCAGCACCTGTAAGCCATTCAACTTTATTATTTTTTTATACGAGACTAAGTTGCCATTTAATTTACTGAGACTAAAATATTTATGATCGTTCAGTTTCAAGTCGTCTATACGCAGCGAAACCGAATCCTTGTCGATATTCAGGTTCGACACTGCCAGGTAAATATCCTTCAAATCAATTTGATGATTTTCTTCCAATTGATAGTAAGAATAGCCAACGCGCGCTTTGTCAAATAAAAACTGATTGCATGAGATTTTCCAGCCAATCGTGTCTTTTCGGTTTTGATCCGAGCGGATGCTGTCGATTAAAAAATTGTAATTGGGAACATGGTTTTTATCAACCGATACAAATACATTGGTACGCACCAGGTTTACCGAACTCAGGTTAATTTCTTTTTGTTTAATACTCCAGTTGCCGATTGTGGCAACTAGGTTTTCGACATAAAGAAGTGTGTCGCGCTGCTGATCTTCAACACAAACACCTTTCAAAATAATTTTGTTAAAAAAAGAGATGTTGACCCGCTGAACACTGATGTTGGTGTGAAATTTTTGGCTGAGCTGGTCGGTTACATGGCGGACCAAATAAGTTTGAACGGCACTGGTTTGAACAGCCAGGTATACCGACAGCAACAGGATGATGACCACCCCTGCAAACCAACCTGCTATTTTCAGTGTTTTTTTGATAATTTTGTTCCCTCAAATTAGTCGCAAAATAAACGAAAATCAATCGAATCTGACTATTGTCGCTTCAAGTTTCGGCTAAAAATAAACAGTATGTTATGAATCGGAAAAAAGATATAATCATCCTCGGAATCGAATCCTCGTGTGACGACACTTCCGCAGCTGTGTTGAAGAACGGCTTTTTGCTGTCGAATATTATTGCCAGTCAGAAGGTTCACGAGGCTTATGGCGGGGTGGTCCCCGAGCTGGCATCGCGCGCGCACCAGCAAAATATTGTACCGGTGGTGGATCAGGCCATTAAGCAGGCTGGCATTAACCGGAAAGATGTAACAGCCATTGCCTTTACCCGAGGTCCCGGATTGTTGGGCTCGTTACTGGTTGGTACTTCGTTTGCAAAGGGTTACGCCTTGGCAACTGGTGTTCCAATGATTGAAATTAACCACTTGCAAGGTCACGTTTTGGCACACTATATAAAAGAAGAAGGTGCAGAGAACCGCCAGCCTGCGTTTCCACACATTTGCCTGCTGGTAAGCGGCGGTAACTCGCAACTTATTTTAGTAAAAAACCACCTGGAGATGGAAGTAATTGGCCAAACCATTGACGATGCTGCCGGCGAAGCTTTTGATAAGTGTGCGAAAGTGATGGGGATGCCTTATCCGGGTGGCCCGATGATTGACCGCCTGGCAAAAGAAGGGAATCCCGATGCTTACCAGTTTGCCAAACCGCGCATCAAGGATTTGGATTACAGTTTTAGTGGGTTGAAAACCAGTTTCCTGTATTTTCTGCGCGACCGGCTGAAGGAAAACGAAAATTTTATTGAAGAGAATAAAGCCGATTTGTGTGCATCGCTGCAAAAAACCATTATTGCTATTTTAATGGACAAGCTGGTGAAAGCCTGTAAACAAACCGGCATCCGCGAAGTGACCGTGGGTGGTGGGGTTTCGGCCAATTCGGGCTTACAAAATGCCCTGCGTGCCGAAGCTGTAAAACGCAAATGGAACCTGTTTATTCCTAAGTTTGCCTTTACCATGGACAACGCCGCTATGATTGCCATGACCGGCCACTACAAGTTTCTGAACGCCGAGTTTGCAGCAATGGATGCGGTACCTTTTGCCCGCATGAACATTCAGGAGTAGAAATCAGTTTCCAGCTAAAAGTTATCAGTTTTGAGTTGTTCAACTCATGTTTTAGTACTATTGATTGAGATCTTACGCCTAAGCGAAAATGGACAGGAATAAAAAGATTCGGGTAATTGTGGTAACCGGTTTTTTGGGTGCCGGTAAAACCACCTTCATCAACGAGGTTATAAAAAAGCACCAGCATTTGAAGTTGGCATTGGTCGAAAACGAATTCGGCGAAAAATCGATCGATCAGGATCTGATTGTAGGGATGAGGGCCGATAATATATTCGATTTGAGCAATGGCTGTATTTGTTGTACTATTTCGAACGAATTTAGCCTGACATTGCTTGACTTGGCTGAAAAAGCGGGCGAACTGGATTTTTTACTGATTGAAACTACCGGAATTGCCAATTTGTCAAATATAATCCGCCCATTTTACGACGATGAAGATTTGCAGGAACGTTTCAGTTTGCAGGGGAGTATTTGCCTGGTTGATGCTCGTAATTTTGCAGAACAGCTGTCGGGAAACGAGCAGCAAATGCAAGTTATTTTAAGCGACTTTTTGCTGGTGAATAAAACAAGCGAAATTGATGCGAATAGCCTTCAAATACTGGATCGACAGCTGACGGCTTACAATAATTCTGCATTGGTTGAACACATCAATTTTGGTTTTGTTGATGGCTTTTCGCTGGATGATTTTGCTGAAAAGGTAAAAGGAAAACAGGAACAAAAATTGGCTCAGCCTGTCATGTTCCGTTTAGTGGAAGGAAAGAAATACAGCACGTTTACTCACCAGTTTGACGGATTGGTTGACCTGGAGCGCTTCAAATACTGGTTTAATTATTTTGCAGCAATTAACCAACGCGAGATTTACCGTATCAAAGGCATTCTGCATGCAAAGGGTTCGGCTTACAAAACCGTTGTTCAATCGGTTGGGGGAGCGGTAGCTTATCGTGAAGGTTCACTGATTGAACCAGATAACGAACCTGTTAATACCCTCGTTTTTATAGGAAAAAATATTGACCACGAGC
Organism: Mangrovibacterium sp.; assembly: GCA_047972415.1. GTDB lineage: Bacteria > Bacteroidota > Bacteroidia > Bacteroidales > Prolixibacteraceae > Mangrovibacterium. The sequence goes on from JBKEAN010000262.1 coordinate 23,669, forward strand.
GGCTAGTGTACGAGCTGATGGAGTATCTGGGGTAAGTTGCAAGTTTTTAAATATCAGTCATATAAGTGTGTTTGGTTTAAACATTTTGCGTTGTATTAAAATACTGGCTAGATTCCAATTATTAAGGAAGAAACTGCAATATTTTTTTAGCTTTGCAATATGGCATACCAAACAAATAGATTAGAATTATTCCCCGAAGAAATAAAAGTTGAGCAGGATTATTCGGCTACTTTTGCGGACAACATGAAAATGCCAATTCACAAATGGTATAGATACACGGCAGGATTTTCAGCAGCGTGGGTAAGCGAACTTATTCGAGAAGAAAAAAACAACGGACGAAGAAGAATTATTGACCCATTTGCAGGTTCAGGAACAGTTTTGGTTGAGAGTGAATTTGCAGGTGTTGAATCTTACGGAGTTGAAGCACAACCCTATATTTACCGAATTGCAAAAGCAAAGTTGAATTGGAATTTTCCAGCCGATAAATTCAAAGAAGAAGCACTTGGACTATTGAAAGTTGCAAAAGCTAAACAGATAACGCAATCCGAATTTCCGAAGTTGATAATGAATTGCTATCCATTGGAAACTATTCAAAAATTGGAAGCACTTAAACAAACTTGGCTTGATACAAACCAAGAAAAGGAAATTAAAAACTTCAATTGGTTTATCATTACAGCAATTCTTAGAACCACCTCACCCGTTGGAACTGCACAATGGCAGTATATTCAGCCAAACAAAACTAAATCAAAAGTAATTGACCCTTTTGTGGCTTTTGAGTCCAAGGTTAATGAAATGTATTGGGACATGAAACGAACTCAAAACCGTTTTAAGAATGCAGTTGATTCAATTATTTTGAACGAAGATGCAAGAAACATTGAATCAATTCCAGATGGTTGGGGCGACCTTGTAATTACCTCGCCACCTTATGCAAACAATTACGACTATGCAGATGCAACAAGACTTGAAATGACTTTTTGGGGCGACATTAGTGGTTGGGCTGACTTACAAGACAACGTGAGAAAGCATTTAGTAAGAGCTTGCACACAACACGTTTCAAGGCTTGGCGACAGCATAGACGGCATTTTGGAAAATCCAAGATTAGACATAATCAAATCGGAACTTTTAGAAGTGTATGGAACGCTTAAAGAAGAACGCTTAAAACATGGTGGTAAAAAGAATTATCATTTAATGATAGCAGCATACTTCAACGACCTTGCAGATGTATTTCATTCTTTAAGACGAGTAACAAATGATAACTGCAAAATGTGTTTTGTTATTGGCGATTCAGCCCCTTACGGAATTTATGTTCCGGTTGACAAGTGGCTTGGCGAGTTAGCAATATCAGCAGGTTTCAGCGATTACTCTTTTGAAAAATTGAGAGATAGAAATACCAAATGGAAAAATAGAAAACACACAGTTCCTTTACACGAGGGAAGGCTTTGGATAAATAGTTGACAAATGGCGGAATCACCAGCACATAAATTCGGACAGATAATTGGCGACCTTTTAGAATTGGCGTTGGAGCCACATTTACAGAAGTTTGCTCGAAAACATAAACTTTATCTCGACAAGAAAGGTGAACGCAAAGCACGTTCAGGAAAGAAAGTTACATGGACTGATGCCAACAATAACAAACATGATTTAGATTTTGTGTTTGAACGTGGCGGAACAGAAAACAAAATTGGTATTCCTGTTGCGTTTATTGAATCCGCTTGGAGACGATATACCAAACATTCACGAAACAAAGCACAAGAAATACAAAGTGCCGTTTTGCCATTGGCAACCAAATACAAAAGTTCATCACCGTTTGTTGGCGTTGTGTTAGCAGGTGTGTTTGCCGAAGGAGCATTGACACAACTGAAATCGCTTGGTTTTGGAGTGCTATACTTTCCTTACGAATCGGTTGTAAAAGCATTTGCAAAATTCGGAATCAATGCAGCGTTTGACGAGAAAACAGCAGAAGCCGATTTCAGAAAGAAAATAGAGAATTGGAATAAGTTGCCGAACAAACAAGATGTTGCCAAAGAATTATTGAAACTAAATAAAAAAGGAGTTGACGAATTTCTGAGTTCGCTTTCCTATTCTGTTTCACGTTTCATTGAACACATTATCATTTTACCGCTTCACGGACAAGAGAATATTTCAAACAGCATAACCGAAGCAATTGACTTTCTGAAAAAGTATTCGGAAGACAAACCAAAGCTTCCGTTAAGCAAATACGAAATCATTATCAAATATAATACTGACGACAGGATTGAAGCGAGTTTAAAGGATAAAAAAGACACATTGAACTTCTTGGAAAATTACTTGTAACAAAAGAAGCACGAACGTATAATCTGTATTTAATACCAATGCAGTAGTTGCATTAAAATAACCACCAGCACAGTTGTTAAAGCAGCAACGCCAATGGCGAGCGAGCTCATGGCAGCTTCGGTTTCGCCCATTTCAATGGCTTTGGTTGTTCCCAGCGCGTGCGACGATGTTCCGATGCTGAGCCCTTTGGCAACCGGGTGTTTTACCCGCAGCAGTTTCAGCATTAGCGGGGCAACTGCCGCGCCCACAATCCCGGTGATGATGATTGAAACAATGGTAATCCCCTCGGTTGCTTGTAGCATATTGCTCAGGCTAATGCCTATGGGTGTAGTAACAGAATGGGGCAGCAACGAACGTTCGAGTATTTCATTCAAACCAAACAAACGGCACAAAACAACTACCGAACCGATGGCCGAAACTACGCCGGCAAAAATACCACCCAAAATAGCGTATTTGTGCCGGACCAAGAGTTTGCGCTGGCGGTACAGCGGCAAAGCCAGTACCACGGTTACCGGGCCCAGAAAGGCATGGATGACACTTCCGCCTTTCATGTAATGCTCGTAAGGAATATCGCTTAAAACCAGGATACCTATAATAATAGCGGTAGAAAGCAACAGCGGGTTTAGCCAGCTTAGGCGCGAACGGTTTTTGGTCACACTAATCAGGTAAAAGCAGCCCACGGTAAACAAAATGCCAAATAAGTGCGTGTTAGTCAAGCTTTCCATCTTCCTTTTTGTTCAAATTGATAAATAATTGAGTGGCCAGTGCGGTTACCGCCATCACAATTAGGGTTGAAAGAATGATTACGGCAACCGTTTCGAAATAAACCCCGTTGAGTGTGTGATACGATACCATAATACTTACGCCGGCCGGTATGAAGAAAAACCCCATATTCTGAAGCATGAAATCGGCCGTTTCGCGAATTTGCCGTTCTTTAACGACGCCTGTAAGAAGCAAGATAAGCAGAAGCAACATGCCGGTAATGCTACCTGGCAGAGGCAAATGCAAAAAAATGCTCAACAATTCGCCAGCAAGGTTAATACTGAGTATGATGAAAAGTTGCTTGAAAACTTTCATGGTTTTTCAATCGTTTCAGTTTTTTGCAACTGACACAAAATTTTCGTAGGTAAACGGGCGAACATCAATTAGGTACATCCCGGCTGCTTCTGCAGCCTGCATACCCAGAACGCCGTCTTCGAGCACCTGGCATTTTTGGGCTTTTACACCGATTAGTTCAGCGCATTTTAAAAAAGTTTCCGGTTCGGGCTTGTGTTCGGTCACATCGTCAGCCGTTACAATGGCATCGAAATAACGGACCAGGCCCAACTTTTCGAGCTGAACCATCGCACTTTTCCGGCTTGCGCCAGTGCCAACTGCCAGCGGAATCTTGCCGTGATATTTATACACAAGGTCAACAACAGCCGGGTGCGGGCGCAACAAATCGGCATGTTCCCAAAACGTTTCCTGCTTTAACTTCACAATTTCTTCGGGATCAACACCCACCAGTTTGTTGTCGGCAATAACCCGCTCGGCAAAACGGATGGTTGGCATTCCGGTTAGTTCGGCAATCATTCCTTCGTCGAAATGACAGTTGTAGCGGGCACAGACCTTGTGCCAGGTGGCTATGTGTACCGGAAGCGAGTCGGACAGGGTTCCATCCAAATCAAAAATCAACGCTTCGGCATCCGGGTGTTTTTCTAGTAGCATAATTTCGAATTTGAGCCGCAAAGGTAACAAAGTTCCTGCTTTTGGGGTTGCTGTGCTGTTATTCGCGGCAATTGTTAAAATTCATTTTAAAATCAAACCGGTTCAATTTTATTTGTGTATTCTTTTTCGGAAAGGTTTGTATACAAGCAAAATATTCCTAATTTTGCGCGACCTAAAAATAGGTGATTTTTTAATGTTTAATAAATTAGATGTTTTATGAAAAACCAGTATGAAACCGTTTTCATTGCAACTCCCGTTTTATCTGACGTACAGATAAAGGAAGCGGTACAGAAATTCAAAGACATCATTACCGCCAATGGTGGTGAGATTGTCAATGAAGAGCACTGGGGATTACGCAAATTAGCTTATCCCATTCAGAAAAAAAGTACAGGTTTCTATCAATTATTCGAATTTCAGGCTGAACCTGAAATGATTGAAAAATTGGAAATCCAGTACCGTCGCGACGAGCGTATTATTCGTTTCCTGACTTTTAGACAGGACAAATACGCTGTTGAGTACAGTGAAAAAAGAAGAAACAAAACTAAAGCTGAAAAGGAGAACTAAGCAATGGCAAGTAATCAAGGTGAAATCCGCTACCTGACCCCGCCGTCAGTTGAGATTAAAAAGAAAAAATACTGTCGCTTCAAAAAGAATAAAATCAAGTTCGTTGATTACAAAGATCCGGAATTCTTGAAAAAATTCCTGAACGAACAAGGTCGTATTCTTCCGCGCCGTATCACCGGTACTTCGTTGAAATACCAGCGTAAAGTGGCTAAAGCCGTTAAACGTGCCCGCCACCTGGCATTGCTGCCCTTCGTTACCGATATGTTGAAATAAGAAAAACAAAGAACAATGGAAATTATTTTATTACAAGATATTCAAAACCTGGGGAGCAAAGACGACATCGTAAAAGTGAAAGATGGTTACGGACGTAATTATCTTATTCCCCAGAAAATGGCAATTGTTGCCACCGATTCGTCAAAAAAAGTACTTGCTGAAAACATTAAGCAACGTGCCCATAAAGAAGCAAAATTGAAAGAACAAGCTTTGGCACTGGCTGCTTTATTAGAAGGCAAAGAAGTTGTTATTGGCGCTAAAACCAGCGTATCAGGTAAAATTTTCGGTTCGGTTAATACCATTCAATTGGCTGAAGCTATCAATAAATTAGGCTTCGACATCGACCGTAAACAAATCCGTTTGGCCGAAGACAGCATTAAAGAAGTGGGTAAATACAACGCTAAAATTAAATTACACCGGGAAGTTCTGGTTGACTTCAACTTTGAAGTCGTTTCAGAATAACCTGTTTTTTTCAAACACACACAGAATTCAAACGTTTTTTTCAAACAATAAAGCCGTCAGCTTCACACACTGACGGCTTTTTCGTTTCCGGACAAACCCGAAATGCTATTTTTCTCTTAAGCTTCCTTTGTTATCTTCGCTTCAAATCTGCAATTATGAGTCAGCCGATACAAACAGCACTTGCTTCGTTTGGCATGTCTGGAACTGTTTTTCACGGGCCAAGTTTGAAAGCCAATCCAAATTTCCGGATTCGGAAAATAGTGGAGCGCAGTAAAAACCTTTCGGCAGAGAAGTATCCCGAAGCCAACATTGTACGCGATTACTTCGACGTGCTGAATGATCCCGAAATTCAACTTGTCATTGTCAATACACCCGATTACATGCACTTTGATATGTGCTTGCAAGCCCTGAATGCAGGGAAGCATGTGGTGGTTGAAAAGCCTTTCACCCAAACCGTTGAACAAGCCAACGAGTTGATTGCTTTGGCAAAGGAAAAGAACCTGGTGCTTACCGTGTACCAAAATCGCCGTTGGGATGGCGACTTTCTGACAGTTAAAAAGATTCTGGATGAAAAGCTGTTGGGACGCTTGGTAGAGTTTGAGTCGCATTTCGACCGCTACCGTAATTTTATTCAAACGAATACGTGGAAAGAAGAAGGTACCGATAGGGTAGGTGTACTTTATAATTTGGGTTCGCACATGGTGGATCAGGCGTTGGTTTTGTTTGGGATGCCGCTGGCCGTAACGGCTCATATCCGTTCGTTGCGTACGGGTGGCTTGGTGCCCGATTATTACGATATTCGGTTGCAATACACCGATTTTGCAGCCCTGGTTAAAAGCTCGTATTTGGTTCGGGAACCCGGGCCTCGCTACTCGTTACATGGTACGTTGGGCTCATTCCAGAAATGGGGGATCGATCCGCAGGAAGAGGCACTGAAGAAAGGTTTGCTACCAGGATCGGCCAATTGGGGCGAAGAACCGGAGACGGCTTGGGGATTGCTGCACACCGAAAAAGCTGGAGAAGTGGTTCGCGAAAAATTGAAAACTATTGCCGGCAACTACAGCCTGTTTTATCAAAACCTGTACGACGTATTGGCGAAGGGCGCAGAACTGCTGGTAAAACCCGAAGAAAGCCGCGATTGCCAATTGGTTTTGGAAGCCTGTTTACGAAGTGATAAAGAGAAACGGACAATTTTTTTGTGACTAATCCCGAACATCGTCGGTGACAATTTCTTTCAATACATTTCGCCCTTTTATTTTGCCGGTGAATACAACGAGCGTGTAATCGAGTACCAGCGGAACCCCTTTTTCAAGTTTTACAGGGTTTTGTCCAGGGAAAGCGGCATTTTGCATGCTGGCTTGTTGCCGGAGAATCCAACTCTCGTTGGGTTCCGGATTTTTCGGATTGGCATAAATGAGTACACCACCTGCACCTTGCCCGTTTTTGGCCATTGAACCGCTTATTTCAACCCAACTGCCAGCCGGAACTGCAGCATTCTCTGGCTGAACCGGACCAGTTGCAGACAGGAATCTGGCATCGGCAGGCATTTTCAGGCGTACGGAAAAGCCACCGTAGCCTTTTTCGTCGTTGGAGCCGCCCAGTTCAAGGCCATCAACCAAGGCTGTTAAGCAAATTGAAAAATGGATAACCCGGTAATTTCCCCGTTGTTTACGAAAGGTATAGCTTGTTACTTCTTTCATGTAGGCTTCGTCGCCATTTTTATAAAGCGGTGAGCTCCAGAGTGCTGTTGTTTGTAATTCACCGTTGTTTCCACCTACCTGTTTAAATTCAATTCCTTTTACCGCAACGGCAAAGTTTTTCAAGTCCCACCCGTCGCTAACTTGTTTTCCATCAATTAAAATCTGGTGCCACGCCCAAAAAACGCCGCGATGGTGCAGGTGGTCGTCGGGTGCATTTTCTGTAATTGTTGTCCCGTCGGGGAGCATCAGTGGGTGCAGAAAATTGTTCCTTTTCTCCCAAGCGTCAAATCCCATCGGGTCTTTTTGGTAGAAGGCTACATTTTTTCCACCATCGGTAATCCATAAACCTCCTTGCTCTTTTTTCATACTTATTTGTGCCAAGGCAGAGCTGGTAGCAAGCACAAAAAATAGTATCGCAATTATCCGGTTTTTAGTCATATTGGTAAAAATAGGAAAATGAATGTCATAAAGTGCTGAAAATAGCTGATTAATCGATGAAAATCCAACTTATTGCAGTCCTTTTTTGAAATTGAACGTGGTTGAAGGCTGAACCGATTCACCCGAGCGAAAGCTGAGAAACAGCTTTTTAATCAGTTTGGGATCGGGTGACTGGTGCTTCAGGTCGAACATAAAACGGCTAAAACCAGCCTGTAAGAGCTGCTTTTTATATTGAAATAAATTAACCGGTCGGTCAGGGATGACAATTGAAATGCCGTCGCTCGTTCGTTTGGTGTACGTTTTATCGAATTCATCCTTAAACTGGTTTTCCTCGTTTCCCAGTTTCACTGGCATGCGCGAATAAAACAACTCCGGAAAGCTGTGCATGAGCACAATTCCCTGTTTGTTTTTCAAACTCGACAGATTTTCAAAATCACTTTCAATAGCATAACACAAGTTGTTTATATCGTGATTTTTAATGTAATTATACGCGGCGTCGTTATACACATAAACCTGCTCGTTGCAATTAACTTTGGCTTGCAGGGGCAGCAATAGTTTTTGTGATAAATGGCTAAGGTAGAATTGAGAAATTCCTTTTTCTACGGCAGTTTGGGCCAGGTTTTGCCAGAACCCGATTTGGGCTTCGGCAATAAACTTGGGCAGTTCAATGGCCAATTTATTGACATATTTTTGTACAAATTTTTGGTCAAAGTTAAAGTTTTCCCACTGGCCCCGGCTCAGCGAAAGCAGGATATGTTCTACTTCGTCGGCACGGATAAACTGAAACCAGTCGGTATTGTCAATCCGCAAAAACAGTTTCTCGCCATTTCCCGCTTTTTCATGGAGTTGCAGCTGGGCAATTAGTTGGTTTTTCTGCTGAAAACGAAGCTGCATCTGTGGTGCCGGAACTTTGGGCAACCGGGAGGGGAACGACTGCTCGCGGCGGCCAATCCAATACACCTCGTCGCCGGGTTTCACGGCCTCTTCGCCTGTGTAGGCTACCGTATAACGACCATTTTCTACCCAAATATCATCAAGTTTCAAGTTCACGGTGCGGTTATTCCGAACAAGCCGGATACGGATGCGGTCGTTGTTTTTTAATTCGTGCGGGCTAAAAAAAGTAATCTCTTTTTTATTTGTCCGGATAATTTCGCCCAGTTGAATGCCGGTGTTCGAGTTGGCAGCAATGGCTTCCGAAACATCTTTACCGAGAAAATAGCCTGTTTTGGGGCGGCCAAAATCCAGTTGCAACAGTCGCGACGCTTCGTCTTTTTGCTCCGGATGGTCGAGCGCCAAACGGTACGCCGAAGCCACCTGGTAAACGTAGTCGGCCGATTTCATTCGCCCTTCAACCTTTAGCGAGTGAATGCCTAGTTGGTTCAGGCGTTCCAGATTGTCAACCTGCTGGTTGTCCTTTAGGTTGAACAGGTATTTTTGCTCGCTTTCGTCTTTGTAAACCATGCGGCAGGGTTGACTGCAAAGCCCGCGGTTAGCGCCCCGCCCGCCAATGTAGCTGCTGAAAAAGCACTGCCCCGAAAACGAGTAACACAACGCACCGTGGATAAACACCTCAAGTTCGCACGCGGGCTGCTGGCTAATCGTTTCAAGTTCGCTGGCCGTGAGCTCGCGGGCCAAAACCACCCGGCTGATACCTTGCTGCGCCGCAAAGCGCACGCCAGCCGAGTTGTGAGTTCCCATTTGGGTGCTGGCGTGGATATTTAGCTTGGGGAAATGATGCTTTGCCAAGGCAAAAACGCCCCAATCCTGAACAATAATGGCATCGGCACCTACTTTTTCGAGATAAGCCAAAAAGTCGAGCAAGGTTGGGATTTCTTTGTTTTTGATAACGGTGTTCAGGGTAATATAAACCTTCACTCCGTGGTTCCGCGCTTCCTGCATAATGGCAGGCAGTTGATCTTCGCTGAAGTTGTTGGCACGCACCCGCGCATTGAACTGCTTTAAACCGAGATAAACGGCATCGGCACCACCGCGAATGGCTGCCCTGAACGAATCGACACTTCCGGCTGGTACCAGTAACTCTGCTTTATTTTTGAGCATGAATAAACTTTTGCACAAAAATAGGAAAATGAAATGGCTATTTCGGTGTAGGTGCGATTTGGGGAGCCAGGTTAATCATTTTTCTCCAACTTTTCGAATACTATCCGCAGTGTCACATCCGAATCAACGGATACTCCGTTACGGTTTGCGGGATGCCATTTTGGTCCCTCCTTCAGCAATTGGCAAAGCCTTGCGAATAGCGCGCTGTCCGCCTTATTCAGGTTTTTAAAATCGATTAATTGACCCTGTTTGTCAATTTTCAGTTTAATGCGCACCACTACTTTGTCAACCGGATAGTTGTCATCCAATTTGGTTTTAGTGTCCAGATAATTTTGCAAAGCGGCCATACCACCATCTGGCTGTGCCGCTTCGTAGCTTGTGGCTTCATCATTGATCTGGACGGATGAAATACTTCCGGTTGTTTCTTGTTTTTTGCTTGTTCCCATGCCAATGACAACAACTTCGTTCAGGGCAAGTTTATTTGCCCGTAGCCGGGTAAGGGTGAAGGAATCTGTTGATGCGGCAAATTCTGTTTGTTCCATTCCCACATAGCTTGCAATCAGCAGGCTATCTTTCGGATTGGTTAACTGCAAGGCGAAATAGCCGTTCTCGTCAGTCAAGGTTCCGTTGGAGCCACCTTTTTCGGTAACCGACACCCCGAAAATTTCTTCTCCGCTTTCGGCATCAATCACTTTCCCGTGGACAAAGCCAGCGACAGGCCTACCTCCCGCTGTTTGCCTGGAAACTACCTGGCGGGACTTGCCCGCATTTTGGATTGCAATTCCCGAAACCTGCCCCTGCAGCGCCACATCAAGCGATTGGGTATCTTTTTTCTCAACGCCAGCAAGCGGCGCTTCGATTGGGCTTACTACAAAATCGTCTGATGCTACCATTTCGAATGTTTCTACGTCTGACTCTTCTTCGAGCGCTGTCATCAATTTTAACTCCTCCTTGCCGGTTTCTGCCGTAAGTTCCCTTTGTTTGGCTTCGGCTAGTTCGATGTTATGGCTTGGTTTTGACTGGCTTGAAGCAGAGTCGCTGAACTCGGGTTCTTCTGCATTTAGCGGAAGGGTTTCGGCTCCTGGCTCGCGGTTTTGCTGAGCCACTTCAGTAGTGATTGGTTTGTTTGTCAGTTCGTTCAGCAGAACACCGGTAAGCAACAGCACCAAAATGCTGGCGGCGGCCGCCCAGTATGGCCATACCGGTCTGCGTTTCTTCGACTGGAGAAGAGTGCCAAGTTTTTGTAAATCGACATCAATTTGCTCATTCGAGAGTAACTGCAGTCCCTCAAATGCGTCGGCTTCAAAAGGGTTTTTCTGCAATTCCCGTTCAAACGCATTCCGCTCGGCCTCGCTCATCTGATTGGCGTGGTAGCGTTTAAAATCGCTCAGCTTGATTGGTTTATTCAATCGTTTCATGTTTTCGGTCGAGGCAAATTTTCAAATTTCGCTTTCCGTTTTGGATGAAGCTTTTTACTTTTGTTTCATCCAAACCGAGTTGTACGCTGATTTCGCGGTAGCTTTTATCTTCAAAATAAAACAAGCGGATACAGCTTTGTTGCTCTGTTTTCAACCTTTCAATGCAATCGTTCAGGGCTTGTTCCGTTTGTTCGGCCCAATCGTCGTCAATAGGATGCAAAACGGACTGTTTTTCCATAAAACCGGCTAGCTCACTTTGTTCGGAAAATGTGAACTCTTGTTTTATTTTAGCTTGACGAAGTTCCATCAGGCAATAGTTTTTAGCCACCACGTGCAACCAGCTCTTAAAGTTACGCACTTCGTGCTTGGCGAGGTTTACAAGCAGCTTTTCAAACAGGGCAATCACGGCATCCTGCGCCTGCTCTCTGTCTTTTAAGTACTTCAGGCAAACACCGTAAACAAGGGGCATGTAACGGGCGTACAGTTCTCCCAAAACATCGGGTTCCCGGGTGTTCAGGTATTCCTGCAACAAGTTTTCATCGGATTTTGACGGTTTTTTAGCGTGAAAGTGAAAAAGCCCCATTGGTTTTTTGTTTCAACTGAAACGTAAAAAAAGGAAATTTTGGGAACTAATTTATGGAATTTCTTTTGGCGGTGCATCCTAACAACAAAAACGAACCTAAAAAAGGAATATCATGAAAAATTTAGTGTTGATTTTAGTTGTTTTAAGTCTGTTCCCGGCATTTGCAATAGGCCGCGAAATTTCGGGCGCAGTAACCGATGAAACCGGAACAGCCATTCCGGGCGTATCAATTGTTGCCGACAAAAGCAAATTGGGAACAATGAGCGATGTATCGGGCCAGTATAAACTATCGCTTAGTGCAGACGACGCCTACCTCGTGTTTTCGTATGTTGGGATGGAAACCCAAAAAGTGAAAATTGACGGGCGCAGCGTGGTTAATGTCACCATGCAAAACGCGAAGGTGGCTTTGGAGGAATGTATCGTAATGGGTTACGGAACGGAGAAGAAAAGTAGGCTATGCGGTGCTGTTTCGGGTGTCCGCATTCAGCGCAGGAATGTATTTGCATTTGCAGATCAGGAATGGGGCACCGAAAACTACGCCACCGTACACGAAAATGGCTACAAAGACGTAAACGCGAACCCGCTTTCGACCTTTTCCATTGATGTGGACAATGCCTCGTATGCCAATATGCGCCGTTTTATTAATGAAGGACAAGTGCCTCCAATAGATGCGGTTAGGGTCGAAGAGATGATCAATTACTTTAAGTATGACTACCCGGAACCAAAAGGCGAACACCCTTTTAGTATAAGCACCGAGCTGGCGGCCTGTCCTTGGCAACCCGACCATTATTTGTTCCGTGTTGGCTTAAAAGGTAAAAGTATTGACAAAGCCGAACTTCCGGCTACAAACCTGGTTTTTTTGATTGATGTGTCGGGTTCCATGGCCGACGACAACAAGCTGCCTTTGCTGAAACGGGCCTTTACCATGCTGGTGAACGAGCTGAGGCCACAGGATCGCGTTTCAATCGTCGTATATGCAGGAGCAGCAGGCTTGGTACTCGATTCAAGCCCAGGCAATAACAAAACAAAAATACACGACGCGCTGAGCCAGCTGCAGTCGGGCGGCTCAACAGCTGGCGGAGAGGGGCTGAAACTGGCTTATGCTGTTGCCAACAAGAACTTCATTAAGGGAGGGAACAACCGAATTATCCTGGCCACCGACGGCGATTTTAATGTGGGCGTATCCAGCACCTCGGAGATGGAACGGCTGGTGGAAAAAGAGCGCGAAAGTGGAATTTTTATGTCCGTGCTCGGGTTCGGCACCGGAAACATAAAAGACGACAGGATGGAAACCATCGCCGACAAAGGAAACGGCAACTATGCCTATATCGATAATATACAGGAAGCGCGAAGGGTACTTATTTCGCAGTTTGGCGGAACGCTGTTTACCATTGCCAAAGATGTGAAATTCCAACTCGAGTTTAACCCGCAGCAAGTGAAGTCGTACCGCCTGGTTGGCTACGAAAACCGCTTGCTGAACGACGAAGATTTTAACGACGACACCAAAGATGCCGGCGAAATGGGAGAGGGACATACCGTGACAGCCTTGTACGAGCTGGTTCCGGCCTATTCGCGTACCAGGGTGCCTAAAGTTGACCCGCTGAAATACCAGAAACTAGAACCGATTGGCGCCGACTTTTACCAAGAGCTGCTCACCGTGAAACTGCGCTACAAAAGCCCCGACGGTGGAAAAAGCAAGTTGATGGAACAGGCTGTGCCGTGCAAACTTGAAGATGAAACATCCGACGACTTCCGTTTTTCGGCGGCAGTAGCCTCGTTCGGGATGTTGCTCCGCAATTCGGAATTCAAAGGGAATTCGACCTTGGACAGCCTTATTAAACAGGCTCAAAATGCCAGAGGTACGGACGAAGATGGCTACCGGGCCGAATTTATACGGCTTGCGCAGTCGGTGAATGATTTGAATTTGCTGGCAAAAGACTAAATTAAAGCTTGTCTGCTTTGTGCCGGACAATGCAGGCGATAAACCCAGTGAAGGCACCGGAATACAACAGAACGCACACCGAAGGCTTGTATCTATTCCGGTGCCTTTTCTTTAGATATTGGTTTGGTACTGCTGTTTTTGTATGTTCGTAAGGCTAAAAACAATGTTTCAATCCTGTCCTAAATGATACAGCAAAAAGAACTAAGCTTGCCGGCCATGCGGCGGGGCTACCATTTAATAACGCGCCAGTTGGAAGCCGAATTTCCCGAATTGCCTGATGCGGGGCTTCTACACATTCTGGTAAAACACACCTCGGCCGGAATTACGCTGAACGAGAACGCAGACCCATCGGTACGGGCCGATTTTGAATCGTTCATGAATGTGCTGGTTCCGGAAAAGCACCGGGCCTATACCCATACTTACGAAGGTGCCGACGATATGCCTGCGCATTTAAAATCGTCGGTGATTGGCACCGAATTGACCGTACCCATTAGCCGCGGGCGTTTGAATCTGGGTACCTGGCAGGGGATTTATTTCTGTGAATTTCGCGATTACGGCGGGCCCCGGCGCTTAGTACTGACGGTGTTTTCGTGACGAGTGGTGATTAACCTTCAACTTCGGCCTAAACAATAACCACTTCAAGTTAAACAATGACTGCTCGACCTGAAACAATGTCAGGTTGAGTTCGTGCAATGACTACTCGGTCTGAAATAATGTCATGTTTGGGCCGTGCAATGACTGTTCAGACTGAAACAATGTCGGGTTTGGCTCGTGCAATGACTGCTTGGACTGAAACAATGTCGGGTTTGGGTCGTGCAATGACTACTTCGGTTGAAGCAACGTAAGCATTCGCTAAACCCCGTCTATTTTCCCTGCCAATGAGTCATTAAGTTTGCTGT
>JBKEAN010000263.1:0-10924 GCA_047972415.1 Mangrovibacterium sp.
ATGTCGATATGCTCATTCAGCGCCTGGGAAACGCCAATATACTGGTTAAAGCTCTTAAAATCGGTAAAGGTTTTCATTCACCAAATATCGCGATTATCTTTAAAAGAAAAGCAGGAACCGCTTTGCAACGGATCCTGCCTTTCTTCAAACTATAAAAACAAGCCTTACTTCACCGGCGACATAATCACTTCTACCCTATCAGGGCTAACCAGCACCTGCTTGGCCAGCGCCACTACCGACTCGGGCGTGATGCTATCAATCAGTTGTTGGTATTCGTCGTCATTATAAATTTTATCGCCTGTTTGCAAATAATCCATCAAATCGCTCAACCAAAACTTGTTGGTTTTCACATTTTGCTGACGTCCGTTTAGCAAGGCAGCTTTCACCTCGTTAAAATCGTCCATATCAATCGTTCCATTTTTCAACGCATCAATTTGCTCCTCAACAACTTCCATAATACGGACCCGTTTTTCGGGATCGGTATCAAAGTTAATCGACAGGCCGAACCGCTCGGCAGGGATGGTTGTATAGGACGAACGAACGCTTACACCGTAACTGCCACCCTCTTGTTCGCGAATGGTATCGAGGTATTTTTTTGATAGCAACTGGGCAATATAATACAGGCCCAATTTTGTACTTTCCGCTTTTGCCAACTTGCCCGACAAATCGAGGTAAACCGTTGTTTTCGGGGTATCCATCGGGCGCAGCACTTCGCGCGAAGTGGTTCCGCTAGCCGGGTTCATCCGGTGATCCACATAACTTTCGGTTGTTCCGTTACCCGGAATATTTCCCAGGTAAGTTTGAATATCCTTCAGCATATCGTCTGTTACATTACCCACAAAAACGAAGGTAAAGTCGCTGGCATTCCGAATTCGGTCGGTGAACACTTTGCTGGCTTTTTCGAGGTTTACGCTTTGCAAGAAAGCATCGTTCAGCACCAGCGCCCGCGGATTGTAGTTGGCATTCACCCGGCTG
The DNA here is from genome assembly GCA_047972415.1 of Mangrovibacterium sp. GTDB lineage: Bacteria > Bacteroidota > Bacteroidia > Bacteroidales > Prolixibacteraceae > Mangrovibacterium. Next base: position 976 of record JBKEAN010000263.1, read on the forward strand.
ATGGTATCGCGCATGGCCTTCTGGTTATCGGCAGCAGCATTTTGCAGGTAGGCAGTATATTGGTCAACAATTTTTTGGTAGGCCACCGCATCAAACCGGGGTTGGGTGAAGTACAAATAGGCCAGTTGCAACATGCTGCTAAAATCGCGAATATTACTTGACCCGCTGAACCCTTCCGTATTTTCGGAGATGAACGGCGTAATATTGATTATTTTTCCGGTCAGTTTTTTACTTAAATCTGTTGCTTTAAACGCGCCAAGTCCTGAGTTTTCAACAACATTTACCGCCAAATCAGCCGATGCCAGTTCATCTTGCGTCAGCAATGAAGTACCGCCAAAACTGTAGGCCGAAAACAAAACCTGATCTTTGGCCAAATCGGTCGGGTAAATCACCACACGGGCACCATTTGCCAGCACAAAACCTCTTGCAGCTTCCAATCCGGCAATGGTAAAGTTTTCTTTAATTGCCGCTGGTTTTAGGTCGTCCGTAACCAATGGCGTATCGGTACTTTCTTCTTTATAAGCTTCCAGTTTTTCGGCTTTCACTTCAGCCATAATCTTTTCCAGATCGGCCAAGGTCGGATAACTCACCCCTTCCTGTTCGGGACCGGTAACGGTAATAACCGCATTTTTACCGGTTTGCAACTGTTTTACTGCGGCGTTTACATCGCCCAGCGAAATACTTTCAAGTATTTTCTTCTGAGTAGCCAATCGCACATCGGGTTCCTGAAAAGGCTCCGCTTCCAGAAAATAGCTATACAATTGCTGCGCCCAGGTATCGTTGGTCACTTTATCCTTGTTAGCCACAAAATTTTCGAGGCTGCTCACCACATTTTGCTTGGCACGTTCCAGTTCGGCTTGGGTAAAGCCAAAGCGGCTGGCACGCTCCCACTGTGTAAATGCCTCGCGGTAAGCTTCGGTTGTTTTGCCCGGTTTTGGTACAGCCATCAACGAGAAATATTGTTGTAACCGCGTTGCCGAATTCAAACCAGCCTGTGCAGCCAGCAATTCTGTCTCGTTGTTTTGGATATATTCTTCCAATCGGGTATTTACCATTTTAAGGGCCAGGGATTCAACCTGTTCGTTGCGCTGGTATTTTTCGTCTTTCACCAACGGCTTATCCGATAATTCACTATAACTCAAACGCGTGTATTTTTCTTCTTTATCGGTTGCCAGGCAAAAATAGGTTTCCTTATGTTCCGGAATACGGTCGTAAACCCGTTCGGCCCGTTCGGCTGGTAGCGGAATGGACGAGAAAATGGATTTTACCTTTTGTTCCATCACCTGGGGGTCAATGTCACCAACAATCACAACTGCCTGCAAATCGGGTCGGTACCACTTGTGGTAATAATCGCGAAGTTCTTTGTATGCAAAGTTATTCACAATATTGATGTCGCCAATTGGCATCCGGTCGGCATATTTCGAACCTTTAAATGTTACTTGCGAAGTTTGTTCGTAAAGCCGTAGCCCGGCACTGCGGCGGGTACGCCATTCTTCGCGGATAACGCCACGCTCGGCATCAATTTCGGCTTCTTCGAGCAACAAAGCACCCGACCAGTCGTGCAAAACGTACAAGCACGAATCGATTAACCATTCTTCGGCAACCGGAACATTGGTCAGGTTGTACACGGTCTCGTCATAGCCGGTAAAAGCATTAATATCGGCCCCAAACCGAACGCCTTGCTTTTCGAGCATAGTTAGGAAACCTTTCCCTGCAAAATGCTCGGAGCCGTTAAAGGCCATGTGTTCCAGAAAGTGCGCCAAACCTTTTTGGCTATCGTCTTCGAGAATAGAACCCACATTTTGCGGAAAATAAAAACTCACCCTGTCTTTGGGAAATTCGTTATGCATAATGTAATAATGCATTTTGTTCGGGAGCATGCCCGAAACAACTTTCTCGTTTAATGGAACAGTGGTCGTCATTTGGGCCGAAGCCCCCCCAACGATCGCTAAAACCATAAAAAACAAAAAACTAAACCGAATCATCTTCATAGGTAAAATATTAGTATTTGACTATTTTTTCGCATCAGTTTCAACCCCGATCCAACAAAAGGAAACGATTCCAGTAAGATACGGCAAAAAGCCGGTATTTTGCCGGTACATTTGCTTGCAAAAAGGTGAAATCATGCCATTGGTAGCCACCAACTGCAATGAATTACACCATCACTTCAAAAATAATGTTAAATTATCCAAATCAAGAGCAAAATGCGCTTCAAGCCAACGCATTTTAAACTGACTTCTTGAAAATACCCCGGCGCTGCATTACTTTGGCAACGCTATTGTACACAAAGCGAAACACAAAATTATCCGATGACTTTGCTTAAATTCAATTCATTGAACACGAAGATAGAATGCGATAAAAAACTATCTTTGGCACGCAAAAAATAACCCTATTGACAAATTTATTGATTTAATAAAGAATGAGAAAATGGCGAATTGAAGACACTGAGGAACTCTACAACATTAACGGCTGGGGTATCAGCTATTTTTCAATCAACGAAAAAGGCAATGTTGTGGTAACTCCCCAAAAGGGTGGTGCTCAGGTTGATTTAAAAGAATTGGTTGACGAGTTGCAGGTTCGCGACGTCGCTCTTCCGCTTCTGGTTCGGTTCCCCGATATTCTGGACAGCCGCATCGAAAAAATGACCAGCTGTTTCGAAATCGCAGCCAAAGAGTACAATTACAACGCAAAAAGTTACCTGATTTATCCGATCAAGGTAAACCAAATGCGTCCCGTAGTTGAAGAGATTGTCAATCATGGTCAGAAATTTAATATCGGCCTCGAAGCCGGCTCAAAACCCGAGCTCCATGCCGTTATTGCCATCAACCCCGACAACGACTCGCTTATTATTTGTAACGGGTATAAGGACGAAGATTACATTGAGCTGGCTTTGCTCGCCCAAAAAATGGGACGCCGTATTTATGTTGTCGTTGAAAAAATGAACGAACTGCGGCTGATTACCAAAGTTGCCAAACGACTGAAAATAAAGCCTAACCTGGGAATCCGCATTAAGCTGGCCAGCAGCGGTAGTGGCAAATGGGAAAACTCGGGCGGCGATGTCAGCAAATTTGGGTTAACATCAAGCGAAGTGCTGGAAGCCTTGGATTACCTGGAAAAAAACAACCTGAAAGACTGCCTGAAACTGGTACACTTCCACATTGGTAGCCAGGTGAATAAAATACGCCGGATTAAAATTGCCTTACGCGAAGCATCTCAATTTTATGTACAATTGGCAAAACTGGGTTTTGCGGTCGAATTTGTTGATATTGGCGGCGGCCTGGGCGTTGATTACGATGGAACCCGCTCGGCCAACCGCGAAAGCAGCGTAAACTACAGCATCCAGGAATATGTGAACGATGCGGTTTACACCATGGTTGATGCCAGCGACAAAAATGGCATTCCACATCCCAATATCATCACCGAATCGGGCCGATCGCTCACGGCACATCATTCGGTACTGATTTTTGAAGTATTGGAATCGGCTTCGCTCCCGGTTTGGGACGACGATGCCGAAATACAGGAAAACGACCACGAACTGGTTAAAGAGCTTTATTTTATTTGGGACAACCTGAACCAAACCCGCATGCTCGAAGCCTGGCACGATGCACAGCAAATTCGCGAGGAAGCGCTCGACCGGTTCAGCTTGGGCTTGCTCGACCTGAAAACCCGCGCCCAAATGGAGCGCTTGTTTTGGTCGGTTGCCCGCGAAATTGACCGCATGGTGAGCAAAATGCGCCATTATCCGGAAGAACTGAGCAGCCTGTCGAAACTACTGAGCGATAAGTATTTTTGCAACTTCTCGCTGTTCCAGTCGCTACCCGACAGTTGGGCAATCGACCAAATTTTTCCGATTATGCCCATCCACCGGTTGGACGAAAAACCAGACCGCTCGGCAACCTTGCAGGACATAACTTGCGACTCGGATGGAAAAATCGATAACTTCATTTCGACCCGAAATATTTCGCACGATTTGCCGGTGCACTCGCTCAAAGCCCGCGAACCCTACTATATTGGCGTGTTTCTGGTGGGCGCCTATCAGGAAATCCTGGGCGACCTGCACAACCTGTTCGGCGACACCAATGCCGTTCACGTGTCGGTTGATAGCAAAGGCTATTACATTGACCAGGTAATTGATGGCGAAACCGTGGCCGAAGTGTTGGACTACGTGCAATACAACCCCAAAAAAATGGTGCGCGCCGTAGAAACCTGGGTAACGTCGTCGGTAAAATCGGGTACCATTACAGCCGAAGAAGGAAAAGAATTCCTGTCGAACTACCGTTCCGGCCTGTACGGATACACTTACCTGGAATAAAATCTGGGGGCCATGCCCCAAAGAGCTTGCCCAAAAAGTTACGCCCAACCTGAAATAACTATGGTTTGAATGTTATTTCGGGTTGGGTTTTTGTTTTTTGAACATTGCAGGGAACCAATCGCCCCGGTTTCCGGCTTCCCGGCATTTACGGGAACCAATCGCCGCTGTTTCCGGCTTCCCGGCGTTTACGGGAGGCAATCGCCGCAGTTTCCGGCTTCAACATAAAAAACGAAGGCCGACGCCCCGGTTTTGAAGAAGGGCAATTTTTAAACGACGGTTTACTTTTTTGTATTGAATAATGCCAAAATCTGGATTTCTTATTAACTTATCGGAATTAAATTATTCGTTATTATGGATACGTTGGAAAACAAAAACACTGAAGAGATTGAAAACATTGAGCTAACCTACCTAACCATGGCCGATTACGAGGAGCTGAAAGCAGCAATGATGGAAGCTTACTCGAAAATGCCCGGATCGTTTTGGGACAAGCACCACATTTCTACTTTGATAAAGAAATTTCCAGAAGGGCAGGTCGCCATCAAAGTGAACGGCAGTTTTGCAGGCTGTGCCCTGTCCATTATTGTCGACTATGCAAAGTTTGAAAATTCACATACCTACAAACAAATTACCGACAATAACCGCTTTAACACGCACGATCCCAACGGCGATATGATGTATGGGATTGATGTATTTATTCGGCCCAAATTTAGGGGTTTGCGACTGGGGCGGCGACTGTACGACTACCGCAAGGACTTGTGCGAGCGCTTGAATTTGAGGGGGATTGCCTTTGGCGGACGAATCCCGAACTACCACAAATTTGCTTCGGAAATGTCGCCTAAACAATACATCGAAAAAGTACGGCGCAAAGAAATTCACGACCCGGTACTCGATTTTCAGCTTTCGAACGACTTTCACCCGGCCCGCATTCTAAAAAGTTACCTGGTAGGCGATGCCGAATCGAACGACTATGCCGTGCTGCTCGAATGGGATAATATTTACTACGAAGAGCCGCGCGAAAAAGCCGCGATTGTAAAAAATGTAGTCCGCCTGGGTTTGGTACAATGGCAAATGCGCTTGTATAAAAACGCGGAAGAATTGATGGAACAAGCCGAATATTTTATTGATGCCGTGTCGGGCTACCGATCCGATTTTGCACTTTTTCCCGAGTTTTTTAATGCCCCGCTGATGGCCGAAAACAACCACCTGAGCGTTCCGGAAGCCATTCGCGAACTGTCCAGACATACCGAACCGCTGGTACAACGCTTTGCCGAGCTGGCTATTTCGTACAACATCAACATTATTACCGGCAGTATGCCCGAACTGGTTGACGGCAAGCTGTACAATGTTGGCTACTTGTGCAAACGCGACGGCGGTGTTGAGCGTTTCGAAAAACTGCACGTAACGCCCGACGAAGCCAAAGTGTGGGGCCTGCAAGGCGGGACCGAACTGAAAACCTTCGATACCGACTGCGGTAAAATCGGCATACTGATTTGCTACGATGTGGAGTTTCCAGAACTGAGCCGTTTGCTGGCGCTCGATGGTATGGACATCCTGTTTGTGCCCTACCTCACCGACACCCAGAATGGTTACTCGCGCGTGCGGCACTGCGCCCAGGCCCGGGCCATCGAAAACGAATGTTACGTGGCCATTACCGGAAGCGTGGGCAACCTGCCCAAAGTAAGCAACATGGACATTCAGTATGGCCAGTCGATGGTATTCACACCCTGCGATTTTTCGTTCCCGGCCAACGGCATCAAAGCCGAAGCCACACCAAATACCGAAATGATACTGATTGCCGACGTGGACATATCGATGCTACGCGAACTGAACCAGTTTGGCAGCGTACGCAACCTCAAAGATCGCCGCACAGACGTGTACCAGTTAAAAATGAAATAAAACCACCTGGAAAAATTAAACACGAAGGCACGAAGTAGAAAATTAAAACGATTTACTTCGTGTTCTTTGTGTTATCCTTTGCATTCTGTGTGGTGAATGATTTTGCTCGCCGGGTGATAAAAAGAAATACAAAATTGCCAGGAGCGAAAAACCCTTCTGCCTTGCTTACTTTTGCCCTCTTTCTTCATTACCTTTGCCCTCAATAAAAAACAGAAAAACATGCGCACATTAACAGCATTCGTTTTTACTACACTCAATGGTTATTACAAAGGCGACGACGACAATGTGGAGTGGCACAGTAACGGCTCCGAGGAAATTGAATTTGCACAACACCAGCTTCAAAAAGGCAATACTTTAATTTTTGGGCGAAAAACCTACGAATTAATGAAAAACTTCTGGGTGAGCCCGATGGCCTACGAGCTGTTTCCGGTGGTGGCCATGCGCATTAACCAAGCCGAAAAAATAGTGTGCAGCAACACACTCGAAAGCAGCGACTGGAATAATACCACCATTTTGAAGGGTGACATCGTTACCGAGATTAAATCACTGAAGGAAATGTCCGGAAACGACCTGACCATTTTGGGTAGCGGAAACCTTGTGAAACAACTGACCGAAGCTGGCCTGATTGACGAGTACGAGTTGATGATTGACCCTGTATTGCTGGGCTCGGGCAGTACCCTGTTCGAAGGCATTACCAAAGAGTTGAGCCTGCAACTAAGCGATGCCCGCGTGTTTAAACAAAGCGGCGTGCTGTTGCTCAGCTACGTTAAAGGCGGCGAATAGGCCAGGTAGGGAACCAGCCCATGAAACAATACAAAACCTTCGAAACCAAACGCCTTTTTATACGGCCTGTTGACGAGCGGGATGCGGAGTTTATTTTCAGTTTAATGACCTCGCCTATGTGGCTGCAACACATTGGCAACCGGGGTGTACATACCGTTGAAGAAGCCCGCACCTACATCCTCACAAAGATGCTCCCGCAGCTGGTACGCCTGGGTTTTGGCAACTACACCGTTATTCGCAAAAGCGATGGCGCTAAAATGGGAACCTGCGGGCTGCACGACCGCCCCGGGCTCGATGGTATTGACATTGGCTATGCCTTTCTGGAACAATACCACGGACAAGGGTACGCCTACGAAGCCGCCGAACGGCTGAAACAGGCGGCAATTGAAGATTTCCGATTTACCGGCCTGTGTGCCATTACGACGCATGAAAATACTCCGTCGCAACGCATCCTGGAAAAACTGGGACTGGAGCTTGTCGGCACCGTGCATATCGAAAACGACCCAAAAGAACTTCGTTTGTATAAGATTGATTTGTAAGGCACCCTGTTTCAAAATCAGGAGGACACTAGCTTCTTGCGCTTGCTGTAACCTCTGTTTTTTTGATGCAACTACTGGGCTGCTAATTGGTGCCTGCTTTCATTTATTCCTTTTGGGCCTGATTACCGCTATACTAATGCCAAATTCAAAAAACAGTAAATGGGTATAGTGCAGGCTGAACCCTGTATTATCCCAGACGGCAAAAGACGGATAGTAATTTAACCCAAGATTAAAACCATTTAAAACCCGGTAATAACTTGAAAGGGCCAAACCCATATTGCTTTGATTTTTCGAATATTCCAATGTAATCGTGTTTCCCTGGGACAACTCAACTACTTCGCGTTCATAATACGATGTTCTGGTATATTGCACGCCAAAATCATAATGAAACCTTTTATAGTCGGTTCCGAGCTGAATATCTCCGTAAACTGCATAAGCCCGTTGATAATTATCGTCATAACAAAATGGAACCGGAAGTGGCGCAGCGAAATTTGTTAACGCACCAAAATCGGTATTAATGCAATATTTATCGGAAAAGTAGTATTCTATACCTCCGGAAATACCTAAAAACCCGAAGGTATTACCATATCCTTTTCCTTTATTCAGATAAAAATGGTTTCCTTCCGGAATTGAAATCTTAAACGCTAAAAAGCCTTTTTCAGGCGGTTGCCAAGCTCGATAATTGTTGGTTGAAAAACTGTTCGATTTAAAATTGATTGTAATAGTTGCCGGATAAGTAAACCTTTGGGGGTTAGTTAAATCTACGGCATACCCTAAAAACCCCATTCCTGAAACCAAATTACCAATCCAGAAAGCGTTAGATAATTCGCTCTTTACATTTATTTGCTGCTGGGTAGAATCCTTTTCTGCAATTATATTTAAGCTGTTTGGCGAACGTTTAGTCCTTATCGAGGCGGGCGTATTATACCACTTTGTTGTGTCGTTATTTACGCATATGTTAACCGAATCGGTATCGGAATATATATCTACAGCAACGGTCCGATGGTGAATTAATGTTGCACATGAACTGGATAAAAACACAGTTGCAAAAAACAGGCAACATCGTATCATCGTGGCAGCCAAGTATAAATACTGAGGTATGCCGGGTTCAAAAAATAACATATTCACTTTTTGACGAAGATGCTATTTCGCATCATAAGTTGCGTTAGCTCAGGTATAATAATAACGGGAGGCTTAGCGAGGCATTCAATATAAACACGTTTAGATACGCCACCTGGGGCAAATCGGGGTTATATATTGTAAACTACTTACTGAATTGAAATAATTTTTCCTTCCCCTGGTTTTGTTGACCAGTAAACCTGCCAAATGGTACCGTCTATTTTATCTAGAAGTAAGAAATTCCAGCTATTTTGGGTTGGGTAGAGCGTGAACCGATTGCCGGCTATATTTTGTTTTTCAATGAGCGAAGCATTGTTTAAGGAGAAAATCGTGCATTTTTCAGGTTTTGTATCCCAATTAACTTGCCATATCTTCCCACTTAGCTGGTCCAGAAGTAAGAAACTCCAATTAGAATGGGTCGGATAAAGTGTAAACCGGTTATCCACTTCCTCATGCTCCTCAACCAACGATAAACGATTCAACGGATCCCCCAGTTGCTCCGTTTTTTTCAGGTCAAATTCAACTTGCCACATTTGCCCGGTACGTGTATTTAATTTAATAAAATACCACATGTTTACTGTCGGAAAAATGCGATAGGTTTTAATCTCGCTTTCGTTTGTTTGATACAAGTCATGTTGTTTTGTTTCAAGCTGAGCCTGGGCTAACAAATTCAGTTTAAAAAAAAGAACAATTGCTAAAACGATATATCTTTCCATATTCATCAGATTTTTATTTTTCTGGCTGTCGCCGGTTTGTAACCAGGATTTTACCGCCAACTCAAAACAACAGTTGCTTTTTTTAACAACGTACGAATCACAGCCCGGGAACAAAACACCTAAGCTTAAGTTTTTTACTGCTGTTGAAGTTTGCACCAATGTTTCATTGATGTACTTTGCCGCTATGGGGCCAAACCGATGCTTGCCGTAATAAACCTTGCTAGTTATGCTTGTAAAGTTTAAGCCCTAAATCATAAAATTCATCTTCAGGGGTTTGTATGTAGATGTAACTCTTTTTCCGGTTCGCTTTGATTGCTTTATTTGATATGACTTTTTTATTTTCGTCTAGGAGCCTGTCGGGCTTTTAATATTATCAGTTTTTCATACCTTTTGGGAGTGTAATCAGAATTCGCTATCTCCATTTTTGTGGCACTAATTCTATTTCCCGAGTATTATCCAACACTATGGCTCCTTATACTTGTCCTAATTTGATTTTTGCCAATTCAGATTTAAAGTAAAACCACTTTGGGGCTTTTTCATGCCATTTGCATCTTGAAAAACCGTTTGAGGTTATAAGCAGCACA
>JBKEAN010000264.1:0-15866 GCA_047972415.1 Mangrovibacterium sp.
CTTGCCGGTTTCGTGTTCAAGAATGGAGCGCTGGTCGGCAATCACGCGTTCAATCAGGCTCATTTGCTCTGCTTCGGTCAAATCTTTGGCATTCATAGGCGAGTCGTGTTCGCCGCGCATACCAATCGTATAAATATTATCGAATTTGGCGGTGTTTTTCACCCTGTCCTCAAACAACTTGCGGATGTTCTGTTCGTTTTTGTCGTAACGCCATTCGCCCATACTTTTATGGTCCCACTCGGCATTTACATTACAAAGCATGGGTTCGCAATGCGAGGTACCCACCACAATGGCATAATCATCGGCTACCTGCGCGTTACCGGCAATGGTGTAAAAAGCTTTGGTACAGCCATGCATAGCCGGCCATATGGTATTGGCACGCAGGCGGAGCATCAGTTCAAAAATTTTGGCGTAAGTTTTTGGCCCAATGTCGCCGATTTCGGGTTCAAAGGTTTTGGCAGCCCAGGGTTGAAGTCCCCAGTCTTCATCGTTCAAAAACAAGCCGCGGAATTTTACCGATGGCGAGCCGTAGGTTTTGGCTTGAATGTTCAGGCTGATGCTTGCCCGTTTTTCAGGTTGAACGTCGGCCCACCACTCCCAGGGCGAAACCCCAATCATGCGCGATAGTTCCAATAAGCCATAAGCGGTTGCCCGACGATCCGAACCGGCGATGACCAGTACTTTTCCGGTACCGGCAAAGGGCTTGTCTAGCACCTGCATACTCCAGCTTTCCCATTGGCCGGCGATGGACGATACCCCCAGTTTCCTTTCAGCTATCAGCTTATCGATCAGCCTACTACTACCGATGGTTCCAGCAACAATCAGCGGCAAATTGCCTTTAGGTAGCCCTGTTTCGATTTTGGATTTTTGGCCGCAGCTGGCCTCTACATCCGCCGCCAATAAGGCAGCGGCCAGATGTACGACTTTAGCTTCCTGCGCATCGATATAAATTGGAGTGACTTTTCCCGGCGAAGCCAGTTCAAAACGGCTTGTTTTCGGCACGTGCTGCGCCTGTGTGAACCCGGAAACCAAAAGGGCGCATAATCCGCTTATCAGTTTTAGTTTGAATCGTTTCATAGTCAGTCAATCGTTGTAGGTTGAGCTTGAAAAATAAGCAATACTCGACGAATGGCGAAGCAAATGCCCGCATTCCTTTTCCTTCAAACTAAATTTTAATGTATATCCGTCGTTTGTCGAGCCACCAGCCCAATGCCCAACACAGCGCAACATAGGCCAGTGCTGTTGCCAGCGAGCCGAAGGAACCCGGGAAAACAGCCTGAAAAATGCGCTCACTAAACCATTCAAACGCGTCCAGCTCGGGGCTGACCGGAATCATGCGGAGTACAACATAGAACAGCTCGGAAAAGAGGTAGATGAAAAGCGGGTTTTTGCCAAATACCTCGCAAAATTTCACCCCGAATTTCACCTTTTTAAACTCGATGGCGAAAAGCAGCACCGCCATAACCGACAGGTCGATGCCGACGGTATAAAGCACAAAAGGGCTGGTCCAAAGTTTCTTCGAAATCGGAAAAATCAGATCCCACCATTGAGCCAATGAAGTCAGTACAAATCCCGCCATCAGCAGGTAAGCCAGTCCTTCAAAGCTTTTGCCTTTCCGCTGAATAAACAAGCCCGCGAGGTAGCCGGCCAGCACGTTAACTAGTGCCGGCAAGGTACTAAGTAAACCTTCCGGGTCGAAGGGAATGGCGTCTTTCTTGTAAATATGCCCCAGCCCGAGAACGGCCAGGTCGAAACGAGAGCCGGCATTGGTCGCCATTTCCAACTCGGCACCGGGTTGACCAAAGAGATAAAGGATAGCCCAATAGGCCAGCAAAATGACGACCGACGAGATAAGAACCGTTTTTTCGGACAGGTAGCGAACCATGACCGAAGCAAAGAAGTAGCACAGGGCAATGCGCTGCAACACGCCCATAATGCGGGTTTCGGCGATCGGATTCCACAAAAATGAGCCGTCGTTGCCCAGGTGAAAGAAGGGGAACCAGTACATGAGGTAGCCCAGTAAAAAGATTACAAGGCTGCGTTTGATTATTTTTGTCCAGAGCGCTGGATGAGGTAATTGGCGCATTTTTAGCATGGAAAAGCTCATCGCATTGCCCATCGCAAACAGGAACGACGGAAACACGAGATCGGCCAGGGTGAAGCCGAACCATTGGACATGACTGAGGTAAGGGTACAAAGCTGCCCCAGTTCCGGGGGTGTTCACCACAATCATCAGGGCGATGGTTAAGCCTCGAAAAACGTCGAGCGCCAGAAAGCGAGCCGGTTTGGCTGTTTGTGTTGCTTGCATATCAATAGTCGTACTGAATTGGTTTTAGTTGTCGGGTCAAGGGCTCCAGTCGATCCCGGTATTTGGCATGCAGTTCTTTTGCCAACAGAATTTCGCTGCCCGTGCCCTCAGTCGGAAATTGCTTTTGGCTGCAAACCCAGTTCCACTCCCAATCGGCAATCTTCTTGTCAAACTGTTTTTGATCAAACTGTTTCCAATTTTGGTTCACCTCGGCGAAAAACTGTTCCCAGCGGGGTCTATAAAAATCGCTGATGAGGCCGCTCCATTGGCGGCAACTGTACTCGTGCAGGCGGTTGTTGGCACCACCCCAGAGGCTAATCAGGTCGCGGGCATTTTGCTCGTACAGCTTTTTCTCTTGTTCGGTTTGGCCACAAGCCCTGGCATCGGCCAACCAAGGGCCGAGCATGAAATCAGCGCGTGTTGCCAGCAGCCGATCCATATCATTCATTAAGTCGAGGAACTCGGCGCTGTATTGGGCAAACGCTGCTTTGTCGTTGTTTTTCCAGGCTTCAGCAAAGGCCTGCTGAACCGGCAGGGCGTAATTGGCCAACACTTGCCGTGTCAGGTCAACCAAATCGTAGCGAAAACCATCGGATTCGGCGCAACTGTCGGCTTGTCCCAGAAGCAAGTCCCAGGCTGGCAGCAAATCGACTGCTGCGTAGTTCAGTTTGGTGCGTGCCCAACGGCGATAGCCCTCGAAGCTGGGTCGGGCGACGATAATCGATTCGGCACCGTCGCGGATGGTCTGGCCGTTGTAAACCGTTTGGCAAAGTACCGACCAAGCTTGCTCCAAAGTGGCATTACTTCGGCCATAACGATTGCGGATATAGCGCGGAAGCCATTCATACAATTCAATCGGGGTGCTACGCCAAGTGTGATCGGTCATCAACTCGTATAAAACCGGATTTTGTTCAATCGCTTCCATGGTCAGGCCAATGCCTTTAAGTTGTCCGGACGCGGAATCGTTTAATGCCATTGCCGGTTGTGCCGCTACGGTCGCAATGCGGCCAAAGAGGCTGAGGTTTCCGCCAAAATTGTGCAACATGTTCCAAATCCATTCTTTGCCGTAAAAGGCCTCGGTACGCTTCCAAACCGGCTCAATTTCGGCCGCCAAATCCAGAATTAGCATTCGGTCGTCGGGAATGGTGTCGAGCAGCGCTTTAATTTGCGGGGCTTTCCAAAACTCCCGGTGACTATAAAACAGCCAGCCCTGCATGACCCAAACTGCTTCCGGGTCGGCCGATTTCATGCCGTCGAAAAGCTTTGCGCTCAATTCTGACAAATAGGCCGGTTCATTGGATGGCGGTTCGTTTTCGTTGAAGGTATCTGCCGAATACAGATGGTCGGTACCGAAAACCTGTTGTTGCACTTCGAGGAATTTCTTCCCGATTTCGGCAAACAGTGGGTCGTTGGCATCGAGAATGTAGGTATCGTCGAAGTCGTTACCCCAATTGGTCTGCTTCAGCTTTGCATTAGGGAAATATTTTTTAAACGATGCCGGAACGTGGCCGGTAAAAGCCGGCAAAACGGGCTTCATGCCCAGTTCACGTTCGCGTTGAAGTATTTTCTGCTGAAGTAGCCGCTGATTGTCTTTCCAGCTTTTGGGAAGCGGACCAGCCCAAGCGTCGAGGTTACCCATCCAGAACCAAGCAAAATAGGCCGGGCCGCAGAAAAAGGGATCCAAATCTTCGTCGGTAAAACCGTACGAGCGATAAACTTCATCCCAAATCGATTCCTCGCCGGTAATCGCCAGCGGCATATTGATGCCATGCAAGGCCATCCAGTCAATTTCTCTTTCCCAACGCGGCCAGTCCCACCAGCTCATGCTGTAATTGAAGGTGCAATAGTTGAGGTAATAGCGGTATTCGTAGGGGCTGTCTTTCCGAACTTTCTCCGGAATGACCGGTAGTTCCGACGGCAGATTCAGGTTAGTACCGTTCCAGGTAATCTGGCAATGGCCATACTCGGTGAGGTAGTAGTAAAACGCCGATGCCACAGAAACGCCATTGTTTCCGCGAAGATGAATTTTGCCATCTTTCGACTCCAGTTCGAACCAGTCGGCCGAATCAGAGGCTACTATTTCAACCTGAAATTTTTCGGTATAGGCCGGTAAAATACGCTGGATCAAGCCAGCCACAGGTTCCTGCCCCACCAGCTTCGGTTCATTGCTGTTGCAGGCAAAAAGGGAAAACAGAACGGTAGTTAAAAAGGGCCATTGCAGGATTTCTTTCATGTTGTTTGGCTTGTATAATTTTGACGGGGTTAGAATGGATTTAATTGTTATCCGGCTTCAATTCAGTTAGTTTTCCCGCTTCATTCTGAATGTACTGAGGATGACCGCCCTGCCCTGATAATTGTATTGAGTTCATTTTCAGATTTTTTACGTCGTCAAAGACAAATGCAGGTCGATAGTCTCCATCTGTTAATTTAAATTGGATATTTTTAAGGTGCAGGTCATGGGCATGGCGTACGTACAAGCCCCAGGCCGGTAACTCCCCAAACATAGAGTACTCGGGATACTCTTTAATCTGTTCCGGCACACGCTTCAAATCCCACAAGGGTATATAAGCCATGCCCTTACTGGCTCGTCCCGGATAACGAATCGTGATGTTTTCCAAAACTACATTTTCAATGGGATGGCATGGAAGGCCGGCAATGGATGCAGGGAAGGAATTGTGGAAAAAGTTGACCTCAGGGCCGCGTAAATCGTAGGCCTCATCCGGGCGCTCAAAGGGTACATCAACCTGCATATTGCTGATGTGAATGGCACGAACTTTACCGGGTACATCACCGTCACGATGTCCCAAACGGATAAAGAAAGCGTTACCTGTATTTTTAGCAACGATGTTGTTAACACGAATATTTTCAATGATAGCCCCATCAACCGACTCAATAGCAATGGCCGAACGAAAAGTATCAAATACGCTGATATTTTCGATGCTTACGTTTCGAAAACCACCATAGGAACCAGTTCCAAATTTGACAGCGCTGGCGCTGCTCCGAATTTCGCAACCATTGATATGGATGCTATCGTTGGTTTGATCAGGATGATAGGACTTCAGGCAAATGCCATCGTCGGCCGCATCGATATAACAATTGGTTACATGCACTTGCCGGCAATCGGTAATGTCGATGCCATCGTTGTTCCAGTAAGCCCGGTTAATGATCCGCAAACTGTCAAGAATCAAGTTTCGGCACAAATCGAAAGAAAGTCCCCAATTGGCACTGTTCGTTAGTTCTAAACCACGGACACGAATATTCCGGCACTCCAGAAAGCGGAATAATTTGGGTCGAACCAGCTCGCTGGGTCGCATGCGGCGGTAGTTGTAATTTTTGTCAACCAGTTGGCCGGTGTGATGCAGGCTATCTGCATTCAGGGCAAGCTGGAGGCCCTGCCCATCGATGGTCCCGAAGCCGGTCAGCCGGATGTTTTCGGCTCCGACAGCCAAAATCAGGCCGAGTTCGGAATTGTCGTCGGTCTTGGGGCTTTTGTGCGCACTACTTTCTTTAGGTCTAAAATAATCATAAGGATTGGTACTTCCCAGGAGAACAGCTCCCTTTAACAGGTGAAGTTCCACGTTAGATTTTAATTGAATGCAGCCGGTGAGAAAAGTTCCGGCTGGCACGATGACCCGTCCTCCGCCTTCGGATGACGCTTTGTCTATCGTTTGTTGAATGGCTAGTGTATTTAGCGTTTTCCCGTCGGCAATCGCTCCAAAATCACTTATCGAGTAGTTGTTCTTATCCAAACTCGCCGCATTTAATCCATTAACACTCATAATTATCGATAGAAAAAGTTGAATATAACGCATGTTGTCCAATTTTAAAATGATTGATTGGTGCGAAGTGAATACGGTCGGGATTTCGGAAGCACACCCCAGCTCAAATCAGGTTGATCGCTCATTTCAAAATCCAAGATACCACCTTTGGTCAAATCAAAATGATTGAAAAAATTCCGATCTGTTTCTTTTCCGTTCACCGAAAGTTTACGGATATAATTTTTCCCTTCGGAAGCACCTGGTGCGTTGATGATCAGCGTATTTCCATTTTCAAGCTGAATCGTGATTTTGTCGAAGTGCGGTCCGGAAATCACGTATTCGGAAACCGAAGGGCAAACGGGATAAAAGCCCAGCGCGGCAAAAACATACCAGGCAGACATTTGTCCGGCATCGTCGTTTCCGCTCAAGCCACCAACATCGGATCCATACTCCGTTTTCATAATCTCGGAAACGAGTTGCTGCGTTTTCCAGGGTCTGCCCGAGTAGTTGTAGAGGAAGGGGATTTGGTGACCGGGTTCGTTGCCATGCCAGTATTGGCCTGCGGCCCAAAAACGATCGAGATTGGCATTGAAGCCATCGGTGCCCCCCATTTCTTCCATCAGTCCGGCCACATCATGCGGTACATACCAAGTGTATTGCCAGGGTGTACCTTCCGTTATATAGGACATGCGGACTGTCTTTTTAAATTCGGAGGAAAACCTGCCATTGGCATGGCGACCACGGACACAGGAATCGGCTGCACTGTAAACATTCTTATAGTTGAGTGCCCGCTTGCGCAACAGCATGTAATTGGTTGTGTCAGCTCTCTTTTCGGCGATTTGGCTCAGGGCAAAATCGTCGAAGGCATATTCGAGGGTACGCGAAACTTGCTCTTTCTTGTGGAATGACTCCTGCACACTGTCTTCCAGCGGCACATAGCCATAACGGAGATACGATTGCAGGGCACGGCGCCCTTTGCCCAGTTCGTATTCTTGAAATGTTTCAGGCGATTCAAACGCATTTTTCAGCAGGAAGTGGTATTGCTCATTGCTTAGGCTCATATTTTCTTTCAGGTAGGCGTCGGCAATAGCGGCAATGGCATGGTCGCCTATCATGGCCGATGTATAGCTGTTCCAACAGGGAAAAATAGGTAGCCAATTGCCCTGTTCTGCTTTGTCGAGGAGGCTGTACATCATATCAGCATTAGTTTTTGGCACTATCAGATTGAAAAGCGGGTGCAAGGCACGGTAGCTGTCCCACATCGAGAAATCGACGTAATAGTCTCTATTTCCGGAGTTCATCGTCTGGCTTCCGCCGGCAAAACGAGGGTAGCTTCCATCGACATCGTTAAAGGTTCGCGGATGCAAAAAGCTATGATAAAGTGCTGTATAAAACTTCACTTTCGCCTCTTCGTCGCTGCCTTCCACTTTTACCTTGTCCAACAATCTCCCCCATTCCGCTTTCGTCTTGGCCTTAGCCAGTTCAAAGTCAATTCCTTTGGTTTCGGCATATAGGTTCTTGCGGGCTTGTTCTATGCTTGTAAAAGAGGTACCAATTTGCACCAATACGGTTTCGTTCGCCTTCAAATTAAAACTGACGTAAGCGCCTAGTTTGGGCAAATTAGCCAGCTCAGCGGTGTTTGCCAACAACAGGCTGTCGGTAAAAACGCCATATTGGTCAAAGTCGTGACTGAACCGGGCCACAAAGTAGCCGCTAAAGCCAGCCGGTTCGCCCCAGCCCTGATAAATGCGATGTACCGGGTTGTAGCCGGAAATTTCATTGTTGGCGGCATCAATCTGAACAAAACCTTGTCCTTCATCACTATTGGGGTTAATGAGAATATGCGACTCTCCTCCGTTTTCAAAGCTAAACCGGAATAGGCCACAGCGCTTGGTGGCGGTCATTTCTGCATTGATGGCATAGTCGCTTAAACGAACCTGGTAGCCGTATGGCGTCGCTATTTCGTCGGCGTGTGAATAGACCGAGCCTCTGGTTTCGGCTTGAAACTTCAGTTTACCCGAAATCGGCATAATGCTGACGCTTCCGTAATCCTGAACGCATGAGCCGCTTAGCCAATGACTTCCTCGAAAACCAGAGATGATAGAATCGACATAGTAGTATGGTGCTACGCATTTGGTTTCGCTTGCTTTGGTTTGCGGGGTCCAGTTGGTCATCCCGAATGGCACGGTAACAAAAGGCACAACTTGGGCATTATTTTCAGAGCCTTCGCCGTGCTTCAGCGCACTGATTGTCGTAGAAGGAGCCGTACCAATCAGGGGGTTAATATAGTCAACAAGATTGGTTTTCTGAACTGGTTTTTGGCAGGCAACCAATGCGAGGCTGGTGGCAAGTATGGTTTGGGAAATGGTTTTGAGTCGCTTTGTCATGCTTATTGTGCTGGTTGGTTGGATAGGTTTTTTACGAAAAAAGAATAACAGGCACATAGCCTGTTATTCTTCAAGTTATATTTAATATTCCGGATTTTGCCACATGACAAGTGGATTGTCGTAACGATCCATTTCGGTTTGCGGTATTGCAAATATTGCCCGAAAGCTTTTTACGTTGGAGGAGTAACGACCATTGCCTTCATCTGCATCATCCAAGAAGTTTGACATGACGGAAACAAAATCGCCCCAACGAACCAGGTCGAACCAGCGCAAGCCTTCAAACATAAATTCGGAACGACGTTCAAGCTTAATCGCTTCGAGAAACGATGATTCAGATGCCGTTTGTGCAGCAGTTAAATCGTCTAATTCAGCCCGGGTTCTCACCTGGTTCACATAGCCAATGGCTTCTGTGGTTGGACCATGGTTGGTGGCATTAATTGCTTCGGCACACATCAGCAAAACGTCAGTGTAACGGATAATGGGCAGGTTGTTTGCCCAGTCAGTACCGGATTGTGGTTGATAGCTATGGCGACTGAATTTCGTACACCAGGTATAACCAGCAGCACCTTTACCGACTATTTGGTCTGAACTGGCAATCGTTTGCCGATAGTCTCCTTCTTCAAACGCATTAACCAAATTTGTAGAAACTTGTAGTGCTGCGCTCGAACCGCGCAACGCGTAACCTTCAGTTCCGGCATAATCTTCGGGCATACAGGATTCGCTAAAGTTTTGGCCTTCGCCGGTTAGCCCACCAATATACTGAACTTCCCAAAGACGATCTCTTGTTTCGTCATTGTCATAAGCATCTGTAAAGCAGTCTTCAAAGTTCGTCGCCATCGAATAAACTTCCGAATTTATCACCGCCTTAAGGTATGGCAGCGCTTTATCTGGCTCGTTCATAAATAGATACAGACGTCCCAAAGCAGCGTCGGCGGCATATTCTGTAATTCGGCCGGCATTGTCATCATCCCAAGTCGGGGGAAGTAACTCGATGGCTGCCTTATAGTCGGCTATAGCTTGAGCAAATGTTTCGGCTTGGGTTGAACGGGCAATCGCATAGGTTTCGGCCAGTGTGTATTCGGCATCAACAATGAGGGGAACCCCGCCAAAGAATTTGCCTAAGTTGTCGTATGCCCAAGCACGCAGGGTGAACGCCTCGCCTTTGATGTAGTTTTTGATCGTTTCGTCTTCAAAAGCTACATCATCAATCCGAATCAGGATACTGTTACAGCGGGTGATAATGATGTACATACTTTCCCAGATATTGGCAATACAAGTGCCGTTTGATGTATCCGTGAATGTATCCGCACCGTCTGAATACGTGTTCGTATTCACCGCATTGGAGTCGTCGCTTCGAGCAATAAGGAAGTGTAGCATGCCAGTTGAGCCGTCGTAAACATCTTGTTGCTCTGCATAAACGGCCGAAATGGCCAATTCGAAATCCGACTGGGACGTATAGAACGTTTTGGTTATATAGAGGGATTCGGGGTCTGGATTCAGAAAATCACTACAGCTTGACGCTGACAAGCCCAAAAGGCATAAGATCCAGATTTTTGCTGTTTTATATATTTTTTTCATGTTAACTCCGATTAGTTTTTTAGAAAATTAAGTTGACACCCACGGTATATCTTCTACTTAATGGATAAGTACTGTAATCCACGCCAAGCATGGTGGTTCCGTTTCCATAAGAGCTGGTTTCGGGAGTATAACCTGGGTAGTCACTAAAGGTATAAACATTATCAACAGAGCCATAAACCTTCAGTTTGTTTATTTTCAGCTTATTGACAAACTTGGAAGACAAACTGTAACTCAACGTGATGTTTTTAATCCTGACGTATTGGGCGCTATAAACACGAGAATGGGTATCGTCGGCCCAATTGAAAAAGTTTTGGGTTTTACCATCCCACGACATATCAATGCCGTGTGCTTCGTTATACGCCGTTGGGATTGCCGCCTGTAAGTATTCCGGTTTATAAGTTCTTACCCAGCGGGCATAAGAAACACGTCCGGGGTATCCAACGTCGTTATGCCTGGCACCAAGGAAATAGATATCCCCACCAAACTGACCTTGCAAAAGAATGCTCAAATCAATATTCTTATAGGAGAACCGGTTTGTCAAGCCCCAAGTTAAATCAGGTAAGTTGCTCCCGTACGGAATAAAGTCGTTTGCATTGATGATGCCATCCGGATCAGTATCCACATACTTATAGTTCCCTTCTTCTTCGCCAGCCAAAATAGGCACTAATGCATTCCCGTTCGCGTCAAAGTCATCAGCAGTCAAGAACCCGTCAGTAGGTAGAATATAAAATTGCGATACCTGACCACCGACTTTTGTAATGAATTGTCCACCATTGATAGACGTAATGAATTGAGACGTATTGGTTCCCATCTCCAAAACCTCATTGTCATTATGTGACAAATTTAGGTTTGTATCCCATTTCCACTTCCGATCAACGTTATGTGTGCTTAGATCAACTTCCCATCCTTTGTTCCGTATTTTACCCATATTGGTCAAGATCGAATTGAACCCGCTTGTAAGCGGAATAGGCACATTAAACAACAAGTCGTTGGTGGTATTTCGGTAATAGTCGAAGTTGAATTGAATCCGGTTTTTAAAGGCCCAGAAATCCAAACCAAAGTCTAGCGATTGTGTTTCTTCCCACTGTAATTTCGGGTTGGCAATGTTAGACCCGGCAGCACCCGATTGTTTTGTGCTTCCATAAGCTGAATAGTAGGTCGATAATTGAGATAGGTAATTGAAATCACCGATGCGGTCGTTACCCGAAGTACCAAAAGAAGCACGAAGTTTCAACAGGTTCATCCATCTGGCATTTTCAAGAAAGCTTTCCTGGTTGATTTTCCATCCGGCAGAAAACGAAGGAAAGGTACCCCACTTTGAATCCACACCAAAGCGTGATGATCCATCGCGACGCACGCTGGCCGTGAACAGGTACTTTTCTTTAAAATCATAACTCAAGCGTCCAAAGAAGGAAGCTGTTGTATAAGTTGTTTTCTCCGTGTCGGCGGTTACGGGCGTTGATGCTTCGTTTAAGGTGGTAATATTCTCATAGGGCCATCCCGAAGCTTCCAAGGTAGCAATATAATACTTTTCCTTTTCGGCACTTTGCCCGGCTAATACATTGATGTGGTGCTTCCCGAATTGCTTATCAAAGGTGAGGGTATTCTGAATCACCTTATCATTTGTACGCGACGCCGAGCTATTTCCGGACGACATATAGGCACTTCGGTTCACTGTTGACGGTTGGAAGTATTCATAAACCACACCTTCGTAGTTGTTGCTGAATTGAATTGTATAAACAAAGTCTTTCAGCAATTTAACTTCACCCCACACCGAAGCCTGTTCGCGTGTTGATTGTGTATCATCGGTTGTCCTTTTCAACTGGTCCAGCGGGTCAATCCAGGTCGATCCCCAATCATTTGAAGTTTCGGTGGATACCGGAGAACCGGTGTAATTGTTTTCTGCTGTACGGATACAAACACCCGGCGCTACCAAAGGAGACATCATCAATGCATGGTGTACCGGAGAGTCTTTTCCCTGACGGTCTCCCAGGTTTGCACTGGCTTCGCCTTGATTGGACTCAGATAACGAAAGGCTTGTTCCTATTTTGACATTCTCGGTAATGTTTAGTATCCCGTTGATGCGGATGTTATAACGATCGTAATCCGTTGATTCAATGATACCTTTTTGGTTCATATAACCAATTGACGTAAAAATGCTCCCAATATCGCCTGCTGCCGATGCTGAAGCTTCATAATTCTGAATAGGTGCATTGCGCAATATCTCATTCTGCCAGTTTGTAAAATCATTCGTGGTGTTCCAAAAAGCAGGTATTTGCATATCACTGGGGCGTGATGACATGGGATCGCTCATTGAACCACCCGAACGAATGTATGACGCATTTCGCATATACATGTTGTATGCAATCCATTCGGGGCCATTCATTAAATCCAGTTTCTTTTCTGCGGTTTGCAAACCGTAATAGGCATCGAAGGTGATGGTTGGTTTGCCCGAACCGGTTTTGGTTTCGATAAGTACAACCCCGTTAGCTCCGCGCGAACCGTAAATTGCTGTTGCCGAAGCGTCTTTTAATATTTGAATTGTTGCAATGTCTGACGGGTTTATATCACTCATATTATCGCGGGGAACGCCGTCGATAATATAAAGCGGACTGCTGTTTCCGTTAATGGTGTTTACTCCACGGATACGAATTGTTAGCTCTTCGCCGGGAATACCACCATTGCTGGCTTGCGCATTTACCCCTGCCAATTGCCCCTGAAAGGCTTCGCTAACGTTTGAAACCGGGCGTGCTTCCAAGGCTTCGTTCGTAACTTTGGAAACAGAGCCTGTAAGGTTCGATTTTTTTACAGTACCGTAACCAATGGCAACAACTTCTTCAATACCAACGGCATCTTCTTCCAACGTCACGTTGATGCTCGATTTGCCGGCTACGGCAATTTCCTGCGGTTTCATCCCCACAAACGAGAAAATAAGGGTGGGGTTTTGTCCGCTTACATCAATGGTAAAGGCACCGTCGAAATCGGTAATGGTGCCGTGGCTGGTGCCTTTTACCGCTACGGTTGCACCGGGTACCGGGTTTCCCTGGCTATCCTTTACAATACCTTTTACTTTTACCGCTTCCTGAAGCAAGTAGTCCTTCAGATTTACGCTTCTGCCTTCCGGGCTCAGAATAATCTGGCGGTCTTTAATTTCGTACTTCACATTCGTTCCACGAAACAGTTCATCGAGTACTTCTGTGATTTTACGTTCGGAGAAAGCTACATCAACGCGGCGCTCAACGTCAATGTACTTATTACTGTAGAGAAAAAAGTATTCGCTGTTCTTCTCAATTTTCAGCAATACGTCTTTGACACTTGAGTTGTTCGAATGAACAGAAACCCGGGTTGTCTGCGAATAGGAACTGATAGCCAGTGTTTGGCCAATAAATAGGGTGAATAACAAAATAGTGAGTTTCATACATCTAAGAAATTTCCTGACCATAGGATAATACCATCCCTGATCAAACCTGTTACGATTTTTTTCCATAGTTTTGTAATGGTTTGAATTAAACAATTTTTGTTTTGGAAGTTGTATCAAATCAACCTTGAGGGAGGATGTGCCAGCATTCTCCCTTGTCATTTTTTATTTACATAGGCCGTATTTTAGTCGGATATTGTTTTTACTATTTCATATTTCGTACGGATGATCGACCCATTTAACGATTGATGGATTTCCTTTGTTTTCAGTTGTAGCCCCGCAGCTTCGGTAATGTATTCCAGCACCTGTTCCACGGTTTCGTTTTGTACCGTCATTGTAAACGGATGTTGCCCCAAGTTGCCATCAGGGTCGTTCAACACCACATCGGCATTGTACCAGCGGTTTAGGCGGGTAATTACTTCGCTCAACGGGTCGTTGCGGAAAATAAGCTTGCCTTGGGTCCACGACGTGAACTTGTCGGTATCGATAGTTGCTTTTTGCAACGCTCCGTTTTGTTTGTTCAGCAGGACTTGTTCCGATGGTTGCAAACGGATGCTGTTTGTACTGTTTTTAGCCTGAAAGCTTACCACCCCTTCTTCCAATACAACCGAATAATTGGCATCGTCGGGGTAGCTCGAAACATTAAACCGGGTTCCGGTAACGCTTACTGTCCCTTCGTTGGTTTTTACATGAAAAGGATGTTTCCTATCTGAAGTAACATGAAAATAGGCTTCGCCAATTAATGTCACTTCGCGTTTTTTCGAGTTAAATTGAGCAGGGTATTTAAGGGTTGAACCGGCATTTTGCCAAACTTCGGTGCCGTCGGGTAAGGTTGTTTTTAGTTTCGAACCCAATGGAGTTTCCAAGGTGATAAAATTGTTGCTGCCATAATTGTTCCGGTTGCTTACAGCCCAAATGCTAAAAAGCAATAGTGGAATAAACAGTGCCGCAGCAACGCGTATAGCAAGCTCATAAAAACGAAACCATTTTCTTTTTGGTTGGTTTTGCCCGGTATTGATGCGGTGATGGATAGAATCGAGCATTTGCCCCAATTCGGTAGCATCTATCCCGTTGCGGAATGATGGGGTATTGTTCCAGTAATCGAGAAGGAGCGGTTGTAGTTTCTCGCGGTACTTGTCCGACATGAAAAACCTTGTTACCCGTTTCAGCTCCCCGTCCGAACACTGGTCGTTCAGGTATTTTTCAATCAGTGGGCCGATGTTTTCTGATGTATCCATTCCATTCAGGTTTAGTGAGCTTGTAGCGGATAAACGTTACTGGTAGTTAAGTTTGACGGTAATACGCTAAAGCTTGAACGAACCCCCAAAGAAAAAATTAAAAAAAATAAAAACCGGTTGCCGAAGATTTATAAATTACAAGAAAAGCGCTGAAAATAAAAGTGTTCCAAGATTGTCTGAATTCAGTTTTTTCCGAACCGATTTGAGGGCAAGATTGATGTGGTTCTCTACTGTTTTGGTGCTTATTCCCAGTTGAGAAGCAATTTCGGCATGGCTTAAACCATGTTCCCGGCTCATTCTAAATACTTTTTTTCGCTGCTCCGGAAGCTCGTCAATCATTTGTTGAATGTTGTTGGTTAGTTCGTTATAATCTGCCAGGTTTTCAACTTCTTCGGCATCGGTTGCAAAATGTGCTTTCAGGTAATCAACATACTTTTCATTTTTAAGCCTGATGCGGATTAAATCGATAGAAATGTTGTACGAAATTTTAAACAGGTAGGACTTCAACGACTGATCGGCACGTAATTGTTCCCGGCTGTTCCAAAGCCGAAGAAAGGTTTCCTGAACAATTTCTTTTGCGTCTTCGTGGTTTTTCAGGATAGAAAGAGCAAAACCATACAAGCGTTCGCTATATTGCTTATAAACCAAGTCGAAGGTTTTCAGATCGCCGTTCTTTAATTGATTCAGCCATGTCAGGGTTTCAGTTTGCATAGTGCAACTTCGTTGAATGAGTGGCTAAAAATAACAGAGTTTACCAGATAAGTGATACCCGAAGCTAAATAATAAGACAAAGGGTATCAATTTAGGGAAAACATGTATCGTAAGCAATTTTACGATAAACAAAACCTTCAAAACAAAGCATATAACAAGCCCTAAGGCCGAAGAATAGTGCCCGCGGTTATTATCAGCACCTGAACGGTTGTCAAATATATCTGAACGGTTGTCATACGCATCTAAATGGCTGTCATAACATCTAAATGGTTGTCATACGCATCTAAATGGCTGTCATAACATCTAAACGGTTGTCATACGCATCTAAATGGCTGTCATAACATCTAAACGGTTGTCATAAGCATCTAAACGGTTGTCATACGCATCTAAACGGTTGTCATAAGCATCTCAACGGTTGTCATATGCATCTAAACGGTTGTCATAAGCATCTGAACGGCTGTCATAAGC
>JBKEAN010000265.1:0-20097 GCA_047972415.1 Mangrovibacterium sp.
CAGCGCCGTCGCCGGTAAAAATGTTCCCCCAGTTACCCTGCTGATCACTCAGCAAATCTTTTTGCCCTAGTTGCACCAGCGCATCGCCGATGGAGGCATCGCCGTGGGGATGGTATTGCATGGTTTGACCGATGATATTGGCCACCTTGTTAAAACGGCCGTCATCCATTTCCTTCATGGCGTGCAAAATCCGCCGTTGAACCGGTTTCAATCCATCGTTCACGTAGGGTACAGCGCGCTCCAGAATTACGTACGAAGCGTAATCCAGAAACCAGTTTTGGTACATCCCCGACAGGTAGGTGATGTTATCGGTTTCCTCCGGTGCCGCTTGGTCGTTTTTTATATCGTCTTCACTCACTATGTTGCGTTTTTCGTTTCAGTTTGAAATCTCATATTAAAGCTTGTCCTTTTCAACGTACAGGTTATCAATAATGAAGTCCTGCCGCTCTGGTGTGTTTTTGCCCATGTAAAATTCGAGCATTTGCGACACCGACTCGTGTTTTTTCATCACCACCGGCTCCAGTCGAATGTCGGCACCGATGAAGTTTTTGAATTCGTCGGGCGAAATTTCACCCAAGCCTTTAAACCGGGTAATCTCGGCCGCTTTGCCACATTCGTCAATCGCCGAAACCCGTTCGTCGTCGGTGTAACAGTAAAAGGTTTTCTTTTTATTGCGTACCCGAAACAAGGGGGTTTGCAAAATATAGAGGTGCCCTTTTTTTACCAGTTCGGGAAAAAACTGCAAAAAGAACGTAATGAGCAGCAAACGGATGTGCATCCCGTCCACATCGGCATCGGTGGCAATAATCACCTTCGAGTACCGCAAATCGTCCATGCTTTCCTCAATATTGAGGGCGGCCTGCAACAGGTTGAACTCTTCGTTTTCGTATACTACTTTTTTTGTCAGGCCATAGGTGTTCAAGGGTTTGCCCTTCAAACTAAATACGGCCTGTGTATTCACATCGCGCGATTTGGTGATGGAACCGCTGGCCGAATCACCCTCGGTAATAAAAATGCTCGAATCTTCTTTCCGGTCATTTTTATCGTTGAAGTGAATGCGGCAGTCGCGCAGTTTGCGGTTATGCAGGTTGGCCTTTTTAGCACGTTCGCGGGCCAGCTTTTTCACGCCCGAAATAGCTTTGCGCTCACGCTCCGATTCTTGGATACGACGTAACAACACTTCGGCAACTTCCTGATTTTTATGCAGGTAATTATCGAGCTCTTTCGCTACAAAATTGGCCACATGGTTTCTAACCGTCGGGCCATCGGGACCAATATCGCGCGACCCAAGCTTGGTTTTTGTTTGCGACTCGAACACGGGCTCTTCCACCTTAATTGCCACTGCCGCAATAATCGACGCGCGAATGTCGGATGGATCGAAGTCCTTTTTATAAAAGTCGCGGATTGTTTTTACAATGGCTTCGCGGAAAGCAACCAGGTGTGTACCGCCCTGGGTGGTATGCTGCCCGTTAACAAACGAATAATAATCTTCGCCGTACTGGTTGCCGTGGGTCATGGCCACTTCAATATCCTCGCCGCGCAGATGAATAACCGGGTACAGGGGTTCCGAGTCAAGGTTTTCTTCCAGTAAATCTTTCAATCCGTTTTTGCTGTTGTAGCGCTCACCGTTGCAGTAAATCGTCAATCCGGCATTGAGGAACGAATAGTTCTTCATCATGTTTTCCACATAGTCCTTTCGGAACTTGTAATTGCGGAAAATATCGGCATCGGGAACAAACGACACTTCGGTACCATTCGGTTGTTCGGACCCGGCAACGTCTTTTTCGTCAACAACCTGTCCCATAGAGAACAGGATTTCTTTAAATTGTCCCTCGCGGAATGCCTTTATGGTGAAAGCACTTGAAAGCGCATTAACAGCCTTGATACCAACCCCATTCAAGCCTACCGATTTTTTAAACACGGCCGAATCGTACTTGGCGCCGGTATTCATTTTCGAAGCAACATCCATCACTTTTCCCAGCGGAATACCACGTCCAAAATCGCGGACACTAACCAGTTCGTTGGAAACCTTTACTTCTATTTTTTTTCCGAAACCCATCATAAACTCGTCGATGGAGTTATCCATCACCTCTTTCAGCAACACATAAATCCCGTCGTCGGCGGCCGTACCATCACCCAGTTTCCCGATGTACATTCCTGGTCGCTTTCGGATATGTTCCTGCCAATCAAGTGTTTTAATGGAGCCTTCGTCGTAGTTTGTCGTGGTCATTTTTTACGAATTTGTAGCAAATATAAAGAAAACAAAACTGTGCCTGATTTGAAAGGCTATGTCAATAACTAACACCAAACAGTTGAAAAATAAACCCATTGCGCAGATTGCTGATACCCACACGCAAACCCTATCGGGGACGAACCAAAATACGCTGGCGCAACAACAGACGGTTTTGGCTGAATAATTTCGATAAGATTTTTTAAGGTTTGATAAGGTTGAGCAAGTACCAGTTTAATTATCTTTGCCCGGTATGATTGGAAAACAGCATTTTATTATTATCCTGCTGGTGCTATTCAGTTTAAATGGCCTGGCACAAAGTGTTACCAGTTTTGGGACGGGAGGCATTACCCCGATAGGCGAAAACATGGGCGAACCGGGCGAGGAAAACGAAGGTTCGCACGAGGGGCACGACCACGAAGAAAAAGAAAAGCATATCCCGTCAATTATGCGGGCCTGGCAACTATCCAATTATGCCGCCAACTTCGAAAAATCGGCACTGGATACCGCGCTTGGCTTTTTCAACGTGTACAACCCGGTGTTTAAAAACGATATTTATCCGGTATTTACAGGAAACAACGGGGGCGCCTACGAAAGTTCCGACTTTTTTAATCGCAACAGCCAAACGGGATTCTACTTTTATAAATCGTTCGAAGTTTATTCGAAATTTCCGCAATCGTTGCAATTTTTAAACACAACCACCCCATATACCCTGCTGGATTACAGCCAAAGCGAGAATAAAAATGAACGGACAGAAACCCGATTCAACGTTTTTCACAGCCAAAATGCCAGCAAAGACTTCAACTTTCAGCTTTTTTACGACCAAAGTAAATCAACCGGGCATTACCAGTACCAAGAAGCCAAATACCACGACATTGGATTGGCAACCAGCTATATATCAGACAAATTCAACTCACATGCAGGCATTATTTTCAACCGGATAAAAGGTGAAGAAAACGGAGGGCTGCAACCCGACCAAGACTTGGATGAGTACGAAGAAACAGAAACTTTTCTGGTGAATTTGGTGACTGCCAACTCGCAAATTAAGAATAACACATTTTGGTTTGCCAACGAATACAAACTGGGCAAATACGAAGAAAAAGAAGATTCTACTGGAGCTGTGTACGACCAGTTTCGTCCGATTACTGGTATCATCCACAGTTTTGAGTACTCGGGAAACCGGCGTCTGTACACCGACACCGACCCCGATACCACTTTTTACCGAAATACGTACAGGGACGATACTTACACTGGAGATACGGCAATTTACAACCGGATGACCAACGTGTTTCAACTAAAATTTTACGAATCGGCCGACCGAAAATATACGTTCAGCAAACGGGCTTACATTGGTAACGATTTGATTACGGCCAAAATGATGGCCACCGATACAACCCTGCTGACAAAAGAACGTCTGCACAACACCTTCGTGGGAGGGGCCATTTCGCACGACCTGAGCGA
This sequence comes from Mangrovibacterium sp., assembly GCA_047972415.1. Classification (GTDB taxonomy): domain Bacteria; phylum Bacteroidota; class Bacteroidia; order Bacteroidales; family Prolixibacteraceae; genus Mangrovibacterium. The sequence continues at coordinate 3,692 of JBKEAN010000265.1, forward strand.
GTTTTGGCGCTGGAACATGGAGGGTAAAATTTACCTGACCGGATACAGAGCGGGACAAACCGAGCTAAGCGCCTTCATTTTCAAACCCTTACGAATAGGGAAAGACACCACCAGTTTTTACCTGAAAGGGGAACTAAACACCATTGTGCCCGATTATTTTCAACAACAATACCGCTCGAACCATTACGAATGGAACAACAATTTCGACAATATGAACGAAATGATTGTCCGGGCGCGGATTCAATCGCAGCGGCACAAACTAACCCTCGGCTTTAATTATGCGCTCATTGGCAATTACATTTACAACAACGAACTTGCCCTACCGACCAAAGCTGGTTCCGAAATGCTCGTTCTGGGCGCTTATTTAAACAAAGATATCGAATCGAAACACTGGCTGCTGCGGGCAAACTTACTCTGGCAGCAAACCAACCAGGAAAGCTATCTTCATTTACCTCAGTTTTCGGGCTACCTGAGCGTTAACTTCAAACTACTTATATCGAAGGTTTTACACGCTAATTTTGGAACCGATGTGCGGTACAGTACAGCCTACTATGGCGATGCGTACGATCCGGCAACCGGACAATATTATTGGCAAAATCAACAAAAAATTGGTAACTTTCCCATCATTGACCTGCATGCCAATTTAAAACTGAAACGTACCCGGGCATTCTTCCAACTAATGAATGCTGCAACCGGCATTCTGGATGGAAACTATTGGGTTGCACCCGATTACCCGTTATACAGGCGCACGTTTCGCTTAGGTATTGCTTGGTCATTTTACGATTAGACCAAAACCAGAACCTAAACCTGACAAACCTGACTTATGCGGAAAAATGACTGCGTGCTTAGTTTATTTTCCCTGTTTTTACTACTGGGAATGTGGTCGTGCAGGCCCTCCGGCGCTGAAAAGGAAGACTTGGGGAAACAGCAAAAAAGCACCGAACTGAGCCGGATTATGAAGTCCGGAAAATTACGGGCCGTGGTTGACTACAACTCAACGAACTACTTCATTTATAAAGGAAGCCCAATGGGCTTCAAATTCGAAATCCTTCAACACCTGGCCAACGATATGGGACTGAAGCTTGAAGTGTCGGTCAGCAACAGCATCGACGAATCGTTTCAGGGTTTACGGGAAAAGAAATACGACCTGATTGCTAAAAACCTGACCATCACCAAAGCTCGGGTAAAGCAGATCGATTTTACCACACCACTTGAACAAACACGGCAAGTACTGGTTCAGCGCCGCCCTGAAAACTGGCACAATATGGCGCCGCAGGAACTCGAAGATTCGCTGATCCGTAGCCAACTCGATCTGGCCGGAAAAACCATTTACATCCAGCGGAATACCGTTTACTACCAGCGCTTGTCGAACCTATCGGACGAAATTGGGGCCGAAATTAACCTGGTGGAAGATACCGTTTTTGGGGTGGAACAGTTGGTTGGAATGGTATCGCGTGGCGAAATTGACTACACCGTTTGCGACGAAAACGTGGCCAACGTTAACCAGTCGTACTTTCCCAACCTGGATGTGGCAACCCCCGTCAGTTTCGAACAAAACATTGCCTGGGCGGTACGTCAGGAAACTCCCGAATGGCGAAACTACCTCAACAATTGGATTTCCAACTTTAAGCAGACCAAGGAATTTGCCCGGCTGCACAAAAAATACTTCGAGTCCGACCGTTTGCAAATGACGGTTTTGAATGATTATCACTCGCTAAAGAATGGTGCCATATCGCCCTACGACAACATCATCAAACAAAAAAGCAAGTTACTTGGCATCGACTGGCGGCTAACTGCTGCCATTATTTACCAGGAATCGGGCTTCGACCCAACGGCAACTTCGTGGGCTGGCGCTACGGGACTGATGCAGGTAATGCCCGAATCGGCCGATTTATTTCAGATTTACGACTACGCCCAGCCCGATAAAAATATAGAGATAGGCGTTCGCCTGTTAAAATGGCTTGACGACAATTTCAGACAGGAAGTTCCCGACTCGCTTGAACGCATGAAGTTTGTTTTGGCAGCCTATAATGTGGGGCTCGGCCACGTGAAAGATGCCCAGCGCCTGGCCGCGAAATACCACAAAATACCAATTGTTTGGACCAATAACGTGGATTATTTCCTGCTCAACAAATCAGCATCGAAATACTATAAAGATCCGGTTGTGAAATACGGGTACTGCCGTGGAGAAGAACCTTTCGATTATGTAAATCGGGTTTTAGCAACTTACCACCACTACGTCAACCTTATTGGGACATCGCAAAAACGGGCAAGTTGAGCAAATCCATGAACTCGGCCAAAATCATTGCCGTAGCTCCCCAAATTACTTCGTCGTCGAATACAAAACAAGGAACATTTAATAACCCGGTACTGGTTTGAACCGGAAAGTTTTTAATCAACTTTTCGAGCCAAACAGACTCCATCGGAAACACAATCACCCGTTCGGCCTCGGCACTATTGAGCACAAACTTTGGTTGAGTATCCATCCAGCCAACAATTGGGTAAATTTTATATCCGCTCACCTGCACATACACTTCGCTCAAACGTCCAAGCAATGTTACTCCGGCCGGATCTATACCCACTTCTTCGTGTGCCTCGCGCAGGGCCGCTACTTCGGGGCTTTCACCAACTTCAATTCTACCTCCCGGCAAACTAATTTGCCCCGGGTGGTTTTTCATTCCCGGCGCACGTTTGGTTAAACAGGTGTACAACTGGCCTTGCTGTTTAAAAAGCAACAGCAACACACTGCTATTTCGAACATTATCCAGATGTTCGCCTTGGCGCATGAGCTTCCGCCCGGGAGGGATCATTTTCAGGTGCGAGCGCTGACCGGGTAGTCCGGCGCGAAGCAAACGGGCAATATGTTCGGGGTCGAAATGTTGCATTCCTAAAGATACAGATTAAATGGTATCGGCCATCACTACAAAGAATGACCCAAACCTACAAAATCTAAAAAATTTAACCTATAGGGTGATTTATTCGAAACGAATCGTCTTTTCCGGCGAGATACGGCCCACCAGGTACGATGGTCCAAGCAGCATAAGTAGGGTTACCAGCAAAGCCCCGGCATTCAGCATCAGCAAATGCAAGGGCAAAAGCAGAACAGGCACTGTATCAACATAATAAGATGAAGGATCGAGATGAACCAGTTTAAAATGAGACTGAATTAAACACAGGCCGATGCCGATGACATTCCCCCAAAACAAGCCTTTCCCGACCAAAAATGCCAAGAGGTACAAAAAAATACGCCGGATATTGATGTTTGCAGCCCCCATCGATTTCAGAATACCAATCATCCGGGTACGCTCCAAAATAATGACCAGCAACCCCGAAATCATATTGAAGCCGGCTACCAACAGCATCAGCAATAGAATAATCCACACGTTCATATCGAGCAGGTTGAGCCAGTCAAAAATGTAAGGGAATTTTTCTTTCACGTTTACAACCCTCAACTGCGAGCTGCCGGGCTGCAAATCTTCCAGTACCAAATCGCGAAGCTGCCACGCTGTTTGGTCAACCTCATCCAGATCGGCCACAAATACATCGTAACCACTCAGTTGCTGTTCGGTCCAGTTATTTAGTTGTTGAATGTGCCGAATATCAATCAGCACAAACATGCGGTCAAACTCTTCGAGCCCGCTGCGATAAATAGCACCAACCGTAAACCGGCGGATGCGTGGTACTTTTTCGTCGGCATTCAGAAAATACATGCGAAACTGGTCACCCAGCTTCAGTTTTAGTAAATCGGAGGTTTGCTGCGAAATCCAAACCAGGTCGGTGCGGGCACTATCCAACGGAATATGTTCTCCCTCGAGTTTATTTTTATCAAAAAACTGCCAATCAAAATCGGCACCAACCCCTTTTAGCACCACGCCTTGAATCTCGTCGCCGGCCTTAATAATACCAGGTTTGGTAGCAAACTGTTGAACATGGGTAATTCCCGGAATTTGATCCAACCTGCTCAAAAACAACTGTTCTTTATCAATCGGAATTGTCTGATAGCTTTGGTTGCTGTCGTAATTAACGACCTGGAGGTGTGCCGCAAAACCGTTCACTTTTGTTTCAACTTCACGCTGAAAACCAATCACAATGGCTACCGCCAAAATCATCACCACCATTCCCAGGCTAATTCCGGCAACAGCCAGCCGCACAATACGGCGCGACAAATTCTGTTCGGCATCGGTTGACGAAAACAAGCGGCGTGCTATAAACAGTTCGGTATTCAAAGGTCGGTTTTAAAGGAATGGCTAAAGCTACAAACTTTCTGCGTTCCGGCGGTTCACAAAAGGCAGAATCATCAGCGCAACCAAGCCCATCACAATCAGCATGGCGGTCATTGACGAATGGGCTAAAAAAGCAAAAACAACCCCGTCAGATTTATCAATCCCGTAAACAACCAGCGCTTGAATGACCATAAAATGCCAGGCACCAATACCTCCCTGTACCGGTGCAACCATGCCGTAACTACCCAGTACAAAGGTGGTAAGAGCGGCCATCGCCCCTAAATTCGATGTAAAATCGAAACAGAAAAAAACGGCATACAGCATCAGGTAGTACATCAGCCAAATAAAGATAGTGTGAAAAATGAAAGCCGTTTTGTGCTTCATTGTCCGGATGGTACGAAGCCCTTCGCCGAACTTGTGCAATACATTGTTTAGTTTCCTGAATAATCCGGAGCGTTTTATTTTATGGCGGAAAAGTACGAGCAAAACAAAACAGGTCACAAGTATCAGCAAAGTAGCAGGCGACAAACTCAGTTGTTCGAGTTTGCTCTTTATGCCGGGATTATTTTTCAGGAACTGAACAATTTTTCCGAACTGGGTTAAAACCACAATCGCGGTAAGCAATAGCATCATCAGCACATCAACAATCCGCTCGGTGACCACAGTCCCTACCAATTTAGTGAACGAAATTTTCTCGTAGCGCGACAGCACCCCGCACCTCGAAATTTCGCCCATGCGCGGGACTACCAGATTCATCAGGTAACCAACCATAACAGCCAAAAAGGTATTCAACAACCGGGGCCTTTGTCCCAACGGTTCAATCATAATGCGCCACCGAATGGTGCGGCTGATGTGGCTCAACAGCCCTAAAACCAACGAAACCCAAATCCAGAAATAATTAACATCGTTTTTTAGGATCGATTCGATCCTGTGAATGTCCTGGTCCTTATAAACCAGCCAAAACAGAAAGGCCCCCAGTGCAAAAAAGGCCAAAACCTTGAGGAACTTTAATAACTTATGCTTCAAAGCAAACTTGTTTAATGTTTAAAATGCGCTAATTTTAAAGTACTTTAGCATCAATTTCACGCGATTTATAAAGTAGTTTTATACATTTGCAGCCTTTTTAAAAGCCCGAAATGTCGACAAAAATAAAGATTTGTTTGTAACCTTACCCTTTTTAACAGCATATTCATCAATTCATTAAAATCCATTAGATTCGAAATGACCACAGTCAGGGCTAAAAAAAATTTAGGTCAGCATTTTTTGAAAGATCAAAATATTGCACGCAAAATTGTTGACAGTTTGCAAGCGACCAACCTTCGCGAAGTGCTTGAAATCGGGCCCGGCATGGGTGTTTTAACACAGTATTTGTTACAAAAGGAGGGTTACCGTACTTCGGTCGTCGAAATTGACACCGAATCGGTTGAATACCTGCACCGGCACTTCCCCCAACTAACTGACCGCATTATATCGAAAGACTTTTTGAAACTTGATTTAAACCAGTTGTTTACCGAAAAATTTGCCATTATCGGCAATTTCCCGTACAACATCTCATCTCAAATTTTCTTTAAGGTACTCGAACACAAAAACCAGGTTCCCGAAGTGGTTGGGATGATTCAGAAAGAAGTGGCCGAGCGGCTGGCCGAAGGGCCCGGAACCAAAACCTATGGTATTCTGAGTGTACTGCTTCAGGCCTATTACGATATTGATTATTTATTTACCGTTCACGAGCAGGTATTTAACCCGCCCCCGAAAGTGAAATCGGCGGTCATCAGGCTCACCCGCAACCAGCGCGAAAAGCTCGACTGCGACGAAACCTTGTTTGTACAACTGGTCAAAGCATCGTTCAACCAGCGACGAAAAACCTTGCGCAACTCGCTGAAGCAATTTCTGACCGATCCCGCACTCAAAGCCAACGAACTGTTCGACCTGAGACCGGAACGATTGAGCGTTGCCGATTTTGAAAACTTAACCCGCTTGATTTCAGAACAAGCCTAAAATTTATCGCATGGCTAACGAACTGAATATGGACTTTATCGAACGGCTTCAGGAACTGATTGAGTCCCAATCAGCAAGCGAAGTTCGTGAGATGCTCGACGATTTGCACCCGGCCGACATTGCCGAGATAATGGACAAGCTGAGCATGGATGAGGCCAAATACCTGTACCTTCAACTTGAAGGTGAAATGGCTTCCGACGTGCTGCTCGAAATTCCGGAAAGCGCACGCCGGCGCTTTTTGCGCGTATTGCCCCCCGAGGTTATAGCCCACCAGTTTGTTGAGCACATGGACTCGGACGACGCCGCCGACATTATGGGCGAGCTCGACGAAGATGTGGTAGAAGCGGTACTTTCTGAAATTGAAGACAAAGAACAAGCCGGCGATATTGCCGACCTGCTCGAATATGACGATGATACTGCCGGCGGGTTGATGGCCAAGGAGCTGGTAAAAGTGAACGAAAACTGGAACGTTCAGACTTGTTTGAAAGAAATATCGTCGCAAGCCGAAGAAATTGACGAAATCTACTATGTATATGTCGTGGACAACGACAATATATTAAAAGGTGTGCTTTCGCTTTCAAAGTTGATTCAAAAATCGACGCACAGCAAAGTGAAAGACCTGATTAACGAAGACATTCAATCGGTAAAAACCGACACGCCCCAAGAAGAAGTAGCCCAAATTATGGAAAAATACGACTTGGTGGTATTGCCCGTTGTTGACCAAATAGGGAGGCTGAAAGGCCGGATTACCATTGACGACGTGGTGGACGTGATACGCGAAGAAGCCGACAAGGATTACCAGCTGGTTTCGGGTATTACGGGCGAAGTAAGTTCGAACGACAGCATTTGGCGTTCGACCCGCGTACGCATTCCCTGGCTGCTCATTGGCACCATGGGCGGAATTATGGGTGCCCGCGTGCTGGGAGCCAACTCGGACACACTGAACCACATTCCGGCAATGGCTTTTTTCATCCCACTTATTGCAGCTACGGCAGGTAATGTTGGGGTACAATCCTCGTCTATTGTGGTGCAGACTTTGGCGGCAGGTTCACGCAATTTCGACTCGCTGGGAAAAAAGCTATTGAAAGAACTGGGCGTTGGCTTGGTAACTGCTGTTTTTTTTGCCAGCGCTATTTTCGCTTACAACTATTTCTTCAACGACAACATCCGGCTGACCATGGCAGTGAGTTGCACCTTATTTATCGTCATTATTTTTGCATCCCTGTTCGGCACGCTCATCCCCTTGTTGCTGAACCGCCTTAAAATTGACCCGGCACTGGCTACCGGTCCGTTTATCACTACCATGAACGACATTCTGGGACTGATGCTTTACATGGCGGTGGCCCACTTCTTTTTCACCGTTATGTGATTTGCAAGCAACCGAATCCCGGCAACACCAAATCACGCAGCATTCATCGCCACCACAGGATCGAGGCGCGAAGCAACCCAAGCCGGTACAAAACCAGCCACCAGCCCAATTGTGCCCGAAACAAAAATGCCCAAGCCAATATTTTTTACACTAAGCAGCAGGTGCATGTCGGTTGATGAGTTTACAACCAGTGTACCGGCAAAAACCAGCAACAAGCCAATCATACCGCCAATAAGCGAAAGGATAATCGATTCGAAAATAAACTGGAGTAAAATAAAGTACCGTTTGGCACCCAACGATTTTTGAATACCAATCAATCGGGTCCGTTCTTTTACCGACACGAACATGATGTTGGCAATTCCGAAACCGCCCACCAAAATACTGAACCCGCCAATCACCGTACCAGCAATATTGAAAACAAGGAAAAAGGCGTCGAAGCGTTTCGAGATAATCCGCAACTCATTCAGTGCGAAATCGTTTTCCTCCATTGGGCGAAGACTGTGAATACTGCGCATCACCCCTTCCATCTCTGCTAAAAACTGGTCGGGATCTACATCAGCCCGCGCACGCACATTAATGGTCTGCTGCATATCGTTAGTTCTGAAATCGACCAGCGAACTGCCAAACCCAGTCGACACCTGTACCCGTTCGTCCATACTGGTCCCGAACATGTCGGTTCCTTTGCGTTTGTACACCCCGATTATCCGCGCCCGGAAACCTTTCACTTTTATTTCCTTCCCTATCGGGTCAAGCCCACCAAACAACTTGTTGGCCAATTCGCTGCCAATAATGGCAAAAGGCGCAGTACTAAACATCTCCGACTCGGTAAAATAGCGGCCTCGCTCCAGATCCAGGTTCCACATATCGGCCAATTCATAGGTCGAAATAACCACTTCGGTATTTTCGGCTTTCGAGTTTTCAAACTGGATAGTGGTATTGAAAACAACAAAAAACACCGCCTTCTCGGCCGATTGCGAACGGGACATAATCTCGTCCAACTCCTCCACTTCGGGCACCGGCCGGTTCAGGTAGCGCCACCACGGGTACTGGGTTTCGCCTTCGGGCGGGCTCCAGGGCCACTTCTGCACATAAACCATGTTTGTCCCCAGCGAGCTCAAACTCTCGCGCATATATTTCTCCAGCGAATCAATAACCGTAAATACCGAAATGATGGCAAAAATACCAATCGTAATCCCCAATAGCGACAGAAATGTACGAAGTTTATTCGCTCTCAATGAGTTAAGCGAAAACGAAAAACTCTCGAGGATGAGCCGAAAAAGAATCATAGCTGCTAAATTTCAGGTAAAGTTAAAAGAATAAAATCTTTGGCACGAACCTGCGTTAACCTATTGTTTTTATTTTTGACTGAAGACCTCCCTGCTTTATTATGAAAAAAAATCTTTCTATTTTCAATGCTGATTTTTCGGAACTTACTTGCTTTGCAACGAAGTATAATCAGGAGAAAATATTATCTTTGCCACGCATTTTTAACAAACAGTAAATGAATGATTTAAGAAAGATAAAATCAGCATTGATTTCTGTCTATTACAAGGACAAACTTGACATCATTGTAAAAAAACTGAACGAATTGGGCGTAACTATTTATTCAACAGGCGGTACCCAATCATTTATCGAAAGCCTGAATGTTCCGGTTACGGCTGTTGAAGAGCTGACCGGCTACCCGTCCATCCTTGGCGGACGTGTAAAAACCCTTCACCCTAAAGTATTCGGCGGCATTCTGAACCGTCGCGAACATATCGGCGACCAACAACAAATTGCTCAATACGAAATTCCCGAAATCGATCTGGTCATTGTCGATCTTTACCCGTTTGAAGAAACCCTTGCTTCGGGTGCTTCCGAAGAAGACATCATCGAAAAAATTGATATTGGCGGCATCGCGCTAATCCGCGGTACGGCCAAAAACTTTAACGATGTTGTTATCATTTCGTCGCGCGACCAGTACCAGGATTTCATTGATTTGCTGAACGCTAAAAACGGCGAAAGCTCGCTGGACGACCGCCGCCGCTTTGCCCGCCTGGCGTTTGCCACCTCGTCGCACTACGACTCGGCCATTTTCAACTATTTCAACCGTGGGATCATCGATAAAACCCGGATAAGCCTGAACGACGGACAAGTGCTGCGTTACGGCGAAAACCCGCACCAATCGGCAACCTTCTACAAGTTCGACAATGCCGGCTCGAAAACAACCCTGGCCAATGCTCAAGTGCTGCAAGGCAAAGAACTTTCGTACAACAACCTGCTCGATGCCGATGCGGCCTGGAAATCGGCTTCGGACGCATACCACGCGGTAACACACATCAAAAGCAAAGTAGCTGTTTCGGTTATTAAACACCTCAACCCATGTGGTTTGGCCGTAACCGACAACCTGATGAAATCGCTTGATTTGGCTTGGGAAGGCGACCCCGTTAGCGCGTTCGGCTCCATTATTTGCATCAGCGATACTGTGACGACAGAAGTGGCCGAGTGGTTCGGTAAAAAGTTTGTCGAAATTATTATTGCACCGGCATTTACTCCGGAAGCGCTCGAACTATTTGCCAAAAAGAAAAATCTGCGACTGCTGGTTAGCCCGTTGAAAGCCGAAACAACCGGCGAAAAACTGTACCGCAGTATCAGTGGAGGGATGTTGGTTCAGGATGAAGACGAGGGGATGGACACCGAATTCCGTAACGTTACAAAAATTCAGTTTGACAACAATAAAATGAGCCTGGCCAAATTTGGTATTACTGCATGTAAACACCTAAAAAGCAATGCTATTGCCCTGGTAACCGAAAATGCCGACGGGTCGTTCTGGTTAACGGGTGCCGGCATGGGGCAACCCAACCGCCTGGACAGCCTTCGCCAGCTGACCATTCCCCGCTTCAACCTGAAAGAGGGTATCAGCATGGACGAAGCGGTACTGATTTCGGATGCCTTTTTCCCTTTCCGCGACAGCGTGGAAGCGGCCAACGAGTTTGGGGTGAAGTTTATTGTAGAACCGGGCGGCAGTATTCGCGATGAAGAAGTGATTGAAGCTTGCGACGAATTTGGCATCGCGATGTTGTTTACCGGACGCCGTCATTTTAAACATTATTTTTTTATAGTCGGGATAAAAACGAAATTTAAGGAGAACTAAAATATGGGATTGTTTTCATTTTTGACCCAGGAAATTGCCATTGACCTGGGAACTGCAAATACCATCATCATACAAAACGACAAGATTGTGCTCGACGAGCCTTCGGTCGTCACCATCGATATGAAAACGGAGAAGTTATTCGCTATCGGTGAAAAAGCGCGTCAAATGGAAGGCCGCACCCCCCCGAACCTGAAAACCATCCGCCCGCTGCGCGACGGTGTAATTGCCGACTTTAACGCGGCAGAACAAATGATTCGGGGGATGATAAAAATGATTAACCCGAAATCGCGCCTGTTCACCCCTTCGCTGAAAATGGTGGTGTGTATCCCTTCGGGCTCAACCGAAGTTGAAATCCGTGCCGTACGCGACTCGTCGGAACATGCCGGTGGCCGCGAAGTGTACATGATTTACGAACCCATGGCCGCAGCAATTGGTATCGGGCTGGATGTAGAAGCACCCGAAGGAAACATGATTGTTGACATTGGCGGGGGCACCACCGAGATTGCCGTAATTTCGTTGGGCGGTATCGTCACCAACAAATCAATCCGTATTGCCGGCGACGACCTGACAGCCGATATTATGGAGTACATGCGCCACCAGCACAATATAAAAGTGGGTGAACGCACAGCCGAAGACATTAAAATTGCGGTAGGCTCGGCCCTTTCGCAACTGGATAGCCCGCCCAACGATTACATCGTTCAGGGACCAAACCAAATGACGGCGCTGCCGATTGAAGTGCCGGTTTCGTACCAGGAAATTTCGCACTGCCTCGAAAAATCAATTTCGAAAATTGAAACGGCCATTCTCAGCGCCCTGGAGTTGACCCCGCCCGAACTGTATTCCGATATTGTGAACAAAGGGATTTACCTGGCAGGCGGTGGCGCTTTGCTGCGCGGGCTCGACAAACGTTTATCCGAAAAGTTAAACATCCCCTTCCACGTAGCCGAGGACCCGCTGCGTGCCGTTGCCCGCGGAACCGGTGTTGCCCTTAAAAACGTTGATAAATTCTCTTTCCTGATTCGCTAATCCCGGACAGGAAAGGGACAATCTTTCCGGTGAATGAGAAATTTGCTACGCTTTCTGGCGCGAAATTATTTTTTCATTTTATTTCTGGTACTCGAAGTACTCAGCCTGAGCTTGGTTGTGAATTATAATAATTTTCAACGTGTCAAGTTTTTCAACTCCAGCAACAGCGTGGTTGCCGGTATTTACGGGCGCTTCAATAAAGTATCCAATTTCTTCAAACTGCAACAGACCAACGCCGAACTGGCAGCCGAAAATGCCAGTCTGCGAAACGAACTGGCGCGCCGCCTCCAACCGGTTTATCCCGACTCGCTGCGCTTTGAACGCGACAGTGTGATGCTGGCCGACCCACAGTACGCTTACACCCCTGCCCGGGTGGTAAACAACTCGGTAATAAAACAGTACAATTACATCACCATCAACCGCGGATCCAAAGACGGGGTAAAGGTTGATATGGGAATTATTGGGCCGAGCGGCGTGGTGGGAATTATTACCAGCGTATCGAAAAACTATGCTACCGGCCCCACCGTGTTGAACAAACGCTGGAAAGTGTCGGCCAAAATTAAAAGTTCGAACTATTTTGGTTCGCTGGCTTGGGACGGAATAAACATGCACCTGGCCAACCTAAACGAAATTCCGTTTCACGTTCGAATGGAAATAGGCGATACCGTTGTTACCAGTGGTTTCTCGGGCGTTTTCCCCGAAGGTATCCCCGTGGGTGTTATCGAAGAATTTGATCATGCCACCGGCCATAATTTCTACGACATCCGCGTGAGATTGCTAACCGATTTTTCGAAACTCAGCTTTGTGGAAGTCGTCAGAAACAACCAACTCGACGAACTTAAGTTTATCCAGAAACAGAACACCAATGAATAGTGCCCTCTTCAAATATGCAGCCATCTGGGTCGTATTGGTCCTGGTTCAGGTTTTACTGCTCAACCATATCCAAATCAGCGGGTTTATCAACCCCTATTTGTATATCCTATTTATCCTTATTTTGCCCTTCAACACGCCAAAATACCTACTACTTGTATTGGGTTTCTTACTGGGATTGAATATCGACATCTTTTCGAATACCATCGGTATTCACGCCGCAGCGACAACCTTCCTTGCTTTCATCCGCCCGTCGGTTATCAACCTGATTTCGTCGCGCGATGTACTCGAAACAAACACAGTTCCGCGTATTTCCACATTGGGAATCAGTTGGTTTTTGCGTTACACAATCATACTGGTGGTCAGCCATCACCTTTTTTTGTTTTTTGTTGAAGTGTTTACCTTTCACGGGGTGCTCTACACGTTGTTGCGGGCTTTAATTAGCTCGTTTTTTACCATTGTATTGGTCATTCTTAGTCAATACATTACATATAAGGAGCGGTAGCTGTGGATAAATTTGCCAAACGTAAAATACTCATTGTTGCCATCTTCACGGCAGTTGCCGTCATCTTCATTTTCAGGCTTTTCTACATTCAAGTCCTCGACTCGTCTTACAAACAATATGCAACACAAAATGCGGTACGACGCATTATCAACTATCCGGCACGCGGATTGGTTTACGACCGCAACGGCAAACTGCTGGTGTACAACAAAGCAGCCTACGATTTGCTGGTTACCCCGCGCGAAGTGTCGGCTTTTGACACCACGCAGCTATGTGACATGCTGAATGTTGACCGCCAGCTTTTTATTGACGAGCTGCGCAAGGCCAAACGCTATTCGCGCTACAAAGCCTCAGTCATTGTCAAACAGCTGTCGCCCGAGATGTATGCCATGTTACAGGAAAAGCTGTACAAGTACCCGGGGTTCTTTGTGCAATCGCGGACCCTGCGCGAATATGCCTACCCCATTGCCGCGCACATGCTGGGCTACGTGGGCGAGGTTGACCAAAACCAAATTGACAAAGACCCTTATTACGGACAGGGCGACTACATTGGCATTACCGGGCTGGAACGTGCCTACGAAAAAGAATTGCGCGGTATTAAAGGGATTAATTTTTACCTGGTTGACGTGCACAACCGCATGAAAGGAGCCTACAACGAAGGATTGAGCGATTCGGCCGCCGTGTTGGGCAACAACCTGGTGAGTACAATTGATGCCGACTTGCAATCCTACTGCGAACAACTGATGCAAAACAAGCGCGGAGCCGTAGTTGCCATTGAACCCTCAACAGGCGAAATACTTTGCTATTACAGCGGCCCCGATTATGATGCGAACCTACTGATTGGGCGCGAACGGAGCAAAAACTACCAAATTTTGCTGAACGATACACTGAAACCGCTTACCAACCGGGCTATTGCCGCCGCTTATTCGCCTGGCTCGACCTTTAAAACCCTGAATGCACTGATTGCACTCGAAGAGGGGGCCATTACCGAGTACACCGCCGTATCGTGTGCCGGCAAAGGATCGTCGCCCATCCGCTGTACTCACAATCACCAGTCGCCCATTACGCTGGTGGGAGCCGTCCGCGAATCGTGCAACCCTTACTTCTGGAATACCTTTCGCTCTACCATTAATAAATATCGCACAGCAGAAGAAGGCTACAAGCATTGGCGCGAGCATGCCTTGAGCTTTGGCTTGGGCACCAAGCTGGGAACCGAATTCTTTGGCGAAACCCCGGGGAACATTCCCGCCGAAAGTTATTACGACCGCTTTTTCGGGAAAGGGCGCTGGAACTCGCTCACCATCCGTTCGCTGGCAATTGGGCAGGGCGAGGTGATTGTAACGCCCCTGCAATTGGCCAACCTGGCCGCCTGTATTGCAAACCGGGGTTATTACATCGATCCACACCTGGTACGTTCGGTGGTTGACCCCGACGATGATGTGCACCTTCTGGAATTTGAAAAACGAAACACCACGGTTCGTCCCGAGCACTTTACGCTGGTCATTGAAGGGATGCAGGAAGTGGTTGACAATACTAACACGCGTTACACCGCCCACGTGGACAGTATCGAGATTTGCGGGAAAACCGGGACCATCCAGAACCCGCACGGCTCCGACCACTCGGCATTTATTGCGTTTGCACCGAAAAACAATCCGAAGATTGCCATTGCAGTTTATGTAGAACACGGGGTGTGGGGTGCCCGTCACGCAGCCCCCATTGCCAGCTTGCTGATTGAAAAATACCTGAACGATTCCATTACCAAGCCCAACCGCCTGGCACTGGACGAAAAAATGAAGAACGCCAACTTGTTAAACCCCATTCAACCCAAATAATGCCGAACAGAAACAACATATGGGCCAACCTCGACTGGACGACCATTGGTTTATACCTGGTGCTGGTTTTCCTGGGATGGATTAACATTTACGCGGCGGTTTATAACGAAGAACATGCCAGCATCCTGGACATGAGCCAACGCTACGGCAAACAACTCATCTGGATTGTTTGCGCAATTGTTCTTGCCGGCATGATTATCTTAATTGACTCGCGCTTCTTTGTGTCCTTTGGCTACCTGTTTTATATTATTACCATTTTGTTGTTGCTGGCGGTGCTTTTGGTGGGCTCCGAGGTAAAAGGGGCCAAAGCCTGGTTTCAAATCGGGGGTTTTGCCTTTCAGCCGGCCGAAGTGGCCAAAACAGCTACCGCTTTGGCACTGGCCAAGTTTATGAGCTCGTACAACTTCAAACTCGAAAAGCCCCAGTCGCTAGCCATTATAGGGGCGTTGCTGGGCTTGCCGGTTATCCTTATTTTGTTGCAAAACGACACAGGCTCGGCCTTGGTGTTCGGGGTTTTCATCTTGGTGCTGTACCGCGAAGGGCTGAACGGCATTTTCCTGTTCATCACCGTATTGCTGGCCCTGGTTTTTATCCTCACCCTGGTACTTCAACCGCTTGTCACCATATTAATATTAACCCTGGCGGCCATTTTTGTGCATTACCTGTCGAACCAGCGGGCGGGCGAAGCCCTGAAAGCGATTGGTATCTCGGCCAGTTTATTCTTAAGTTTCTGGCTGGTTAACTCGATGTTGAAGCTGGGTTTCGAGTCGGCGCAGGTGGTGGTGGCTTCAGCCGTTTTGTCGTCGGTTATTTTTGCCATTTACGCCTTGCGCCAGCATTTGCACCAAGCGTTAATTATTATTGCGGTGTACCTGGGCTTGGTGTTTATGACTTTCTCGGTTGACTACGTATTTTCGAGTATTTTGGAGCCGCACCAACGTGCACGGATTGAGGAACTACTGGGCATTAAGTCCGATCCGCTAGGTGTAGGGTACAACGTAAACCAATCGAAAATTGCTATCGGTTCGGGCGGGTTCCTGGGCAAAGGCTTTCTGCACGGCACCCAAACCAAGTACGATTTTGTGCCCGAACAAAGTACCGACTTTATTTTTTGTACCGTTGGCGAAGAGTGGGGTTTTGTAGGGACTACCACCGTAGTATTGTTGTTTTTGGCCTTGCTTATCCGTTTGGTTTATATTGCCGAGCGGCAGCGCTCGGTATTTACCCGGGTGTACGGGTACAGCGTGGCTTGTATCTTGTTTTTTCACTTCACCATCAATATTGGAATGACTATTGGCCTGGCGCCGGTAATTGGTATCCCGTTGCCTTTTTTTAGTTACGGGGGCTCATCGCTGTGGTCGTTTACCATTTTGCTGTTCATCTTCGTTCGTTTGGATGCCAGCCGGATTGAAAAGCTGAGTTTTTAGCCGCCTGGCCTTCCGGTTCCTCTTCA
>JBKEAN010000266.1:0-4122 GCA_047972415.1 Mangrovibacterium sp.
AACAACCTGCATTGGACTTTGGATGTAGTTTTTGGCGAAGATCAATCCAGAAAAAGAAAAGGTTATGCCGCCCAAAACTTTAACACCATACGAAAAACAGTCATGGCTATACTGGTAAACGACCAACAATGGAAAGCCAGTAAAAAAAGAAAAAGATCGAAAGCTTTACAGAACGAAAAATACAGGGAAACTTTACTCAAAATTTAAATGCGTTTGCCCTGAGCCAGATGAAGGGCAAACAGAAAAGAAGCTAGGTATTCGCCAGCCCAAGGCAACAGTAATTTGGCATAAATGAATTGCTGAATACTTGTTCCGTCAGGTAATTTAATCAACCAGAGTAAGTTGGCCCAAATACCGGCAAGCACATAAATAAACAGCGGGTTCATACCGTAAACAAGGAAGGGCTGTGCCCATGTTTTCAACCCTTTTATATCGACCAGCCAGATAAGCGTGGCCAGTAAAACTGCTGCCAGTCCGCAGGTGAGCAACACGTACGAACTGCTCCAAATGGGTTTGTTTATTGGGAAAAAAGGATTCCATAGCAAGGCGAGGGTGAATAGAGCCAGGCCACTGGTTGCGAGTTTTACGACCACCTTTTCGCGCGAGGTCGTTTCGTCGATCAGCTTGCCCGCAAAGTAGCCCAGCAGCACGTTCACCAGGGCAGGCAAGGTGCTCAGTAAGCCTTCCGGGTCGAATGGAATGCCGTAACCGTGGTACAAATGATTTTCGCCGAACAGGAATAAATCGAGCTGTCGGACAGCATTGCCTTCCAGCGAGAGGGGCTGTGCCCCGCCGAAAAGCAGCAGAATGGCCCAGTAGCTGAACAAAACTACGGCTGCAACAAGGACACTCACCCGGATTGGAACTAAAAGTACCAGGAACGAAGCGGCGCAGTAGACCAACGCAATACGTTGCAGGACACCAAAAATCCGAAGGTTTTCAACTTGAAAACCAATAAAGGGAAAGGCATTCAGAAACAGTCCGATAGCAAAAATAAGCAGTGAGCGTTTGACAATTTTTTTGCTCAGGCCGGCGGTCAGTTGCTGCCCGGTCGGTTTAAACGAGTACCACATGGCGGTTCCCACAATGAAAAGGAAAAAGGGAAAAACCAGGTCGGTTGGCGTCCATCCGTCCCATTTCGAATGCAGCAGTGGCGCATAAACATATTGCCAGCTTCCGGGATTGTTCACGATAATCATCAGCATGATAGTCATTCCCCTTAAAATGTCGAGGGATTGAAGTCGTTTGTGTTGGGCCATAGCTCAAAACAGTTCATTGATTCGGGTTAACGTGCAGACATGCAGCTTGTAAGATTGCTGCAACCTGCTATTCGCAAATCTAGTTATATTTTGTTGGATTGAAAGAGAGGCTTCTGGCGAGTAAACTTTAAATTTGGGCAGAAATAAGTAAAACAACACGCTATGATTTTAGTGGCAGATAGTGGTTCTACCAAAACTACCTGGCTGCTTGCCGACGATTTTGGGAACACCCGGCAGTACCAGAGTTTGGGAATCAATCCATTTTTCCGAAGTACTGAAGATATTGTGGCTGAGTTGAAACCTCTGTTTGCAGGCGATCACTTGCCGCTCCGGGCAATTCACTTTTACGGGGCTGGCGTGGTTAGTACAGAAAAGGCCGGCGTGATTGCAAAAGCCCTGACCATCTTGTTTGGTGATGTGAGCTGTCAGGTTTCGAGCGATATGCTGGGGGCTGCACGCGCACTTTGCGGAACCCAGCCCGGCATTGTGTGCATTTTGGGAACCGGCTCAAATGCCTGCTATTACAATGGTTCTGCGATTGTGAAAAATATTCCGCCAATGGGTTTTATTTTGGGTGACGAAGGAAGCGGGGCAGTTATCGGCCGTCAGTTGGTGAGCGATTTCTTTAAAGAAGTGATGCCTGCGCATTTGCGCGAAAAATTTGTTACTCGTTTCAACATAAGCAAGGACGAGGTGTTGGAGCGCGTTTACCGGACCGAAAAACCAAACCGCTATCTGGCCGGTTTTACCCCGTTTTTATCGGAGAACAGGGATGAACGTTATTGTTGCGATTTGTTACGCAGCCAGTTCGGGGCATTTGTACAACGCAACGTGAAACAACTGCCCGAGTCGGCCGGATTGCCGGTTCACGTTGCCGGTTCGGTTGCTTTTTATTTCAGGGAAATTCTGGATGATGTTCTTCGCAGTGAAGGACTTCAACCCGGATTGATACAGAAAGAACCGATTGAGTATCTGCTCCGGTTTCATTTACAGAAATAATCAAAACGATGACGAATATTACCGAGTCGAGTTCGCTGCACGACCATCTGGAGGAGCAGAGTGTGAACGATTTATTACGCGGCATTCATCAGGAAGACCAAATGGTATTGCCTGCTGTTGAGGTGGTTATCCCGCAAATTGAAAAACTGGTGACTGCCTTGGTGGAACGCATGGAGCGGGGAGGCCGTTTGTTTTACATAGGTGCCGGAACCAGTGGACGGCTGGGCATTTTGGATGCTTCGGAAATACCGCCAACCTATGGGATTGATGACGGCGTGGTAATTGGATTGATTGCCGGTGGCGACCAAGCTATACGCAAAGCGGTGGAGTTGGCCGAAGATGATCCGGCAAAGGGTTGGGACGATTTGCAAGCTTTTTCCATCAATTCGAGCGATACGGTAGTGGGAATCGCTGCTTCGGGCCGAACGCCTTATGTGATTGGGGCCGTTCTGAAGGCACGCGAGCGAGGTATTCTTACGGCGTGCATTACCAACAATCCCAGCTCAAAACTGGCCGATGCGGTTGATATTCCGATTGAAGCGGTGGTTGGCCCCGAGTTTGTAACCGGCAGCACCCGAATGAAAGCCGGGACAGCCCAAAAGCTAATTCTGAACATGATTACCACCAGTTTGATGATAAAACTGGGACGGGTGAGAGGCAACAAAATGGTAAATATGCAACTGACTAACCAGAAGCTAATTGAGCGCGGCACCAAAATGATTATGGACGAGTTGGGCTACGATGCAGTGAGCTCGCGCCGCTTGTTGCTGTTACATGGTTCGGTAGAAAAAGTAATTGAAGCCGAAAAACAGCGTTAACGACGACAAAACATAGAACAAAAACGTGCATTTAGATGGATGCCGTACCGAATTTGAAATAAAAGTAAAAAATACTTTAAAAAATAAATTTTACCGTTTGCGATAACGGTTTAATATTTATATTTGCCTCGAATATGTGTTTGATTTTTTTTCAGACACAAAATCAGCGAGTTATCCGGCAGCTGTCGGAGAAGCTCATGGTTTAATAGGTTTAGTTGGTTTAGGTTAGTTCTGCGAGAGCAGAACGGAAAGGCAATCGGCAGGTTGCCTTTTTTTGTTTTAGGGCAATTCAACCACAGGAATTGAAGTGCCCCAACCTTCGGCTTATTTTTTAAAGACAAAATATACCGCCAGAATCAAAAAAATGAAGCCCACCAGGTGGTTCCACCGAAAGCTCTCGGTGCGGAAAAGCAGCAGGGTAAACACCAAAAACACAATTAATGTAATCACTTCCTGCAACACTTTTAGCTCGATGAGCGAAAACGGGCCGCCATATTCTTTGTAACCAATGCGGTTGGCCAGCACCTGAAAAAAATATTCGAAAAGGGCAATACCCCAACTAATTAACACGATGGATACCAGCCCAAGTTTGCTAAACCATTTCATCTCGGCAAACTTCAGGTGGCCGTACCAGGCAAAGGTCATAAAGGTGTTCGAAAGTACCAGTAAGGCAATGGTCAGAAAAGCTTTCATCGGCAAATAAATTATCTGGCGCAAAACTAGGCAATTCCGGCTTGCACCGGCTCATTGGAGCCGGTGTTTAAAAACAAAATCTTTAGAAAATGGAAATCGTTCTATGGCTTCACCAGTAATTTACCGCTTACAATTTCATTGTTAATATGAGTGCAAAATCCGATTAAAGTGGTCACCCGATACCGAAGGAACGTGTGCAGGTCTGCCGATGCAAAGTGGTCAGTGAAACCGTTTCAAAGTGGTCAGGCAAACCGACACAAAGTGGTCAGCTAAAAACAACGAACTTTTTCACGGCTGGTGCAGGCCTACTTTCGCAATAAAAACGCGAAACGATGGCCAATAAACGAACAGAC
>JBKEAN010000267.1:0-3758 GCA_047972415.1 Mangrovibacterium sp.
TGGGAGCGTATGGCCAACGATGGCGATCATTATCGCCTCACATTTGATAAACCCGGAACCTGGAGCCAGAAGTATAACCTGGTGTGGGATAAGTTGATGGACTTGAGTATCTTTCCGGATGACATTGCTCCCAGGGAAATTCAATACTACCTGGGCAAACAAAACAAATACGGTCTTCCGCTTGATAATCGCGAGACTTATACCAAAACCGACTGGATTATCTGGACGGCTACCTTGGCCAATGACAAGGCAACTTTTGAAAGATTTATTGCTCCGATACACCGCTTTATGAACGAAACGACCGATCGGGTACCCATGTCGGATTGGGTGTTTACTGACAGGGAAAGGCAACGCGGTTTTCAGGCCCGTTCGGTTGTCGGAGGCTATTTTATAAAAATGCTCGAAGGCAAGTTAGACGGAAAATCAGCAACTTTAAATCAGAAACCATAAACCAATGAAAAAGAACCATCTAATAGCTATTGTGACCCTGTGCTTCAGCTTCTGCTCAGCGTTTGCTCAAACCTGGGAAGCTCAGAAGGCCCGGATTATGACTCCGTGGGCAGACCAGCTCGATCCGAAGGAACCCTTGCCCGAATATCCTCGTCCGCAGATGGTGCGCGACAACTGGATGAATTTGAACGGACTTTGGGACTTTGAACTCGTGAAGGACATGGCTTATACGGCAAATCAGAAATTTGGGAAGAAAATTTTGGTACCCTTTCCGATGGAATCAGCCTTGTCGGGGATAATGGATACCCACCACGACGAAAATAAGGGCAAGGTGTTTCTTTATCGCCGTAGCTTTTCGCTGCCCGCTTCCATGAAAAACAAAACGGTATTGCTTCATTTCGGGGCAGTTGACTGGAAATGTAAAGTGTATTTGAACGGACGGGAAGTGGGCGGACACCTTGGAGGCTTTGACCCCTTTGTGCTGAACATTAGTTCGGCGTTGGATACCGGTAAAGACGAACAGGAACTGGAAGTTTTTGTTCAGGATTATCAGGAATTTGGTGGCTATCCGCACGGAAAGCAAAAAATTGGAGAAAAGATAATTTGGTACACTCCGGTTACCGGCATTTGGCAAACTGTTTGGATTGAAGCCGTTTCACCTGTTTACATCGATAAGCTAGTGGTGACGCCAGATATTGATTTGCAGAAAGTAAGCATTCGGGTCGTGTCCGAGGCGGCAGAAACAACATCCAAAGCCAAAATCGAGGTGTTCGATGGCGATAAACGAATTGCCTTCAGGACGGATGTTCGTCCGAATGAAGTGGTTGATATTCAAATTCCAGATCAAAAATTGTGGAGTCCCGATTCGCCCTTTTTGTATGACTTGAAAGTTGAACTGACTGATGGCGGAAAGTTGGTCGATGTGGTGGGCAGCTACTTCGGAATGCGGAAAATTGCGGTGGATCTATCAGGCGGTCACCCGAGAATATTGCTCAATAACCAAGCCATTTTTCAATACGGTTTTTTGGATCAGGGCTATTGGCCAGACGGTATTTACACAGCTCCTACAGATGAGGCACTTAAATCGGATATCCTGCGTTCAAAAGAATTTGGCATGAACATGGTGCGGAAGCATATTAAGGTTGAACCTGCCCGTTGGTACACCCACTGCGACCGCTTGGGAATATTGGTATGGCAGGATATTCCGAATCCAGGCTTTGGGAAGGATGGAAAGATCTTGGGGGAACAAACGGATTTGAGAGATAATTTTCACAAGGAGATGGTTCGCATAATGGAGACTCTTCACAACCACCCATCAATTGTTCTCTGGACCGTTTACAACGAAAGCTGGGGACAGCCGGATGAAAAAACTTCGCAGCGGACAGTCGATATTGCCCGGGAACAGGATACATCGCGACTAATAAGCATTGCCAGCGGCTGGAACGATTCCGAATATGGTGATATTAAAGATACCCATTGGTACCCGGAGCCAAACATGTTGCCCAATCAATTCGGCAAACGGGCTTCGGTTTGCGGGGAATATGGCGGAATTACCTTATTGGTTGACGGCCATCGTTGGATAGGCGGAAGCAACATGAAATACACCCAGGTTTATTCGCCCGAGGAGTTGAAAGAGCGCTTTATCCAATACACAAATAAAGTGGATGAGCTTCAGGCGATGGGGCTTTGCGCAGCCGTTTATACCCAATTGACAGATGTTGAGGACGAAGAAAACGGGATGATAAGCTATGACCGGAAAGTCGTAAAAGTAAATGATGAACAGTTGTCCGAAATTCGCAAAGCCATCGAAAACACGCGTTCAAGCAGTTTCTCCCTGACGCCGGTAATGCCAATTTCGCAATCGCATGCGGTAAACAATGAATGGCGCTACCTGATGACGGATAAACCGTTAGATTCAGACTCCTGGACAAAAGCTGATTTTTCAGATAAAGCTTGGAAAGAAGCGAAGGCCGGGTTTGGACAAGGAATTCACCAGGATTATGTGATTAACACCAATTGGAATTCGCTATTCATCTATCTTCGGAAAGAATTGAATTTTGCGAAGCTGGCAGCCAATGAAGCAGACCGGTTGAAACTGTTGATATTTCACGACGAAGATTGCGAGGTTTATATCAACGGTATCCTGGCAGCTGCGCTTACCGGTTATACCAATCGCTATATCTTCGTTGATTTGAGTCAGGAAGCTGTTCAAAGTATAAGGCCGGGTCAACCCAATTTGGTTGCGCTGAGGTGCAAACAAACGGTGGGTGGGCAGTTTATCGATTTGGGTTTTTCTACAAGAAAATAGCAAATTGAAGATAAATTTTGCGGGTAAATTAAACTAATCCGGAGAGAGAAATAGTTGTACTTAATATCCGGAGTAGCCAGGGATGAACACAGAGGGCTTTGCCCCTGTGTTTATTCTGCTGCATTGCATGAAGGCAAATTCAATCAGGTTTAAAAGTAGCGTTTTCGGAACGGCGGGATATTTGCTTTTAACACAGTTCTGCTTTTTGGTTTACTGATCCTCAGAAATTAAGCTATCTTGCAGGTTTCGATTGAAAAGCTGAAATTTGTTGACGTACAACTAATAAATCAAACCAAATGAACTTAGCGAATCGACTGACTGTGAATGCAAGGCGAGCTATGCGCAATGTTTTAATGCCAACCCTGCTTCTGAGCATAGCAAATATTCCTGTTTTTTCGCAAGATAAGAACGAAGTGACTCCAAAACCCCCGATTATGGGCTGGAGCAGCTGGAATAACTTCCGGGTGAATATTGACGAAAAGATGATCCGCGAGCAAGCCGATGCGATGGCGTCGTCGGCAATGTACGATGCCGGTTATCGCTTTATTAATATCGACGACGGCTACTTTGGCGGCCGCACGGAAAACGGAACCTTGTATTGCGATTCGTCCAAATTCCCCTCGGGGATGAAAGCCCTGGCCGACTACATTCACCGGCGCGGATTGAAAGCCGGAATTTACTCCGATGCAGGCGATAATACCTGCGGCTCCATGTGGGATAAGGACGAAAAAGGCTTGGGCGTAGGCCTTTACGGCCATGTGCAGCAGGATTGCCACTCCTTTTTTACCGATTGGGGCTTTGATTTTTTGAAGGTGGACTGGTGTGGCGGCGAACACCTGAAACTGAACGAGAAGGAAGAGTACACCAAAATTATTTCGGCCGTGAAGGCGATTGACCCCAGCATTGTTTTTAATATTTGCCGCTGGCGATTTCCCGGAACATGGGCGATCCACCAGGCCGACTCCTGGCGCATATCGGGCGACATCCGCGACGAATTCAA
>JBKEAN010000268.1:0-14862 GCA_047972415.1 Mangrovibacterium sp.
ATCACGCCCGAGTCGGTAGTGGCGCTGGCCAAGCAGGTGCTGGTTAGCCCTGATAGGGTAGAAGTGATTATGTCGCCGGTGAAGTAAGGCTTGTTTTTATAGTTTGAAGAAAGGCAGGATCCGTTGCAAAGCGGTTCCTGCTTTTCTTTTAAAGATAATCGCGATATTTGGTGAATGAAAACCTTTACCGATTTTAAGAGCTTTAACCAGTATATTGGCGTTTCCCAGGCGCTGAATGAGCATATCGACATTGGCAAATATCCTGAAACCACTTTGCTAAAATCAGAAGGAATTTATATCGATTTTTATCGGGTTTCTTTTAAAACCAATTACATCAATCCAGAATTACCGGATTACGACCCCAAAAATCCAAAGCCCATTACTGCCGTGTTTTTTAACAGCCCTGGCAAATTGTACGAATGGGATTTGACAGACAAATTTGAAGGATATTATCTGCAACTATCCAAAGAAATTATCGAAAAGAACCGTTATTTGTTTCAGAACTTTTTGGAGTATGGCTATCACGAAGCTTTGTTTTTGACCAAGCAGGAAGAGCGGGAAATTGTTTTATTGTACGAAAATCTTATTCAAAAATACGAGGACAAAAACTATACTGAAAATGTATTGTTGGCTTATGTTAACCTGATTCTAAACTTGGTTGAATCGTTTTATAGAAGACAATTTTCTACCGAAATAGAAAAGACAAATTACATCGTTAGGGAATTTCAACAACTACTAAAAGATTCGTATGAAGATGGATTTGCCAATTTACCAACGGTGCAATTTTTTGCTGATAAAATGAATCTTACAGCCAATTATTTAGGCGATATTATTAAAGCCAATACCCATAAATCGGCTATTGAACACATTCATGAATTTGTAACGGATAAAGCAAAAAAAATGATTGTGGAAACCCAATTAACCAATACCGAAATTGCATTTCAGTTGGGATTCAATTATCCCAATTATTTCTCCAAATTTTTCAGAAAGCAAACACAATTCAGTCCAAGCCAATATCGTGAAAAGTTTAAAAAGGAATCAATGATTGAAAATCAGTAAAATGTTTCCGTTTTTTTAGGGATCTGTTTCAGTCTCTTTCTGATAGTTGAAATAATTTTGTGTTAGTAAAATAATTCAAACACTAATATTATGTCACAACAAAAAATCACGTACAAAAACTCAAATAACGGATTGATGATGTCCGCTTACTTAGATTTGCCTGAAAATTTTGATGAAAAGAAACAATATCCAGCCATCGTTATTACGCATCCAGGCGGAGGTGTAAAAGAACAAACCGCAGGTATTTATGGTCGTAAATTTTCCGAACACGGTTTCGTTACGATTGTTACCGATGCTTCTTACCAAGGCGAAAGCGGTGGCGAACCTCGTCAACTGGAAAATCCATATATCAGAACGGAAGACATCAGCTCTCCGATAGATTATTTAACCACGCTTCCTTATATAGATAACGACAGAATTGGAGCTTGGGGAATTTGTGCAGGTGGTGGTTACACCGTTAACGCAGCCATCAACGACAAACGAATTAAAGCCGTTGGAACGGTTAGTGCCGTAAACATCGGACACATGATTAGTAAAGGTTGGTTGGGCGACCAAAATATGAAAGATGTGATTGCTTCTTTGGAATTTGGAGCTTCGGCAAGAACGCAGGAAGCCAATGGTTCGCCGGTTGTTCAAATGCCAATGGCACCAATGCGTGAGGAAGATACGCCTTACACCGACTTGAAAGAAGCTTGGGAATATTACCACACCGATAGAGCACAGTGTTCTACTTCACCAGGTTACGGAACAGCGAGAAGCTTAACGCAATTGGTTACTTATGATGCCTTTAATATGGCGGAAGTTTTCTTCACCCAACCTTTATTTATGGTTGTTGGAAGCATTGCAGAATCGAAATGGATGAGTGATGATTTAATGAACCGTGCCGGAACGGACAACAAACAAATGTACATTGTAGAAGGTGCAAACCACATGAAGTTATACGATATTCCTCAATATTTAGATGAAGCTGTTGCACAATTAGCTCCGTTCTTTAAAGAGCATTTGGGAGTGGCAGAATTAGTAGAAGCATAAAATATTTTCCCGCAGATAACGCAGAATTACTCAGAAAATAATCAACAAAAAAATCTGCGAAAATCTGTGAGATCTGCGGGTAATCTTTTTTTTGATAAATTAGCCTTATGGAGGAAAACGAAATCTCTTATGCAATCCGAGGAGCTATTTTCAAAGTTTATCAAGAATTTGGTCCGGGACTTTTGGAGTCTGTTTATCAAGCAGCTTTAAAATCCGTTTTAGTAAAAATGGGCTATCAAGTTGGTGTTGAAGTACCTGTTCCGGTTTATTTTGATGGAGAAAAATTAGAAGTTGGATTTCGAATAGATTTATTAGTAAACAACAAGGTAATTATTGAAATTAAATCCGTGGAAGAATTAGCAAAAGTTCACCATAAACAAGTTCTTACATATCTAAAACTCACAAAACTTAAATTAGGGATTTTGGTAAACTTTAATGTAGATGATATTAATCAAGGAATTTTCAGAAAAGTAAACAATTTATAATATCCCGAAGATGACGAGGAACTACGCAGATAAAATACTCAAAAATCTCTGTGAAAATCTGTGAGATCTGCGGGAGATAAAACTAATTAATTCCCACAGATGAAGCAGAAATTCGTAGAAAATAATAACAAAAACTTCTGCGAAAATCAGCGAGTTCTGCGGGAAAAATTAACAAACATCAAATCATGAACAAAGTCTTAATACTCGGTGCAAGTGGAGCAATCGCTCAACACACCATCGAAAAATTACAGAAAGACGGCAATGTCGAACTAACACTTTTTGCACGAAATTCAAAGTCTATAAAACAATTCGCCAACGCTCAAACCAAAATCGTTGAAGGTGATGTATTGAACGAAAATGATTTAAACGAAGCGGTAAAAGGTCAAAACATCATTTACGCAAACCTTGCCGGAAGTGTTGATAAAATGGCGGAAGCCATTGTAAAAGCGATGGATAAAAACAATGTAAAGCGTTTGATATTCGTAACCAGTTTGGGAATTTATGATGAAGTTCCCGGAAAATTTGGCGAATGGAACAACCGAATGATTGGTTCGGCTCTCAAAACCTATCGCAAAGCCGCAGATGTCATAGAAGCATCTGATTTGGATTATACCGTGGTTCGTCCGGCTTGGTTGCAAGATGATGATGAAGTGGATTATGAAACCACCCAAAAATCAGAACCTTTCAAAGGAACAGAAGTTTCCCGAAAAGCTGTAGGTAGCTACATCGCAGACATCATCGAACATCCTGAAAAAGACAGCAAAGCAAGTGTAGGCTTAAACAAACCCGGAACGGATGGCAACAAACCGAGTTTTTATTAACTAAACTGGATACAAGGTCCGGAAGGATCGGCGGAAACTGCCATTTCTTTCCTGTCGATAAATTTGGCGCTGCTGTTTATAGGCAAAGAATTAATTTTATTTTTGCGCACCAATTTATCAATTAACACGTTAAAAAATGCACAATTCAAAATTAGGCAACCCTGCGGTTGTAGGCCTTGGAGGGTTTGGTTTGACAACACTTTTGCTCCAGTTTCATAACCTGGGATGGCTGGGTTTAGGGCCAGTACTGGCTATGGGATTTGTTTTTGGCGGAGCAGCTCAGCTAATTGCCGGCTTTCTGGAGCAAAAAACAGGTAATAACTTCGGTTTTGCCGCCTTTTCGGCCTATGGCGCTTTTTGGATTGGCTTAGGTATTATTTGGGTGTTGAACCACTTTCAGGTATACCCGTCAACTGGCGAAGATGTTGGTTTTTATCTGCTTGGCTGGACGTTGATTACTGCCATTTTCTGGGCGGCTTCCATGTTTATCCACACCGCCATGTTTGTCACCTTCACCACATTGTTGATTGGCTTTATTTTGCTCGATTTGGAACACTTTGGTTTTCCAGCGGTAAAAACGCTGGCTGCTATCGATTTGATTGTGTGCGCACTGGCTGCCTGGTACATGATGGCTGCCATTATACTGAACGATGTGGCAGGCCGCGAAATTTTGTGTGTCGGAAAACCACTGGTTGTCCCAAAATAGTTGTCGGAGCCTTACCGCGACAGTCCGCAAGAATGGAGTTCAACCGTTTTTGCGGACTTTTTGTTTGGTTGAAATAGGCTGCGTACTTCCCGGTATTTTTTGCGTGTTAAGCATCCGGTAAATGTGTTCACAGTTTAGGCCGAAACCTGTTCAAATGCGCACCGAAACGCTACTTTCGGAAACATTGTTACATTTGTCGGATTAATTTTTAAGGATGAAAGCATACATTCAATTGCTGCGCGCGATGATTCAAACACCTTCGTTTAGCCGCGAAGAAGGGCCGGTGGCCGAGTTGGTCCGCGCTTTCTTAACCGAACGTTCAATCCCTTTTCAAACAAAAGGATTTAATACTTGGGCAAAAAACAAGTTTTGGGACGAAACCAAACCGGTTGTGTTGCTCAATTCGCATATCGACACCGTGAAACCGGTTAAAAACTGGACGAAAGATCCGTTTGTGGCAGAGCTGGAGGGCGATAAACTTACCGGTTTGGGCAGTAACGATGCAGGCGCGTCGCTGGTAACTTTGCTGGCTGTTTTTGTTCATTTTTATGCGACAGAAAATTTGCCTTATAACCTGGTTTTTGCAGCTTCGGCCGAAGAGGAAATCTCGGGAAATAGCGGGATGGAATCGTTAATTGTTGAGTTGGGGGATATTGCGCTGGCCCTGGTAGGCGAGCCAACCCAAATGCAAATGGCCATTGCCGAAAAAGGGCTGATGGTACTCGACTGCACGGCACATGGACGTGCCGGGCATGCCGCCCGCGACGAAGGCGAAAATGCCCTGTACAAAGCACTCGATGATATTCAGGTTTTACGAAATTATAAGTTCGAGCAGGTGTCGGAAGTATTGGGCGAAGTGAAATTATCGGTTACCCAAATTAATGCCGGGTATCAACACAACGTGGTGCCCGATGTGTGCACCTTTGTGGTTGACGTGCGTACCAACGAATTTTATTCGAACCACAAAGCCGGTGATATTATTGTCGGTATCATTCAATCCGATGTTGCTCCGCGTTCGTTTAAACTAAACTCGTCGGGTATTCCGGTAACACATCCGGTTGTGCAACGGGGGCTTTCGCTCGGTTTAGCCTATTATGGCTCGCCAACCACTTCGGATCAGGCCGTAATGCCCTGGCCATCGCTGAAAATAGGGCCGGGCGACAGTGCCCGCTCTCATACCGCTGATGAATATATTTTGTTGTCGGAGATTGAAAAAGGATTTAAAACCTATGTCGCTTTATTGGATGGCTTGAATCTTGTTGGATAGGATTATTTAATTGAATGTCAGATAATAAAGAAAGGATGTTCCCCGAGGGAAACATCCTTTTCTATTGCATGTAACAGGTGAAAGTAAATCCGTGTTTTGTCAACTTCAACCTTGGAAAACGGAAAGGGCACGCCAGCCGACAGGTACTTAAGAAAGTTACAGGCCTTGGAGGTTGAAGGAATTATTAGTTGTAGGCACTTTCTCCGTGTTCGTAAATGTCCAGGCCTTCTTCTTCGATGCGTTTTGGTACACGCAGGCCAATTGTTTTCTTGATGCAGAAGAAGATAGCCCAGCCGCAAGCCAAAGCCCACGCGCCAGTTACCAAAACACCAATCAATTGCGAAACCAGTTGGGCAGTACCGCCACCGTAGAACAATCCGCCATTGGTTGCAAACAATCCGTACATAATAGTACCCAACGCACCGCACACGCCGTGTACCGAAATGGCACCAACCGGGTCGTCAATGCGTAGCACGCTATCGATAAATGTTACTGAGTAAACCAATACCACGCCGGCAATTGTACCAATAATAATGGCGCCAAGGTCGGAAACACCATCGCAACCAGCCGTAATGGCGACTAAACCAGCCAAGGCGCCGTTCAGCGCGAAGCTTAAGGATGGTTTTCCGAAGCGTATCCAGCTGATAATTAGGGCAGTGATTGTTCCGGCAGCAGCGGCCAAGTTGGTCGTTACAAAAATATGCGATATGGCCGTTGCGTTGGACGAGCCAGCCGCCGCAAGTTGCGAGCCCGGGTTAAACCCGAACCAGCCCAACCACAAGATAAACACTCCAAGTGCACCCAAGGTGAGGTTGTGGCCAGGAATAGCATTTACTTTTTTGCCGTTGTATTTGCCCAGTCGAGGCCCTAAAGCAACAGCGCCGGTTAAAGCAACCATACCACCAACCATGTGTACAACGGTTGAGCCGGCAAAGTCGTGGAACGGGGTTTCCATGCTGGCCAGGAAGCCGCCACCCCAGGTCCAGTGACCCGAAATTGGATAAACAACCAGCGAGATAATGAGTGAATAAACCAAATACGATTTAAACTCAGTGCGCTCGGCCATGGCCCCCGAAACAATTGTTGCAGCCGTTGCAGCGAATACGGTTTGGAAAATCAGGAAAGCTTCTTCTGGGATGCCGCCACTCCAAATGTTGTAATTGAATAGTTGGGGGGTTCCCATGAAGCCACCTGCCATATCGGCACCAAACATCAAACTAAAACCTACTGCCCAGTAAACAATCGAGCCTACTGCGAAGTCCATCAGGTTTTTATACAGAATATTGACCGAGTTTTTAGCCCGGGTAAAACCGGCTTCGACTAGTGCGAAACCCGCTTGCATGAAGAAAACCAGACCGGCGGTAATCAATACCCATACCGTGTCGAGGCCCATTGCGATGTCAGCCGCTGATTTGGCCAATGTATCTAATGTTACTGCGTCATTCATGATCGTAAATTTTCGTGGTTATCAACTTTATTCTTCTTCTTTCCCTTTGATGAATAACGACTCGTCGCCAAATTCGCCGGTACGGATACGGTATGATTCTTCAACCGGGGAGATGAACACTTTGCCGTCGCCGATTTCGCCGGTGCGGGCAGCTTTCATAATGGCCAACACCGTTTTTTCCACGTTTTTATCGCGAACGATGATGTGCATTACCACACGTTCAATCATGCTTGTATCGTAAATTACTCCTCGGTAGGCGCGCTCTTGGCGGGCCGAACCAACACCGCGGGCATCCCAATACGAAAAGAAATCGATACCAACTTCATGAAGTGCTTCACTTACATCGTCAAACTTGGTTTTTCTAATAATTGCTTCAATCTTTTTCATGTGAAATATTATTTTTTGTCAGTTTTGTCACACGGAATACGCAGGAAAGGACATGCCACCTCCATATTGGAACTGCACTGCTCCAATCCTGCTTATTCTATTCAATTTGTATGGGTAACTATTTTAGAATGAAAGCCCGGCTGCAACGAAAAAGCCTCCGGTTGACGGGTTCAGGGTAACCGAACCGGATACGGGCAATGTCCAGCTGTCGGTAATTTTAACGTCTTTTGACGTGCTCAGTTTGATGTTGCAGATGTTGAAATCGCCGTGGCGAACATACTGTCCGTCGCCGGCACCTAAGGTTAATGTAACATTTGGGAAGGTGTAGCTGGCCTCCAGGTAAACATCACCTTCTTCGCCAAAATCTTTGTCATCAGTTTCGGGCAGAAACATGTAAGCTCCCATAAACGAGAATTTTTCAAGTCCTACATTTACAGCTGGTTCCAAATAGTGCATTCCGCCAAAGTTCGTCCAGTCGCCACCAAAATAGTAATCGGTTAAGTTTACCGAAACGGCGCCGAACGAGTAACCGGCAAACAAGTCTGCTTCAAAGGCTTCCCAGTCCGACGATGATGCAGAACCCCAGCCACCAAAGGTAAAACCACCTTTTTCGTATTTCACCGAAGGTTGAAATGCAACACCGTTGCCAAATTTAAGACCACGCCAGATGTAGCTCGAGTAAATGTCCAGGCCTGTGCTCCATGGGGAGTTCGTTTCTTCCTGGGCTTGAACGTTCAAAGCAAAAAAAGTTGCCAATCCAAAAACTAAAAGCATTAAAGTCTTTTTCATCGTGTAAAAATTTTAGGGTTTAACTGAATTTTTTAAATCAAAAATTTTGTTTGGTTTTGCTTTAACGTGCACTCTTGTAAAAATGCTCTTTTTTATAAGGGACCCCCTTTATTTTGTCTCTGGTGTCAAAAATAGATGAAAAATATCACCATGTGCCCCTTTTTAGAGTGGGGTATATTCAATTAATAGAAAATTAACATTGAAAATTATAAAATGACAATAAATGGACGTCGGAATAAGCATATTGATAATAGTACTGTTTTTATAGTGTCATATAGACATAAAATAGTTGTATTTATACCTATTTTGAAATTGAAACCAACGAAAAACCCGACGGTATTTATATTTTCTTTTTTGCTGGAGGTGTCTTTTTTTTTCGGGGTGTGTTGTTGAAAACCAGTTTTTGCAATGGCGGGCATTTGGTCATGCGTTGGCCAATTTTCCGAAGGTTTCAGAATAAAACTCCAGCAGAAAACGATGTGGATGACTCTGAGCACTGCTGGGTGGTCGTTGAGAGCTGATTAATATGTACAGGCAACGATTACACGGGGTATGCGGAGTCCGCAAAATGGGACTGCACGGGATTTTGTGATAAAAGTGATTCTTCTCCTAACCCAAAACAGCATCTTTGATTGGCGGGTAAGGGAAAAAATGCCTTTTTGTAAAAATTTAAATGAGTATCTTTGCGCAAACCCGAAATACCCGCTACGCGGGATTGTCGCTAGCAACGACTAATTCGGGGGTTGCAGCTTTTGCGGTATAACAAACGTTAAACAATACGCACATGAAACTTTGGGACAAAGGTTACTCGGTAAATAAACTGATTGAAGATTTTACGGTTGGAAAAGATCGGGAGATGGACTTGTACCTGGCTCCTTTCGATGTATTGGGTTCTATGGCTCATTCGATCATGCTGTCGACCATTGGTTTGTTGCCCAAGGACGAATTGAGCTTGTTGCTCGCCGAACTGAAGGCGATTTACAAAACTGCAGAAGCTGGCAAATTTGTAATTGAAGACGATGTTGAAGACGTCCACTCGCAGGTTGAAACCATGCTCACCCGTCGCCTTGGCGATGTTGGGAAGAAAATTCACAGCGGCCGCTCGCGCAACGATCAGGTTTTACTTGATCTGAAACTGTTTACCCGCAACGAGATTCGCGAAATTGTTGACTTGGGCGAGGAGCTGTTCAACACCTTGATTGCCCAGGCCGACCGCTACAAAAACCATCTGATGCCAGGCTACACACACTTGCAGGTAGCCATGCCTTCGTCGTTTGGTTTGTGGTTTAGCGCCTATGCCGAAAGTTTGGTTGACGACTTTGTGTTGTTACAGGCTGCCTATCGCATTACCAACCAAAATCCCTTGGGCTCGGCTGCCGGTTATGGCTCGTCGTTCCCGCTCAACCGCCAAATGACAACTGATTTGCTGGGTTTCGACAGTATGAACTACAACGTGGTTTATGCGCAAATGGGGCGCGGTAAAATGGAAAAAACCGTTGCTTTTGCACTATCATCAATTGCAGCAACCTTGTCGAAACTAGCCTATGATGTGTGTTTGTTTATGAGCCAAAACTTCGGTTTTGTGAATTTACCCGATGAACTGACAACCGGTTCGAGCATTATGCCGCACAAAAAAAATCCCGATGTTTTTGAGTTGTTGCGTTCGCATTGCAATAAAATTCAAGCGATGCCTACTCAAATCACTTTAATAATAAATAACCTCCCAAGTGGCTATTTTCGGGATCTTCAACTTATAAAAGAAGTCTTTTTGCCTTCATTCCAGGACATTAAAAACTGTTTAAAGATTGCAAACTTTGCTTTGGCCGAGATGTCGGTGAAGGAGAACATTCTGGATGACGAACGCTATAAATACGTTTATAGTGTTGAAGATGTGAACCGACTGGTACTGGCTGGGGTTCCGTTTCGCGATGCGTATAAAAAAGTGGGTGTGGAAATACAGGCCGGAAACTACGAACCGGGGTGCGAAATTGTACATACCCACGCCGGAAGCCTTGGTAACCTGTGCCTACCGGAAATTGATGCAAAAATGAAGGCTATAGTGGCTCAATTTAACTTTGAAAAAGTAGACGAAGCCTTTGCTAACTTACTGAAATAGTGGAGTCCTGTTAAGTAATCGTTATCTTTTCAGTGCTGTTTCTTTTAACGTGTCGATAGTGGTGTGAGTTCTAAGTTATTCGGATTCATAATCTTATGAAGCGAATAGCAGAACGGGATACAGCGATGGTATGTTTTTGAACATCATTTTTCTTCGCGACCTTTGGATAGTATCTCTTTAATGGCTATTTTCGCTTTCACTTCGTAGGATTTTTAGTGATTTTGCTTACAAATTTCAATTACTCGTGCTATTTCGATGATTTGTTGGCAAATTTTGATGCGAAATCAAGCGAATGGCGAATAAATAAAAATGTTTTAAAATGCAGTTAGAAACTCCCAAACAACAGGGTCTTTATCGCTCTGAATTTGAACATGGTAGCTGTGGTATTGGATTCGTGGCTAACCTGAAAGGACGGAAACAACACCGGGTTATTTCCGACGCGTTGGCCATGTTAGCTCGCATGGAGCATCGGGGCGGTACCGGTTTTGATATAAAAAGCGGAGACGGCGCCGGTATTTTACTTCAGATACCTCACGAATTGTTCAGGGAAGAATGTCCGAAACAAGGAATCAAACTTCCGGCATCGGGCGAGTATGGCGTAGCTATGATTTTCTTTCCGATGGAAGAACGAAAGCGTTCGGAATGTAAAGATATTATTGTACGGAACCTGCAAAAGTTTGGTTTGCCACTTTTAGGTTATCGTAAAGTTCCGGTTGACAACTCGGATTTGGGCCGCGATTCGCGGGCTACCGAACCCTCGGTGCAACAGCTTTTCATTGCTAAACCAGAAGAGATGACGGTCGAAGAATTTGACCGTAAACTTTTTGTATTCCGGAAATACACGGAACGTCTAGCCCGCGAGTCGGTTGCAGGCTTGGGCTACGACGGCCTGAATATTATCTCGTGTTCTTACAAAACCATTATTTATAAGGGGCAGTTAACAACCGAGCAAGTTTCGCTTTACTTTAAAGACTTAACGAATCCGCTGGTTGTGAGTGCTATTGCATTAGTGCATTCCCGCTTTTCAACCAATACTTTCCCCAGTTGGAAGTTGGCCCAACCCTTCCGTTTCATTGCGCACAATGGTGAGATTAACACCAACAAAGGAAACGTGAACTGGATTAAAGCACGTGAAGCGTTGCTCGAATCAACGTATTTTACCCGCGAAGAGTTGGAAATGATTTTCCCGATTTGCGACTTGCGTGCTTCCGACAGTGCCAACCTCGATATGGTTATTGAAATGCTGGTGTTGAGTGGCCGCTCTTTGCCCCATGTAATGATGATGCTGATTCCGGAAGCCTGGCAAAACGACCCACAAATGTCGCAGGCCAAAAAAGACTTTTACGAATTCCACTCGGCCATGATGGAACCGTGGGATGGCCCGGCTTCGGTTTGCTTTACCGACGGCGTTTTGGTTGGTGCAACCCTCGACCGCAACGGCCTGCGCCCTTCGCGCTACTGCGTGACAAATGACGACATGCTGATTATGTCGTCTGAGTCAGGCGCCTTGGACATCGATCATACCAAAGTAAAAACCCGCGGTCGTTTGCAACCGGGTAAAATGTTTGTGGCCGATCTGGAACAAGGGCGCATCATCTCGGACGAAGAGATTAAAACATCGATTATTTCCCGTCAGCCTTATGGTGAATGGGTTCGGAAGAATATGACTTATTTGGACGATCTTCCATCGATTCCGGATTTGGAATTGAAAGATCCGGATCCCAATACCCTGTTGAAACGCCAGAAAACCTTTGGCTTCACCAACGAAGAGCTGGAAGTGATTCTAAAACCAATGGCCGAAAGTGGCAAAGAAGCCATTGGGTCAATGGGTAACGACGCCCCTTTGGCTGTGTTGTCCGATCGCCCGGTACTGCTTTCGAACTACTTTAAGCAGTTGTTTGCCCAGGTAACCAACCCGCCAATTGACCCGATTCGTGAGCGGATTGTGATGGACTTACGTACCTACGTGGGCGGTTTCAAAAATATTTTGACCGAATCGGCAGAGCATTGCCGCCGTATTGCGATCGAAAGCCCGGTTTTAACAAACGAGCAGTTGGTTAAATTGAGCTACGTTGATCATACGCACTTCCAAACAAAAAAAATCAGCATT
This sequence comes from Mangrovibacterium sp., assembly GCA_047972415.1. Classification (GTDB taxonomy): domain Bacteria; phylum Bacteroidota; class Bacteroidia; order Bacteroidales; family Prolixibacteraceae; genus Mangrovibacterium. The sequence continues at coordinate 12,220 of JBKEAN010000268.1, forward strand.
GTTTTCCATGCCAGCGGTAAAGAAGGTACGCTGGAGAAAAAACTGGAACGGTTGTGTACCTATGTTGAAGATGCCATTGACGAAGGTTACTCAATCATTTTGCTAACCGACTTTTCGGTGAGTACCGACCATGCCCCGATTCCGTCGGTACTGGTTGCTTCGGCGGTGCATCACCACCTAATCCGTATCGGGAAACGCGGTATGGCCGACATTATTATGGAAGTTGGCGACGTGCGCGAGGTTCATCACTTTGCGGTTTTGTTGGGCTACGGCGTATCGGCTATTAACCCGTATATGGCGCTCGACAGCATTAAACAGCTCGTGAACGATGGTAAACTGGGCAATGTTACGGCCGAAAAGGCCATGAAGAACTACATCAAAGCCGTTAACGGTGGTTTGCTGAAGATTTTCTCGAAAATGGGTATTTCAACCCTGCAGTCTTATCAGGGCGCCCAGATTTTCGAAATTCTCGGTATCAGCTCCGACGTGGTTGATAAATACTTCACCGGTACGGTAAGCCGAATTGAAGGGTTAATGTTGGACGATATTGCCCGCGAAGCTTTAATGCGTCACCGGCAAGGGTTTCCAATCCGGTTGGGCGGTTCCAAGGTGTTGGAGTCGGGAGGTGATTACCACTGGCGTAAAGATGGCGAGCGCCATTTATTGTCGCCCGAAGCGGTTTACCTGCTTCAGGATGCAACGCGGAAAAATGATTTTTCGAAATACAAAAAATATTGCCAGGTTGTTGACGACCAAAGTAAAGCGGCTTTCACCTTGCGTGGTTTGATGGACTTCACTTCCGACCGGGATTCAATCTCATTGGACGAAGTAGAACCGACAGAAAGCATTCTGAAACGCTTTGCAACAGGCGCTATGTCGTTTGGATCCATTTCGTGGGAAGCGCACACTACGCTGGCTATCGCCATGAACCGTATTGGTTCAAAATCAAACTCAGGAGAAGGGGGTGAAGACCCGATACGTTACACCAAATTGCCAAACGGCGACGACATGTGCTCGGCAACCAAGCAAATTGCATCGGGTCGTTTTGGGGTAAACAGCTACTACCTGAGCATGGCAAAAGAACTTCAGATTAAAATGGCCCAGGGAGCAAAACCGGGCGAAGGTGGTCAGTTACCGGGGCACAAAGTGAACGGATGGATTGGCCGGGTTCGCGGTTCAACTCCGGGTGTCGGTTTGATTTCGCCGCCACCTCACCACGATATTTACTCGATTGAAGATTTGGCCCAGCTGATCTTCGACCTGAAAAACAGTAACCGCGATGCCCGTATCAACGTGAAACTGGTTTCTGAAACTGGCGTTGGTACTGTTGCTGCCGGTGTTTGTAAGGCGAAAGCTGATGCCGTGTTGATTTCGGGATACGATGGTGGGACCGGTGCATCGCCGGTGAGCTCGGTGAAACACGCCGGTTTGCCATGGGAACTTGGTTTGGCCGAAACACACCAAACCCTGGTTCGCAACCGCTTGCGCAACCGCATCACCGTTCAGGCTGACGGCCAGATGAAAACATCGCGCGACTTGGCTATCGCAACGCTGTTGGGTGCCGAAGAGTGGGGATGTGCTACGGCCGCGCTGGTGGTTGAAGGTTGTATTATGATGCGTAAATGCCACAGCAACACCTGCCCGGTAGGTGTGGCTACACAAGACGAACGCCTTCGTGCTAAATTCAGCGGAAACCCGGATCACGTGGTGAATTTCTTCACCTTCCTGGTAAACGGTTTGCGCGAGATTATGGCCGAGTTGGGCTTCCGTACCATCAACGAAATGATTGGTCAGTCGCAATGTCTGAAATTCAAAGACGATATTGACCACTGGAAATATAAAAACCTCGACCTGAGCCCGATTCTGTACAAAGAAACTATCGGTGCAGAGCAAGGTTTGTACAAAACAAAAGAACAAAATCACCAACTGGAAGAAATTCTCGACTGGGAATTTGTGAAAGTAGCTGAGAAAGCTATCCAGACCGGTGAAAAAGTATATGCTGAGTTCCCGATTATCAACACCAACCGTTCTGTCGGAACCGTGTTGTCGCACGAGGTGACCAAAGTTTACAAAGGCGAAGGCTTACCCGAAGAAACTATCCACTTCAAAATGACCGGTTCGGCCGGACAATCATTCGGAGCATTTGCCTGCAAAGGCATTGAACTGGAAGTGGAAGGCGATGCCAACGACTACTTCGGTAAAGGTTTGTCGGGTGCGAACCTGGCCATCTACCCAAACAAAGGCGTTCAGTTTGTGCCCGAAAAGAACATCATCGTTGGTAACGTTTGTTTCTACGGTGCAACGGGCGGCGAAGCTTACATCCGCGGTATTGCCGGCGAACGCTTCTGCGTGCGGAACTCGGGTGCGAAAGTGGTGGTTGAAGGAATTGGTGACCACGGTTGCGAATACATGACTGCCGGTAAAGCGGTCATCCTGGGTAAAACCGGACGCAATTTCGGTGCTGGTATGTCGGGCGGTGTGGCCTATGTACTGGATGCCGACGGAAGCTTCCCAAGCCAATGCAACATGGAAATGATTGGGCTGGAAAAAGTGGAAGATGCAGCTGAACAGGCTGAACTGAAAGCCATGATTGAAAAACACCTGCAAAAAACAGGGTCTGCCGTGGCTGAGTATATCTTGTCG
>JBKEAN010000023.1:0-3624 GCA_047972415.1 Mangrovibacterium sp.
GGTAAACGTGAGGCTCCGTTTCCAGCCATAGCGGGTTTTTACATCGGAGGTGCGGCGCCAAACCAACCGGAGGATAATAATCCGGAACAGCGATAGTAAAATAATGATAAGAAAGGTAACAATAACTTTATTGAAGGTCTCGGAATTTAATCCAATGTGGTGGGTAATAAATTGGTTGAGTGTTTCCATTCGTTCAATGGTCAGTAGTTTACAAAAAAAACGGTTCAGTAGGGCAACTTATATCTGCCGGGCACACTTCCCGAAGGCTATTACTGGCACCGGAGTAACGTTTACAATCCCGGCTTTATCAGCACGATTGCTGGTGCCAAACAATACGGAATGAAAATAATAAATTCTGAACCGCTTGCATCTTTTAACGGCTTAAATTTATTAACGCCCGTATCCGTGCGCCTATGAGGTAGGTAAAAAGCAGAACCTAATAGCTCTAAATCATAATAAATACCCATCCATGCCACAACCCACCCCAACCCTCCCTTTTGAAGGGAGGGCAGGGAGGGTTTTTCGATAAATTGGAATTTGTTGACAGGAAGAAAGCAGAATCTACCAGCTCTAACTCATAATAAATACCCATCCATGCCACGACCCACCCCAACCCTCCCTTGGAAAGGGAGGGCAGGGAGGGTTCTTTTGATAAATTGGAATTCGATGATAGGAAGAAAGCAGAACCTAATAGCTCTAAATCATAATAAATACCCATCCACGCCACAACCCACCCCAACCCTCCCTTTTGAAGGGAGGGCAGGGAGGGTTTTTCATCGAACAAACCCATAACCGGCAGTTAAAAGCCTCCAATTTTAGCTTAGCTGCTATTGCTATACCGGGATTTGCCTGTTGATACAGATTTAATGATTATCTTCGGGATACCTGTGAAGAACTAATTCATGAACGAAGCTATTTTAAGCCAGATTAAACCCTTTCTGGAGCAACTTCAGCCCATGCCATTACTTCCTACTGGAGCTGTGGCACGCTACCGCCGCCATAAATCGGTTCAGGTTGTTATTTTCGATATCTATGGAACACTCTTGTTATCGGCTTCGGGCGATGTTATGCGGGCCGGGTTCAACCCGCAGGTATTTAAAAAGGCGCTCAATAGCTCGGGCATTACCATTTGTGTACCCGAAGCCGGGTTGGCCCAATTGCAATCTATTTTTTCGGTAATAGTGAATGAAGGAAAAGGCATGGCGCGTGCCGGGGGCATTCCGTTTCCCGATTTAGATGTAGTCGAGGTATGGCGAAAGACCTTGAAGCAAGCCGAAAAGCAAGGCTTGGTTGCCGGAACTGACCGGGTCGATATGCACTTGTTTAGTTTTGTGTTTGAGCTTTGTAGCAACCAGCTTTGGCCAATGCCGGGCTTGCGCGAAACCGTTTCGGGCCTTGCCCGGCGGGGCTATCCGCTGGGTTTAGTATCGAATGCGCAGTTTTATACCCCGGTTATTCTGAATTATTTTGTACACGGCAGCCTTCGGTGTGACGAACAGGTACCTGGTTTTGAACCCGACCTGACCACATTCAGCTACAAGCTACTAAAAGGCAAACCCGACCCGGCCATCTTCGAAACCCTGCTCGAACCGCTTCGCCGGCGTGGGCTTCAAGCCGAACAGGTGCTGTTTGTGGGTAACGATATGCTGAAAGATATTTACCCGGCACAGCAACTGGGCTTTAAAACCTGTTTTTTTGCAGGCGACCAGCGGGCCTACCGCCTTCGGGCCGACCACCCGCAGGCATCGAAGCTAAAACCAGATATGGTAATTACCGATTTGCGGCAATTGCTGGAGCTGTTATAACCAAGGTATAAAAGACAAAGAGATAAAATGCAAAAACAGGCAGGTCGAAAGAGGTATTGAGGTTCTCGTTCAGCATTTTTCAGTAGTTTCTGTATTTAAAATGAAGGAATAGGTGACGAATAAAAAAAGAGCAATCAGGAAACTGCCCCAATTGTTTTTTCTGAAGTTTTATAATTGATTAGAGGTTATTTTACAGGTCAAATTAAACCATGAACATTTTAATTGCACCCGACTCGTTTAAGGATTGCTTACCGGCTGCCGGTGTAGCCCGCTTCCTGTCCGAGGGAATCAGGCGGGTTTATCCTAGTGCGGCAATTGTTAGCATCCCGTTGTCCGACGGCGGAGAAGGTTTTGTTGAAACGATGCTGGCAGCTATGGGCGGCAGGGGCATTTCAGTACCAGTTTTCGACCCTTTAATGCGCATTACAGGCCGAACGGCAAGCGCCGGTTATGGTATTCTCCCCGATGGAACGGCAATTATTGAAATGGCAGCTGCTTCGGGTATCGAATTGCTTACCCGCGACGAGCGTAACCCCCTAACGACATCAACTTATGGTACTGGGCAACTTATGCTGGATGCTATGGAGCGCGGTTGCCGCAAACTGATTGTAGGCATTGGCGGGAGCGCCACCAACGATGGGGGAACAGGAATGGCGCAGGCGCTGGGTTACCGCTTTTTAGATAAAACAGGGGCCGAACTGCCACCCGGCGGCGGAAACCTGCATAAACTGTCACGAATTGATGGTTCAGCAGTAAGCCCGCTGCTTGGGCAAACAACTGTTTGGGCGGCTTGCGATGTAACTAATCCGCTGTGTGGCAAACACGGAGCTTCGGTAGTTTACGGGCCGCAAAAAGGAGCCTCGCCCGAAGCGGTTTTAAAACTGGATGCCAACCTAGCATATCTGGCAGAACTGCTTCAAAAGCAACTGGGTGCTAATGTGCTGCATTTGCCCGGTGCCGGGGCGGCCGGCGGCTTGGGTGCCGGACTGGTAGCCTTTTGCAAAGGGCAGCTTCAATCTGGCTTCGACCTGGTAAAAGAACAAACCGGTTTAGAAGCAGCCGTGCAACAAGCCAATATTGTTGTTACCGGCGAAGGCAAGCTCGACGCGCAGACCTTCCGGGGAAAAGTACCGTGGGGCGTAGCTCAATTGGCCCAAAAATATGGTAAACCAGTGCTGGCGTTTGCGGGTTCGTTGGGCAACGGGTACCACCAGTTATATGCCAATGGCTTTACATCGGTCTTTGCGCTGCCCCAGGGCCCCGCTACGCTTAGCGAATGTTTGGCCAATGCCCCCAAATTATTAGCCGATACGGCCGAGCAGGTATTCCGGGTGTTAAAAATGGAGCATAAAGCGGCAAAATTTTAGTCGAATTATGTTGTAAACTTGTCGGAAGAACGATTAACTTTAGACGTAAGCCCGGCAAGTGGCTTCAATTCGAACTAAACCAGAATTAATTCGGCCCGGTATGACGATAAAGAGTTTTTTTACAGCTGCGTTGTTATTTGTAGCAGCTCTAATGGCAAATGCGCAGGAACTGGTGTACCTGCTTCACCCGTTGGTTGGCGATACCATTAACCTGGAGGAAAAACAAACGTATTTGTTGTTCGAAAGTGTACCGGATTCGCTATTCGGGCTTGCGGTGATTTATGAAACCCCGGAAAATTACCTGCTTAAAGTTAGCAAGGATGCAAACGAAGCCCGGCTTACCCTATCGCCCGAAGAAATTGAAACCTACCAGACCAATATTTCGAAGCTGAGTGTTTACTACCAGCGGCAACAAACACAAACCGCGGACACACTAGTTAACTTGATGGAAC
>JBKEAN010000269.1:0-3140 GCA_047972415.1 Mangrovibacterium sp.
GCGGTTGTTTATTCCATGATGGGCTGTTGCAAAGCTGCCGGGGTGAACTTCCGAGACTGGATGGTTTTCTTTCTGGAAAATGTTCATCGCTACGACAACGATTACACCAAAGACCTGGCTGAACTACTACCGCACAACTTAAAACCCCTAAGCCAAAGTCACTCCTAAACCGCTCAAAGTTCTCCGAACATTTTAAAGAAACTTTCAAAGAAAATCACTCTGCCTACAAAAACAAGACGGGCTTGGCCGAATGGTTACGATGGTTTGGTTTGGCTAACCGGGAAATGAAAATACCCATTTCGCTTCAATTTGAAAGGGGCAACTCACATTTTATGTAATTTTTTGTCCGGTTTGGTGCCAAATTGCGCCAATATTTTCTACCTTTTACATAAAAAAATGAAGGTATTCCGTTTGCTGCCCCTGCTTGCCGCTTTTGTTTTACTGGCGAACAGTTGCTCGTTGATGAAATTAAGCATCGAAACCCCGGGCAAGCCGCTCAGTTCGCGCCAGCTGACTACACGCGCTCTTGTCCGCAATTTTGTAAACCAGGCTACCGATGCGGTTGCACGTTCGGCCGATTCTATTGCCCAACTGGCGGCCAATGAACCGTTGTTCCAAATTAATGCCATTCGTTGGAAACTAAGCGCTGCTTCGGCATACACGCGGGCGGGTTATCAAACCGTGCCCGAAAGCTCCCTCACCGATGTATGGGTGTTGACCCGACAGTGGAACCAGTTCATGAACGCGCAAGCCGACTCGCTGTTTGGTAATTACGGAAAACTGGCCCAAAATACCTGTTTGCAACTGCTTACCAATTGGGAGCTGCTACTTGAAAAGCAATACAACCAGGCCGATTACGACCAGTTGAGCGAGTTTGTATCGGAGTTTGCAGCCAACCACCGGCTTCATTCATTTTCAACCCAGGCACCACAAACAATGGCTGCTTTGCTCCACTACCTTGAATTGCCCGATACCGCCTACACCAGCACGGTAGGTACCCAGGCCGAAGTACTGACCGATTTTGCCGACCGCATGGGACGCTACCAAACGCAATTGACCAACGGCATGGAGTGGGAAAAAGATCGCTTGTTGGTACAATGGAACGAAGGTGGCCTGGACAAAAAAATACTGGCCCTACCGATAGCCTTACCCGTATGCTCGATAAACTGGCCATTATTGCCAGCGAATCGCCCGAAATGATGGGGATTATTGCCGTGCGTATGCGCGAAGAATTGTCGCCACTGGTGAACTCGATGAACGAAACCCTGCTCGTGTCGCTGCAAATACTAGCCGAACAGCGCGATTCGCTCCAGGTTTATGTTGACGGGCAACGCGAGAAGTTGAGCCGCGAGGCCGGCGAAATAGGGAACAAAATGATTGTAACCGCCACCAACAGCCTGGTAACGCTTATCCGCAAAGTAATTGTTTACCTGATTGTATTGGTACTGGTACTGTTTGGGGTACCTTTTGCCTTGGGGTACAGCTTTGGCCGGATGCGCTCGACCCGGAAAAAAACAACACCCGAAAATTAACAAGCCTGCCTGCTTATTGCAGGCCGGCTACTGTTATTATCCAGGAAAAAAAACCAGCTATTTTCGATTTTTTTTGAAATTATGCCCGTAATTATTTAAATTTTATCATAAAACATGAAAATTTACACATCCAAATAGTGAGCATTTAAAACAGAAGCGATAACTTGTGCTCGCACAAATGTTAATAATAGGGAAGAAGCCTCGTTTTGTTGGGCTTCTTTGTTTATTATTAGTTTGTTAGCGCAGGGCGGAAGCCGTGTTTGCTTTGCTTCCGCAGTAACTATTTTTACATTTTATAAATACATTAGAAAAGTATGATGAAAAGGAAATTTGTTTCTCTTGTGAGTACAGGGCTTGTTGCATCTGCCTTGTCGTTGCAGGCAGTTGCGCAGGATAAACCCAATATCCTGGTTATTTGGGGCGACGACATTGGTTGGCAAAACGTAAGCGCCTACGGTTTGGGAACGATGGGTTACACAACCCCCAACATTGACCAAATCGGGAACGATGGTATCTTGTTTACCGACCACTATGCGCAACCTTCGTGTACTGCTGGCCGCGCATCGTTTATCACCGGGCAATATCCCATCCGCTCGGGGATGACTACGGTAGGACAGCCCGGCGATGTACTGGGCCTTCAGGCAGCTTCGCCTTGCCTGGCCGAAGTATTAAAAGGAGCTGGTTATGCTACCGGCCATTTTGGTAAAAACCACCTGGGCGACCGCAACGAACACTTGCCAACCGCGCACGGTTTCGACGAGTTTTACGGAAACCTGTACCACCTGAATACTCAGGAAGAGTCGGAACAACGCGACTACCAGGCTTTTGCCAAAGCTTACTCGGGAAGTGTTGAAGATTACGAGAAAAAATTCGGCACCCGGGGCGTTATCCACTCGTATGCAACAAATTCGGACGATGCTACCGTAGACCCACGTTTTGGAAAAGTTGGCAAACAACGCATCGAGGACACCGGCCCGCTTACCCAGGAACGCATGAAGGAATTTGACTCGGAAGAAGTAATCCCACAGGCCGAAAAATTTATGAAAAAGGCGAAAGAAGATGGTAAACCCTTCTTTGTGTGGTTAAACACCAGCCGTATGCACCTGTATACCCGCCTGGACGGCAAATGGCGCTATGCCGCTGAAAAATACAGCTCCGAAGCCGATATTCACGGTTCTGGTATGCTACAACACGACCACGACATTGGTTTGGTGCTTCAATTTTTGAAAGACAATGGCCTGGACAAAAACACCATTGTTTGGTACTCGACCGATAACGGGCCCGAGCACGCATCGTGGCCACACGGAGCTACAACAGCATTCCGTGGCGAAAAAATGACAACCTACGAAGGTGGTGTACGTGTTGTATCGTAAGCATTCGCTAAACCCCGTATATTTTTCCTGCCAATGAGTTTTTAAGTTTGCTCTGAAACAAAAATGAAACAGAGATGCTCAATGCTCAAAAATTCCTGTCGATTTATCATGATTACCTGGCTTCGGGGCTGACTGTCCGGGATTATTGTGCCAACCAGCACATGAACGAGGCCCGGTTTTATTACTGGCAAAACAAACTAAAAGACCAGCTGCCGGCCAAACGAGGATTCGTTCC
>JBKEAN010000270.1:0-20521 GCA_047972415.1 Mangrovibacterium sp.
CTGCTAAACCGCATGCGCGCGATGGCCATGAAACGTTTTGAGCAGACAGGTATTCCGGGTTTCAAAAACGAAGATTACAAGTACACCAACCTCGAGCGGGTTTTCGGAAAAGAGTACCGCCATGTGGTGACTTACGAGCCGCTTGATGTGGATTTGAATGATGTGTTCCGCTGCGATGTACCGCAAATGGACACCTATGTAATTTTATTGGTGAATGGCTGGTACTATGCCGGTAATGCAAAAATAGAAGGATTGCCCGAAGGCGTGTTTGCAGGGAGCCTGAGACAACTGGCCAATGAAAACCCCGGCCTGATTGAAAACTTTCTGAACCGTCAGGGAGCTCTGTCGAACGATCCGATGGTGGCACTGAATACCGCCTTTGCGCAAGACGGTTTTGTGCTGTATGTGCCCGATGAGGTGAAAATTGAAAAACCGTTCCAGGTTATTCACCTCACCAGAGGCCAGGAAGCCCTGTTTTCAACCCAACGCAACCTGATTATTGCCGGCACAAGAAGCGAAGTAAAAATTCTCTTCTGCGAACACACCTTAACACCAAGCGATTGCCTGGCAAACAATGTGACCGAGGTTTTTGTTGGCAACGAAGCAGTTGTGGATGTGTACACCATTCAAAACCAGAATAGCCAATCGAATGCCGTCAATTCGAGCTTCTTTAAATTGGGCGAAAAATCGAACCTGTTGTCAACCGTTGCCTGTCTGCATGGCGGGTTGATTCGCAATAACCTGAAAGTGAGCATGGACGGCGAGTTTGCAGAAGCGCATGTATTTGGCCTGTCGTTTACCGACAAGCGGCAGCATGTGGACAACTTTACAAACATAGAGCACAACCAACCCAACTGTTTGAGCAATCAACTGTATAAAAACGTGCTCGACGACGACTCTGTTGGTGCCTTTACCGGTCGTATCCACGTGGCGCGCGATGCCCAGAAAACCAATGCCTTTCAGCGGAACAACAATGTGTTGCTCACCGACACGGCCAAAATGAATACCAAGCCGCAGTTGATTATTGACGCCGACGATGTAAAATGTAGTCATGGCGCTACTGTTGGGCAAATGGACGAAGACGCCTTGTTCTACCTTCGGGCGCGTGGCATTGACGAAAACGAGGCACGGCTGATGCTGATGAATGCGTTTGCACACGAAGTGGTGCAGGAAATCCGTGTTGAACCGCTTCGCGATAAAATTGATGAGTTGGTTGAAAAACGGCTGAAAGGCGAATTGGGCAAATGCAGTTCGTGCAGCAAAAGTTAATTCAAAATAAAAAAACAACTGACAGGGCTTCGGAAACGGGGCCCTGTTTTGTTTCTCAAATTCGATATAAACAGCTGTATATCAAAAATATTAATACATAGCTGCATCGGTCGGTTTGGCGAACGCAAACGATAAAAAAATAGTAAATTTGTCATTCCGCATAAACAAAATAATTATGACACTCGATATTCCCCGCATACGAAAGGACTTTCCGATACTGGAACAAACCGTTTACAACAAACCGCTGGTTTATTTCGATAGCGCCGCATCGTCGCAAAAGCCACTGGCTGTACTCAGAAAAGAAGAACAGCTTCATCTGGAGTATTATGGAAATATTCATCGCGGGGCGCATTATCTGGCCGACAGGGCAACGACGGAATACGAAGCCGTTCGCGACCAGGTACAAGCCTTGATTAATGCAGCGGATCGCGACGAAATTATTTTCACCAAAGGAACAACCGAAAGCATTAACCTGGTAGCTTTCTCGTTTGGCGAAGCTTTTGTAGGCGAAGGCGACGAAATTATTGTTACGGAGATGGAACACCATGCCAACATTGTGCCCTGGCAAATGATGGCTGCCCGGAAAGGGGCAAAAATCCGTGTGTTGCCCTTCGACGATGCCGGCCGGCTGAAAATTGAGATGCTGGACGGGCTTATCAACCTAAAAACAAAACTAATTGCCGTGGCGCATGTGTCCAACACATTGGGTACGGTAAACCCGGTAAACGAAATTGTGGCAAAAGCCCACGCGCATGGTGTAAAAGTGCTGGTTGACGGGGCGCAGGCCGTTAGCCATATGCCGGTTGATGTGCAGGCGATAGATGCCGATTTCTATGTGTTTTCGGCCCACAAAATGTATGGCCCCAACGGCGTTGGCGTGTTGTACGCGAAGAAACAACTGCTCGACGAAATGCCTCCGTACCAGGGCGGGGGCGAAATGATTGCGGAAGTAAGCTTTGAACGGACAACTTACAACGATTTACCCTATAAATTTGAAGCCGGAACCCCGAATATAACCGGGGTTATTGCCTTTGGCGAAGCAATCCGTTACCTCGGAGGCCTGGGCATTGAAGCGGTTGGCGATTACGAGCACCGCTTGCTGGCCTACGCTACCGAACAAATGATGGCCATTCGGGGAATGACCATTTATGGCACCCAGGCCGGCAAAGCGGGTGTGATTACCTTCAATATAGCAGGGATTCACTCGTTTGACCTGGCTACCATGCTCGATAAAATGGGAATTGCCGTACGCTCGGGGCGCCTTTGCGCCGATACGGTAATGGCGCACTACGGCGTGCCGGGAACCATCCGCATTTCGTTTGCTGGTTATAATACCTTCGACGAAATTGACCGCTTTATGGCCGCACTGACCAAGTTGGTGGCCATGTTGAGCTGATTTTTTCGGGTTGAATAGGATAAACTGTTGAGGTTTTGACGACAACGGAATTTATCCGGCTAAAAGTACTACTTTTGCAGTACCACCTGAAAAAAAAATGGTGGCTCATTGCAACCGGTTATTCCCCTATCGGTGAATTTATTTCTATTTAAGTATGAAGTTTCACGAATTTGATTTACACGACGATATTTTGGATGCCCTGTACGACATGGGTTTCGACGAAGCAACCCAAGTACAGGCAGGAACCATCCCGATTGTGCTCGAAGGCCACGATTTAATTGCCTGCGCCCAAACCGGGACCGGAAAAACGGCCGCTTTTATGTTGCCTATCATCGAAAAAGTTTCCGTACTTGCCGCCGGAGCAACCCGCGCGCTGGTTATTTGCCCTACCCGCGAACTTGCCATTCAAATTGAACAGCAAGTACAAGGCTTTTCGTACTATGCCGGAACCACTTCGGTGGCTATTTACGGCGGCGGCGACGGAAAAGAATGGGAAGAACAACGCAAAGCACTGGACAAAGGCGTGGATGTGATTGTTGCCACCCCGGGCAAGCTGATTTCGTTTATTGATAACGATATTGCCAAGCTCGATAAGGTAGAATATGTGGTGTTGGACGAAGCCGACCGCATGTTGGACATCGGCTTTTACGACGATATTATCCGCATCTTCAGTCACCTGCCGCAGCAGCGCCAAACCCTCATGTTCAGCGCCACCATGCCTCCAAAAATAAAGCAACTGGCAGCAAAAGTGCTGAATAACCCAAAGGAGTTTGCCACCGCCATCAGCAAACCGGCCGAAGGGGTGCTGCAAGCAGCTTACCTTTGCCACGAGGAGCAAAAGATTCCGCTCATCCAGAAATTGATAGTGGGAAAGGACGATTGCCAGAGCATTATCGTGTTTACATCGACCAAACGGAAAGTAACACAGATTGTACGCGCACTGCAAAAGAAAGGACTGGATGCCGCCGGTATTTCGTCGGATTTGGAGCAGAAAGAACGCGAGGAAGTGCTCACCAAGTTCCGTGCCCGCCAAACCCGCATTATTGTGGCTACCGACGTGCTAAGCCGCGGTATTGATATAAAAGACATTAACCTGGTCGTGAATTTTGACGTGCCCGGCGATGCCGAAGACTACGTGCACCGCATTGGCCGTACCGCCCGCGCCAATACAACAGGTATTGCCCTCACTTTTGTGAACCAGGAAGACATGTACAAGCTTCAGCAGATTGAAGCACTCATTGAAGCCGAAGTTTACAAAGCACCACTGCCCTCCGACCTGGGAGAAGGGCCCGAATGGAAAGTAAGTGAAAGACGAAAAGGCGGAAAACGGAATTTCAGGAAAAAACCTGACGGAGGCGGAAAACCTTTTCAACGTAAGCCGAAAAAAAACTAAGTGGTGCCGGTTTTAACGAAGGTTTGCCGGCTTATCGTAACCCATTTGCCCTAAATTTTGAGGTCCCGGCGGGAATAAGCGTTCGGTTTGTTCCCCCTTATCAATAAACGGGCAATGCCGGCGGCATTAGCGATAAAAAGCACACCAAAGTATCGACGAATGGGGCTAAAATTAGTTCCTGGGGCACTAAAACGAGCTTCCTTATCGTCAATCTGCCGTTCCTTGTCGTCAATCTGTCGTTCCTTATCGTCAATCTGCCGTTCCTTATCGTCAATGTGCCTTCCTTATCGTCAATTTTATGTTCCTTGTCGGTAAAATTGACGATAAAAAGCGTGGTTGCCGGTTTCGGGTGGGGGCTCGCGGGTGATTAAATGACGTTGGTCCCCTGTTCGTCAAGCAGTTTCAGGCCTAGTTCCTTCAACTTAAACTTTTGTATTTTGCCGCTGGCAGTCATTGGGAAACTGTTGACAAAGAAAATGTACTTTGGTATTTTGTAGCGGGCAATTTGTCCGCGGCAATGTTCCTGAATTTCTTCGGGGGTAATGGTTTGGCCTTTTTTCAGCTTCACAAAGGCGCCTACCTGCTCGCCGTATTTGGGGCTGGGGATTCCGGCTACTTCTACGGCTTCGATTTGGGGTAGTTGGTAGAGGAAGTTTTCAATTTCGCGCGGGTAAATGTTTTCGCCGCCGCGGATTATCATGTCCTTAATGCGGCCGGTAATGCGGTAAAAGCCTTCGTGGGTCCGAATGCCCAGGTCGCCCGAGTGCAGCCAGCCTTCGGGGTCGATGGCTTTGCGGGTGGCTTCGTCATTCTTATAATAGCCTTTCATTACGTTGTAGCCGCGGCAGCACACTTCGCCCTGCACATTATCGGGGCATTCTTTGCCGGTTTCGGGGTCAATAATGGCCACTTCCACGTTCGGAAACTCGAACCCCACGGTTGTTGCCCGTACTTCGGGGGAGTTGTGGGTGCGGGTGGCGGTCATTCCCGGCGACGACTCGGTGAGCCCGTACACGCTGATGATGTCTTTGGCGTGCATCCGCTCCATTACCTGTTTCATGGTTTCGATGGGGCAAAGGGCGCCGGCCATAATGCCGGTACGCAGGCTGCTTAGGTCGAAAAGGTCGAACATGGGATGGTTTAGCTCGGCAATAAACATGGTTGGTACGCCGTAAAGGGCGGTGCATTTTTCTTTTTCAATGGATGCCAAAACCAGCAGCGGGTCGAAGTCCTCGGTAATAACCATCGTGGCGCCGTGGGTAACAATGGCACACAAGGCCAGTACGCAGCCAAAACAATGGAAAAAGGGGACGCAAACCAGCAGGCGGTCGGCCGATGTGTAGCGCATACACTCGCCGGTAGCTTTGCCATTGTTCAATATATTATGGTGCGACAGCATGACACCTTTGGGGAAGCCGGTGGTTCCCGAGGTGTATTGCATGTTAACCACATCGTGACAGTTGATGCTTTCTTTTACTTCTTCCAGTTCCAGGTCGTCCAGGTGTTGTCCAAGCAAAATTAGTTCGGCCGTGTTAAACATACCGCGGTGTTTTTCCTGGCCAATAAAGACGGCATTTTTCAGTTCCGGAAATTTTTCCGATTTCAACTCGCCGCGCGGGTGGGTTTTCAACTCCGGCACCAGCTCGAAAATCATGTTCACATAGTCACTGTCCCGGTAGTTGCCAATGAGGCACAGCGTGTGTATGTCGGCATTACGGAGTAGAAACTCCAGTTCGTTTAGTTTGTAATTGGTATTAATGGTAACCAAAATGCCGCCAATTTTGGCCACGGCAAACATAAACGTGAGCCAGTCGGGAACGTTGTTGGCCCAAATACCTACTTTATCGCCTTTGCCAACGCCAATGTACATCAGCCCTTTGGCCAGTTGGTCAACCCGGTCGTTAAACTGCGAATAGGTGAAGCGCAGGTTCCGGTCGGGGTAAACAATGAATTCTTTATCGGGTGTTTCGAAGGCATATTTCTCCAGGATACCCCCCAGTGTATAATTGGTCAGCTGCATGTTGGAAGTTTGAAAATGAAACGGTTAAAACGGCGTGTACAGCACCACCAGTACCTTGGCTTTTTGGGTGGTGGCCGCGTGTACGTTGTGCATCACAATCGAATCGAGGTAGATGCTGTCCCCGGTTTCGAGTACAAAAACATCCTTTCCGTAGTTAATTTCGATGGAGCCTTCGAGCACGTAAATAAACTCTTCGCCTTCGTGGGTCGACAAACGGTAGTCCGATTGTTCGGAAGGTTCAATCTCAACAATGAAAGGTTCCATGTTCCGGCCATCTTTGTCGGCAGCCAGCGAAAAAAAGTTGAGGTGTTCGCGCGATCCGTTTTCGGCAGAGGTAAACCGGATTCCTTGGTTTTTAGCGGCAGCCCGGGTAATAACCGGTCCGAGGTGATCGCTGTCGTCCAGGAATGTTCCCAGGCGGACACCCAGGGCGCGGGCTATTTTTAACAGGGGCGATAGGGAGGGAATAATACCTTCGTTTTCAATTTTTTCAATCTGAGCCGTCGTCAATCCGGTTTTTTCAGCCAAATCTGGGAGGCTAACTTTTTGAAAGGTTCTGATTTGACGGACTTTTAGTCCGGTTTTTTTTTCTTCAGCCATATCTCAGGGGTCTTTAAAAAAGTGATGAACAAAAATAGACGATTTTTGAACTTACGCCAATCACCCAAGCTATCTTTTAACATGAAGTGACCGTTTAGCGCGGCATTTAGAACGGGTCTGAATTATTTTGGGGCTGATGTGACAGGCCATCAGAAAAAAAAGAAAAGGCAACCAATTTGGCCGCCTTTTCCTCATATCTCGGTTCTCATTATAGCCAACGAAGAAACTTGAAGTCTTGGCGGTTAGGTAATTCCGGATTTTTTGGATACGCACGTAGCCCGTAACTGTACGAACCCGGATTCATCAGTTCAATATTGAGTTCGAAAACAGTACCGGCCTCGTCACTCGAAACGGCGTTGAACTGAAGTGCTTGTACCAGCTCCATTTGTCCGTTTACATTCGGGGTCGTAATTACCATTTCCAGGCCTACATCTTTGGGCGAGAGGCCATGCAGGTTCAGCACCACTTTGGCCGGGTAGCTTTCTCCTATTTTCAGGGTATTGGTAATACCGTCCGAAATCTGGATGTCGGCCACTTCAATTGAAGGCCATACTTTGGCCACTTTTTCTTTCCATGCAGCCAGCTCTTTCGCTTTTTTGTAGTCGGCAGCAATCAGGTCGGCATAGCGGCTGGCCTGTGGGGTATAAAAGCGGTCGGTGTAGTCGCGTATCATGCGCGTTGTGGTGAAGTTTGGAGCCACTTGGGCAATGGTATTTTTCATCCAGCCTACCCACTCTTCCGAGTAGTCTTTTTCGTTGCGGTTATAGTAGGTCGGAACAATTTCGTCTTCGAAAATATCATAAATTGTTTCGGCATCCAGCTCATCCTGCAAGTCTTGCACATCGTAGGTGCGTTCCAGGGGGAGGGCCCAACCGGCATTTTCTTTGTAGCCTTCCACCCACCACCCGTCGAGGACAGAGAAGTGCATGGTGCCGTTCATTACCCCTTTTTCGCCACTGGTTCCGGATGCTTCGAGCGGGCGGGTTGGCGTGTTCAGCCAAATATCGACCCCTTGCAGCAGTGTTTTAGCCAGGTTGATGTCGTAGTTCTGTACAAATAGAATTTTACCCAAAAACTCCGGACGCTTCGAAATCTCGACAATGTATTTAATCAAATCCTGCCCGGCTTTATCCGCCGGGTGGGCTTTACCTGCAAAAATAAACTGTACCGGGCGGTCGGGGTCGTTTACAATTTTTGACAGGCGCTCGAGGTTACGGAACAACAAGTGCGCACGTTTGTAAGTTGCAAAACGACGGGCAAAGCCGATGGTAAGTGCGTTCGGGTTGAGGGTATTGAGAACTTCCGAAATTAATTTGGGATTTTCGTGGCGTTTAATCCAGGTGTCGGTAAAACGTGCTTTGATGTAGTCAATCATCTTCAGCTTCAAGCCCAATTTCAATTTCCAGATTTCCTGATCGGGCACTTTGTAAATTTTGTCCCAGTTATCAAAATCGAGCTGGTTTTCAACAAAATCGGCACCGAAATATTTAAGGTGAAGTTTTTTCCATTCTTTGGCAGTCCAGGTTGGGTAGTGTACCCCGTTGGTTACATAACCAATGGCCAGCTCTTCGGGCAAATAACCATCATAAAGGTGTTTCAGAATATCTTTCGATACTTCGCCGTGCAACCAGCTTACCCCGTTTATGCCTTGCGACATGTTGCAGGCCAGGTAGCTCATGTTGAAATGCTCTTCGCGAGCATTCGATTTTCCCAGCATCAGGAATTCGTCCCAGCTCAGGCCGAGTTTTTCAGCATAAAAGGCCATGTACCCACGGAATAAATCCTGGTGAAACGAGTCGTGTCCGGCCGGGACCGGAGTGTGCGTCGTAAACAAGGTTGATGCGCGTACAACCTCTTTCGCTTGATTGAACGTGAGCGACTTTTCGCCCATGAAATCTTTGATGCGTTCCAGTCCAATCATAGCGGCGTGGCCTTCGTTGCAGTGGTAAACCTGCGATTCGTAGCCCAGCTTGCGTAAAGCGCGGATACCTCCCAGGCCCAGCAGCATTTCTTGTTTCAGGCGGTTTTCGTTGTCGCCTCCATACAGGTGGTGGGTTACAGCGCGGTCGTCGTCGCGGTTTCCGTCAAAGTCGGCATCGAGCAGGTACAGGCTGATGCTCCCCACTTTGGTTTCCCAAACGCGGGCAACCAGGTTCCGGCCAGGGTATTCCACTTCAACCCGTATCCAGTTGCCGTTGGCATCAAGTGCAGGCTGAACCGGAACCTTGTTAAACTGCTGCGCATCGTAGTTGGCCATTTGCTCGCCATAAATGGAGATGGTTTGCTTAAAATAGCCGTAGCGGTACAACAAGCCTACTGCCACCAGGTTAACTTTGGAGTCGCTGGCTTCTTTCAGGTAGTCGCCGGCCAAAATACCCAGGCCTCCCGAGAAAATTTTCAAACTATCGTGAAGGCCGTATTCCATACTGAAATAGGCAATTTGGGGAGCCGGCAAGGCTGTGCGTTCCTGAATATAGCGAGATAAGCGCTCGGCGACAGCATTCATTTTTGTTACAAATTGGGTGTCGTCTTCCAGCTCAAGGAAACGCTGGTAGCTTACTTTGTCCAATAAGTCGATTGGATTGTGAGCGGTTTCTTCCCATATTTCGGGATCGATCGACTCAAATAATTCTCGGGCATCCGTATTCCAGGCCCACCATAAATTTTTGCTCAACTCTTTCAGAGGAGCTAACTTCCCGGGAATGTTTGATTCGACAAACAGTTTCTTCCAATTAGGTACTTCCACAACAGTTGTTTTTTAGATCAATGAATCAGTATCTTTTCGCATCCCTTTTGTGAATTGTACAATTTCATATTGATACAGATCATCAGGGATATTTTAGCCCTTCCGTTCATCTGGCGAGCGGAAGGACAAAGGTTTGGCCACAGGCCTTAATTCTTTTTGGTTGATTTAGTTGCGGTTTTGACAGCTTTTGCCTGACCTTTTTTTTCGGCTTTGGGCTGCTGCGGCTTTTTGCCGATTTGCAGGTTTAAAAGTTCAAGTTCGTATTTTCGTAGCTTTTCTTCTTTTTCAGCCAACAGTTCATTCAATGTCGCAATTTCTTTTTCAACCTTGCTTTCAGGAACAAAGCTATTCAGTCGGAGTTCAAAATCGCTGAGTACATTCATATAATTAATGAAAGCTTCATATGGGCTTTCGAATGGGTTGTATTTTAGTTGGCTGGCAGCAGAGCTGAAGAAGCGGGTGTTCATAAAGTAAAAATGGTCGCAAACCTGCAGGTAGTCCCAGTCCTTTTTAAGGTTTTTGTCGTCCACTTGTTTTACCCGGCTTTCGAGTTTGTAAAGTTTGTTAAATGCTTCCTGCTGAAGCTCGTTCCCCAACCAAATCGACAGGTCGCGTTCTTCGTTCGACCACGAAATGGGGTGCGAAACGGTGACTGCCGACACGGGTTGCAGCATGGCCGCAGCTTCTGAAGGGAAGGCAAATTTAAGGTTCTTTTGTTTGGCTACCGCAGCAGGTAACGACTCCAGAAAACTAAAAATACCGGTTGACTTGGGTTGGAAGCCTCCAAATACATCGTAATCCAGAAAGATGTTGAATACTTCATCTTTTGTATTGGTATTCAGCCATTTCAAGTATTTATCCGCAGTTAGCGGGTATTCGCTCCAGGCTTGGTTGCCGAAACGGAACGAGAGATCGTCGCTAAGGGGAAAATTGCGCATAAGCAGTTTTACACGTGGGTTGGCCGCGCTGCAATACAAGTAGTTGGGTGATTTCCATCCCAAAACATGTTTTGCACCTTCGGTAAGAACGGTGTTGTAGCCCATTTCGGCAGCCATCAGGCTAATGTCGTCCGAGTAAATTTTTTCGGAATTGGCTAAAACTGTTGGGCGTTTGCCAAAAAGTTCCTCCATCAGGGCTGCGTGCCGTTCTACTTGTTGTTTAAACAAGTCGGGGTTTTTGAGGGCAACCAGCGACTGCGAATAAGGTCCGGCGGTAAATTCAACCTGCCCGGTTTTTGCCAATTCGATGAACGAGTCGAGCACTTCGGGAGCATACAACTCGAATTGCTCAAGTGCTGTTCCGGAAATACTGAAACTGACTTTAAAAGTATCCTTGTACTTTTTTATCAGGCTCATAATAATTTTGTTGGCCGGCAAGTAGCTTTGGTCGGCCGCTTTACGCATAATGGTTTCGTTCGAGTAGTCGTCGTAGTAATAGTGGTCGTTGCCAATATCAAAAAAACGGTATCTGCGGAAACGGAAGGGTTGGTGAACCTGAAAGTTTAAACATATGGCTCTCATAGAATATTGATTTTACTGATTTTTTATTGCTTTTAAATACACGTCGCGAACATTGCTGGCCGAGTTTTTCCATTGCAGGCTGTCCACTTCTTCTTTACCCAGTTTTTGGAACATGTTCCAAAGGGCGGGGTAATTGAGCATACCGTAAATGGCATCGGCCATGGCGTGGGTATCCCAGTAGTCGATTTTAACCGCATAATTCAATATTTCGGCTACACCGGATTGGTGCGAAATAATAACCGGTACATTGGTTTGCATGGCCTCGAGGGGAACAATACCGAAAGGCTCCGATACGGATGGCATTACAAACACATCGCTCATGCGGAACATGTCGAATACGTCGTCGCCTTTCAAAAAGCCGGTAAAGTGGAAGCGATCGCTCATTTTGAGGGCGGCGGCCCGTTTCACCATTGCATTCATCATATCGCCGCTGCCAGCCATTACAAAGCGGACATTGTTCATCTTTTTCAGTACCAGGTAGGCCGCTTCCAGAAAGTACTCGGGGCCTTTTTGCATGGTAATACGTCCCAGGAATGTGACAATCTTTTCGTTAACGCCTTTTTTCAACCTTATTTTTTCTTCGGCGCTAACCGGCTCAACAGCATTGTACACAGTGGTTACTTTGTCGGGGTTGATGCCGTAGCGTTCAATAACAATTTTCCGGGTTAAATTGGAAACCGTGATAATTTGGTCGGCGATATCCATGCCGCGTTTTTCAATTTCGAATACCTGCGGGTTCACGCTGCCGCCGCTGCGGTCGAAATCGGTGGCATGTACGTGAATAACCAACGGTTTCCCGCTGATTTCTTTAGCCGCAATCCCAGCCGGATAGGCCAACCAGTCGTGTGCATGTATCAGGTCGAAGTCGTTGTCGCGGGCAATGACCTCTGCAACGAGCGAGTATTTATAAATTTCGTGGAGTAGGTTTTTATCGTATTTTCCCGAAAACTCAAGCTTTCCTTCTTCATTAGTCTCAATAAAGCGGGTTGATTCCTGGTAGCTTTTGCTGCTCATTTTCCAGAATTCTTCCGGATCAACATAAGGTACCATGCCCGATTCTACTTCGTAGTAGTCAATTTTTTTCTGAATATCTTCAAACAGGATTTTCTTTCGGGTGAGCGACACGGTGTTGGCTCCAATAAGATCCATGCTTGATTGATCTTCATCGCCATAGGCTTTCGGAACGACAAACAACACTTCGACGTCTTTGAATTCGGCCAAGCCTTTTGTGAGCCCATAACAGGCCGTACCTAAGCCTCCCGAAATATGCGGGGGAAATTCCCAACCAAACATTAACACTTTCATAAGTTAGTAGTGATAAAAAGATTAAACCAAATTTATTCGTCGAAATCAACCAGGAGCCTGAAAATGCGCAGAACAGCAGCAACGCTCCATGCCTGGGAAATAGCCCCTTTGGCGACGTGTGGCGGGTTACCGTTGTACATTTCAGACAGGCTTCCGATACAATGTTCGGTCATTTCACTTTCAAAATCCTCGATCATGCGTATGGCAACGTGTTCTCCGCCTCGTTTGTGGACGCGCAGATAGGCTTCGGCAAAGAATTGGCTTAGCCATGGCCATACAGTTCCTTGGTGGATTGCTTTTTCGCGTTCAGCGACATTTCCTTCTAAAACGCCTTGGTAATTAGGGTTTTCGGGGCTTAGTGTCCGTAGTCCGCGAGGTGTTAACAGTTGGCGTTTAACTAAACTGAGAACGGCTTTTTGTTTTTCGCGGTTGAGTGGCGAGTAATCCATGGCAGCTGCAATCACCATATTAGGCCGAATGGTCCAGTCTTTGCTCGTCTCGCTGACCGAGTCGGCCAGATAGCCATGCGCATCGTCCCAAAACAGGTCGTTGAATGATTTGGCAATCACCAAAGGCAAGTTCTCCCAATCGGCGATAAAAGCTTTGTCTCTCGCCACTTCTGCCAATTCCAAGGCCAGGCTCACGGCATTGTACCAAAGCGCATTTACTTCAACGGCATATTTCAGGCGAGGTACAACAGCTTTGCCATTGAGCATCGAATCCATCCAGGTGAGTGGGACTTCCTGATAATCGGAACCTATTAAGCCGTTGCTGCTCATGCCAATGCCATAATCGGTTCCATTGCGGTAGGCATTTAATATTTCTTTTAAAGCCGGGCCATAATCGGCCCAAATGGAACGAGCACTTTTTTTATCGTGAATAAGTAATTGCTGAAGCGACCAAAACAGCCAAAGCGAAGTGTCGATGGCAGCGTAACCCGACTCGGGTTTGCCGAACACCTTGGGGAATAACCCGTTTTTTAATCCGGAAAGCTGTGTTTTGATAGTCAGCTCGAATGTTTCGGTATCATTCTGAGCAAGTGTCAACCCAGGAAGGGCAACAAAGGTCTGTCGTGTTAGCCCTTCGTACCAGGGGAAGCCGGCAATAATATCGACCTGATTGCCCTTGCGGAAAATAAATTGCTGGGCCGAGTTCTTCAAACAGTTCAGGAATGAGTTGCGAGGTACCCGTTTGCCGGTTTCCCGGGTAAACTTGGCTTTCAACCCGGCCGGACTGGTTTCGACGGTTGAGGCAGAGAAGATAATGCTTTCGCCTTTCTCTATCGGAACTTCGAAATAACCAGGTACATATAAATCTTCGGTGTATTCAAACCCACGTTCTTTTTCTTTCGAGTATTCGATGTCGTTGTACCAGTGCGGGACGGGTACAAATTCGGCTTTTTTCGAGAATTGCAGGTGCAGGAAGGGATACCCTTGGTACAGCTGTATTTTGATACCGTTGGTAATGGGTTGGTATTTGGTATTGGCATCCATGTTGGCTTTGCTGAGCTGATGGATACTTCGGAAAGCTAAAAAGGGCTTAAACCGAAGGGTTGTGGGCGAGTTTGCTTCAACCAGGGTATAGCGTACCAACGACTGTTCTTCGTTTTCGGCCAGCAAGCGTTCCTTGGTTAGCACCACACCGCCAACGCGCCAAGTGGTTTTGGGAACCAAATCGGCATCATAGTCACGAATGTACTTGTGCCCTTTGGGCTCGTAATGTTCACCTTTATATTGATGAATCCCGAGGTTGAACTCGGCACCATGTTGGATTACTGTTTCGTCGAGCGAACTTAACAGCACGTGTTTGTCGCCATCCATACCTGGGACGGGACTTATAAGCAACCCGTGGTATTTGCGGGTGTTGCAGCCCGAGATGGTGGTGCTGATGTACGAACCTGCCCGGTTGGAACGAAGGACTTCTCTGGTTAGTGAATATTCCAGATTGACCAAATTGGTTTTGTCAAATTTCAGATAGCTCATATTCTCAGACATTAGGCCTAAAAAGGTTTATCGGCTTTTTATATTTGTTAGTTACTGGAAATGATGGAATGTGCTGCAAACTTACTGAAACAATTGAAACGCGGGATTTCAGAAAATTTCACATCCGTTCATTTCATTTTTAAAGTGTTCGGTTTCGTGTTGAAAGTTAAGATAAGGGAAACAGAATGTTAAGTCTCTCAGTTTATTTAAATTTTGGTTTAAAAAATTAACATACGCCGGGCTGTCTCTCCGCAAAGGACGATGTTGCATGGCTTTGCTTATTTTTTCAATATCGCTCATCAGGTTTAGGGCTTCGGAACTGATATAATGTTGCCTGAATTTCGACCAAATGTGTTCCACTGCAACTGGCGACAAATGCACCAAATCGGCGGCATAGAAGCGATAGTCGCGTAATTCGTCCATCACAATTTCGTAGGCCGGGAAATAATCGCAACGCTCCGTTCCAAACTCACTAACCAATTGATCAACGGCTAGCAGTAATCCCGATTTACTGAGTTGGTTGCCATTGGCACCGTCTTTTAGATGGCGGATTGGGCTCACCGAAAACAGGACTTTCAAGTTTGGGTTAAATTTCCATAAAGTGCTTAACAATTCTTTAAAGTCGTCAATAATACGGTTCGAACTGAGCCGGTACCGGGTAAATGCTGATGCCTGAAATTTGTGGCAATTAGCCACAATTTGCCTGGTTTGGCGGTGTTCGAATACCCACGCGGTGCCCAGCGTAATCACTAAATAACCGGCTTCGGATAAAAATTGGTGCCCTTCGGCAACTTGCCGGTTCATTCCGCTCAGGGCATCGGCCCGGTTTGAAGCCGAATAACGGCCATGAAAATCGAAACTTCCCCAATAGCCGTCTTGTTTAAATAAATCGTCTTCGGTATAGTTCTTTGCAGCCATCAGGCGGCGCAAACTAGCCGATACCGACAGCGGGTTATACACGATCCCAAAGGGGTTGATGCAGGTTTGAAACTTTAACCCTTGCATAATTTCACCAATGTTTTCGGTAAAACACGAACCGATAAACAGCACCTTGTCGGAATAGTCCAACTGCCATTTAGATCCTGTTAACTCAACTTCGGTGTAATATTGTTTCATATTGCAGTGTGCCTGGCACGGGTTATTGTTTGATTTTTTTACCTGATTCGTTTAAATGATTCTTTTTTCAATACCAAGGCTGTTCGCGCAGGCAAGTACAGGTTTAAATAGTGCTGACTGGTCATTCCGCCCGAAGGACGGGTGTAGTAGGTCAGCCCGTGTTCAATCCGGCCTTGTCCTCCAAAACGCTCCTCGTCCGTATCGAACAAAACGGCCCATTTTGATGCCTCCATTGGAATGCCGTAGCCTACAAACGATTGGGTTGGGTTGAAGTTGAATACAACCAAAAAATCACCACGCTGAAAAGCCAGTATTTGGTCGGCTTTGTTATCGAAACGACGGTAAACTTCCGGTATTTCGAGCAAGCGGCTGGTCCGTATCCAGTCGATCAATTGTTTGTCGAAATCGGCCAGCCAGTGAAAGCGCAGCTCGGGGTTGTCGGCAATGCTCCATAGTCGGCGGGCATGCTTGTACGACCAGTTGTTGCCCAATCGCGGGAAGTCGATCCACTCGGGGTGGCCAAATTCGTTGCCCATAAAGTTGAGGTAGGCACCGCCAGCGCTCGAAGCTGTTGCCAGCCGTACCATTTTATGCAGGGCAATACCGCGGTCAACCGTCATGTTGGGTTGATCCTTGCGCATACTGAAATACATTTCCTTGTCGATAAGGCGGAAAATGATGGTTTTGTCTCCCACCAAGGCCTGGTCGTGCGATTCGGCATAGCTTACCACTTTTTCGTCAAGCCGTTTCGAAGTCAACTCGTAAAAAATCTGTCCGACATCCCAGTCTTCATCGGCCACTTCTTTTATTAACTTAATCCAAAAGTCGGGAACCCCCATCGCCATACGGTAGTTGAACCCAAACCCGCCATCGCTCAACGTTGTTGCTAAGCCCGGTAAACCGCTCATCTCTTCAGCAATCGACAGGGCATAAGGGTTTATTTCGTGAATCAGCTTGTTGGCAAGGTAGAAATACGTGGTTGCCTCTATGTCAACATTGGCATTGAAATAGTCGTCGTAGCCGGTGAAAGCTTTGCCCAAACCGTGATCGAAATAAAGCATACTGGTTACGCCGTCGAAGCGGAACCCGTCGAACTTATATTCTTCGAGCCAGTACCGGATATTGGAAAGTAAAAAATGAAGGACTTCATTTTTTCCATAGTTGAAACAGTAGGAGTCCCAAGCGGGATGCTCTCCCCTTGCTCCGCTGTGAAAATACTGGTAGCGGGTACCGTCGTAATTGCCCAAACCTTCATTTTCGTTTTTCACGGCGTGCGAATGAACCAGATCGATGATGACGGCCAAACCCATTCCGTGGGCGGTATCAATCAGTGCTTTTAGTTCGTCGGGAGTTCCGAAACGCGACGAGGCTGCAAAAAAGTTCGACACATGGTAGCCAAAGCTGCCGTAGTACGGGTGCTCGGGAATAGCCATGAGCTGCACCGTGTTGTACCCTGCTGTTTTGATTCGGGGCAGAACCTTTTCGCGAAACTCGTTATAACTATGCACACATTCCTCTTCGCCGGCCATGCCTACGTGGCTTTCGTATATGAGCGGGGCCTCGCTCCCCCGGTTGAAGTTGGGGTGTTGCCATTGGTAGGGCTGTTCGGGGTTCCAAACCTGCGCGGTGAATATTTTTGTTGTTTCGTCCTGCACGGCACGGTTTACCCAGGCAGGAATACGGGTTCCCTGGCCGCCAAGCCAATGGACCGAAAAGGCATACAAATCGCCATGTTTTAGTTGTGAGGCAGCGAGCTGAAGCTCCCAGTTCCCGTTTCCGACAGGTTGAAAGCGGTAGGCTTCGTTTTCCATCCACCCGTTACTTTCGCCAATCAGAAAAACCTGCGTGGCATTAGGAAGCCAGTCGCGAAGTATCCATCCGTTTTCGGTGCGGTGCAGGCCGTACCACAAATAGCCCGACGCAAAGCCCTTCAGGCTGCCACCGCCTGTCAGTTCTGTTTCTTTATTTAAAGCTGCCTGGTAGCGTTCAAGTATAATCGGGGCAAAATCGTTTAGCCAGGGATCGTTTTTTATGAGGTTGAGGGTGTTCATCAGTTAGCCATTTTCTCTAAAGATAAAAATTTAGCTCGATGGACAACCCGAAACGATATGCTTTTAAAATAGATTTTACAACACGTTCATATTTTGTTCAGATTGGGCCATAAATCTGAAAAAGTTGGGTGTTTATGCGGGTTTTCGGGGCTATGTGCAAGCCAACGCAGCAATAAGGCCAGTAATTGAGCTAATTTTCGGATGCCTTGCCGCACTCGTTTTTATTTTTTTTTGAACCACGTGTCCGGGTTAGGAAAGCGTTTGAATGATTAAATCAGGAGAGAGGCGGGATTTTGGTTTGAGGGAAGGCTGATTAAAATCGTCATCAGCACGATAGCCCAGCGCAACGGCAAAGAGGGTTTTGTACCCAACTGTGTTCAAAATTTTGTCGTAAGCATTGGTGTCAATCCCTTCCATAGGGGTGGAGTCGATGCCCAACGAGGCGGCCGCGCCAAGGAAAAAGCCCAGCGACAGGTAAACCTGGTGCGCCAACCAAGCCTTAATTTGCACTTCGCCCAGCGGTTTTACCCGGTTGTTGTAATAAGCGAGAGCGTGTTCGGGCAGGTTTTCGGCGATGTGCTTTTCAAAGAACGCAATATCGTCGGTAACGGCAAAAACCACCAGGCAAGTGGCATCTTTTATCTTCTCGGCATTGAACCATGAATTGCCTGCCAGTTCGGCCTTTAACCCTTGGTTGGTAACAAAGCTAAAATGCCAGGGTTGGCTATTAATCGACGAAGGGCTCAGGCGTAAAACGGCCTTCAACTCGTTAATTAACGCTGACGGTACTCTTTTTTCGGGGTTGTACTTTTTGCAAGTATAGCGACTGTTTGCCAGTGTATTAAAACCTGTCATAATGGTGTGTTTTGGTTGGACGATGTCTAAAAATGACTACTTCTCCAGCTCGTTTTTTATCAGTGTTTCAATGTTGGCGAGCTTATCAATGGGCACCGAACTAAGTAACTGTAGCAGTTGGCTGTCCGACCCGGCACGGATGAGCGGCGCCAGCGGATGCTTGCTGTTTCCCTTGTCGGCCGGGCCGGGAACCCACTCCAGCAAGTCGTTGGGGGTACACTGAAAAAGCGTGCATAACCGTTCGAGGTCGATTAAATTGAATTGCTTTTTCCGGTTATTGGCAAGGCGGGTGGCAAAATTGTCGGAATAACCGGCTTTAACCAGGTAGCGGAACGGCTTATCAATTCCACGGGCCTTAAAAATGCGGGTAAAGTTGAAGGTGAGCATCGTTAACGGCTTTGTTTTAGGTGTATGCTTTCTCGGTTGTTAAAATTAATGGTTTTAATTGAAAAATTAACCATAACAACCAAAAAAAAACTATTCAAATTGACTTCACTACCGGTATATTCCAAAAATAAATAGTTTATATTGCTAGTTAACTCTTATTTATTTCGAAAAATAGAGTGAAAATTGAAAATAAAACCACCTTTATTGAATAAATAGTCGTTTGTATTGAAAAATAACATATATCAATCCAAAATATACATTGCACTATCGAAATAAAAAGTGTTTGTTTTGGCGTACAAGTTTGTTGTTTGCCAAATAAACGTGCCCAAAACGAAAAAAGCCCCGCACCTGGGGCTTTTTATACTGGTACTGTGTAAACTATTTTAGTAGCTGGGGAGCCAAACCTTCATTTTATTGGCGCCACGGTTGTCCCAAAGGTAATAGGGGATGGCCGTAAAGCTGCCGTTGGTGGCACTGGTGGCTTCAATTACTTCAATTCCGCCCAGCAAGTCGGGCTTAAAGAAATTATTGAACTGTGTTTCGGGGCTTACTGCCAGCTTATCCACATCGGGGTTGTCCATCCCCTCAACACAATACACCATAGGGCCGCGCTCCAGGGCCACCAAGCCTTTGTTGGTTTGTACCTGCTCATTCGAGGCCACTTTGTGTACATCCATCGGGAAGCTCAAGGCCACGACGTCGCCCGGTTTCCAATTGCGCGACAACTTGGCATAACCGTTTTCGGTGGTATAGTTGGTTTGTTGGCCATTAATGGTAATGGGCACCGGCACATCGGCCGCATTGGTGTAACGATACAGGTTGGAGGGCACGGGTTGGTTTCGCGCCCAGCCCGGTATGCGCACACAGAGGGTAAAATTGCTTTCGGTGGCGGGCGAAACGCTTATGCGCACCTCGCCACTCCAAGGGTAGTTGGTGGTTTGGCTTAGCACCACCGGGTTCCCTTCAGCCTGTACCTGGGTTTTACTTTGAATGAAGAGGTTAACGAAGAGCCGGCCGGCCGTGTGGGCGTAAATGTAGCCCGGCACCGAGGGCATGAAGCGGCACAGGTTGGTGGGGCAGCACGAACAGTCGAACCAGGGCTGACGGGTGAGTGTACCGGCGCGGTTAAAGCCGTAGTGCATGTCGCACTCCAACGGGTTGGGGTAAAAAAAGCTTTTACCGTCGGTACCCACGCCGGCCAACACGCCATTGTAGAGGCTACGCTCCAGCACATCCATGTATTTTGCGTGGCCATGTAACAAAAACATGCGGTAGTTCCAGTAAACGTTGGCAATAGCGGCGCAGGTTTCGTTATAAGCGGTAAGGTTTGGCAGCTCATAGTTATCGCCAAAGGCTTCGCCGTCGTGGCGCGAGCCAATACCGCCGGTGAGGTACATTTTCTTGTCCACTATGTTGTTCCAAATGGCATCAACGGCCTGGGTATAGGCCGTATCGTTGTAAAGGGCGGCAATATCGGTCATCCCCGCGTACATGTAGGCCGCCCTCACGGCGTGGCCCACCGCCTCGGTTTGTTGCGTTACCGGCATATGGTCCTGGGTGTAGGGGCCATGCAGTTCGCGCAGGGTACTATTGCCGCGCACGTCCAAAAAATGGCGCGCCAACTTCAGATAATCATCGTTGCCTGTAATAAAATAGAGTTTAATGAGGCCTGTTTCTACAATTTGGTGGCCCGGAACGCGGTTGGGGTGCTCGGTATTGAAAACACGCACCAGCAAATCGGCATTGCGGGTGGCAATATCGAGCAGGTTTTTCTTCCCCGTGGCCAGGTAGTGCGCCGCAGCGGCTTCAAACAAGTGCCCACTGTTGTACAACTCGTGGCTACACTCCAGGTTTTCCCACCTGGCGCCGGGCGGGCACCAG
>JBKEAN010000271.1:0-31096 GCA_047972415.1 Mangrovibacterium sp.
GCCGGACCACCGAAAAACGAACCGGAGAACACCTGTTCCATTTGTTTTTGAATCGCCTCCAGATCGGCCGGGTTGAGTGTTGAGTCGCCCGACGACCAGCTTTTTACATAGGTCGAATCGTAACGGATAAGATTTCCCTGCTCGTCGTACTCCTTGGTTACATTGGAGCGTTCGTTCGGGTTATTGGCCTTATTGGTATTTTGCGCCTGTGCCGTTCCAATGGCAAAAACCAGAGCCAAAAGTAAAAAGGTGCGTTTCATAACCAGTTGTATTTTTAGGTTGAATTCGATTTTGGGAACCATCAAAATTAAATCATCAAACTGTAAATTTTCCTAAAAAACAGTTAAACAAATTAACTTACTCTTTTTCATCCCATAAAACATCAGCCTACTCCATTAAAAATGAATCCGAATAAGGCAACGGCGCTGCGCCTTATAAGGTACAACGCTGTTGCCTTAGGGCTATTGGGTGCCGTGGCCTTATGCCCCCACGCGGCGTGGAAGCCTTGACCACACGCCATGTAAGCACTTAGTACGCGGCGTGGAAGCCTTAACCATGAGGTACGGAAGCCTTGACCATGCTGCCGAACACGTAAGCACCCGTTTTTTCGGGGTTGTTTTCTTTTTCCGCTACATCAATGAGACAAACAAAAAAGCTGTTCAAACGTGAATCTGAACAGCTATTTTTTCGTCAAAACGAGCCTAATCTATTCGACCAGTTTTTTGTATTTAATGCGGTGCGGGCCTTCGTCGCCCAAGCGTTTCTTTTTGTTTTCTTCGTATTCCGAGTAGCTGCCTTCGAAGAAATACACGCGCGATTCGCCTTCGAATGCCAGAATGTGTGTGGCAATACGGTCGAGGAACCAGCGGTCGTGCGAGATCACAACAGCGCAACCGGCAAAGGCTTCCAAGCCTTCTTCTAGTGCCCGAAGCGTGTTCACGTCAATGTCGTTGGTTGGCTCGTCGAGCAGCAATACGTTTCCTTCTTCTTTTAAGGCGATAGCCAAATGCAGACGGTTGCGCTCGCCACCCGACAGGATGCCGCATTTCTTTTCCTGGTCGGAACCGCTAAAGTTGAAACGCGACACGTAAGCCCGGGCATTTACCTGGCGTCCGCCCAGGTTGATGAGGTCGGCACCGCCCGATACCACTTCGTATACCGTTTTGTTGGCATCAATAGCTTTGTGCGACTGGTCAACATAGGCCAGTTTCACTGTTTCGCCCACATCAAAAGTACCTTTGTCGGCTTGTAGCTGTTTCATTATTAAACGGAACAGGGTCGTTTTTCCGGCACCGTTTGGGCCAATTACGCCCACAATACCGTTTGGCGGCAGAACAAAGTCAAGGCCTTCAAATAAAATACGGTCGCCAAAAGCTTTGGTAACGCCATGCGCCTCAATTACTTTTTCACCCAAACGCGGGCCGTTGGGGATAAATATTTCGAGCTTTTCTTCTTTTTGTTTCACGTCTTCGTTCAGCAACTGATCGTAAGCGGTCAAACGGGCTTTGGCTTTGGCATGACGGGCTTTTGGCGCCATTTTTATCCACTCCAGCTCGCGCTCCAATGTTTTGCGGCGTTTGGACTGTTGCTTTTCTTCCATCGCCAGGCGCTTCGATTTTTGTTCGAGCCACGACGAATAGTTTCCTTTCCATGGAATTCCCTCACCACGGTCGAGCTCCAGTATCCACTCGGCTACATTGTCCAGGAAGTAGCGGTCGTGGGTAATGCAAATAACGGTTCCTTTGTATTGTTGCAGGTGAAGCTCCAGCCATTGCACCGATTCGGCATCGAGGTGGTTAGTTGGCTCGTCGAGCAGGAGCACATCCGGTTCCTTCAGCAACAACCGGCACAGGGCCACGCGGCGCTGTTCGCCACCCGAAAGCTCGCTCACCGGCTGATCTCCGGGCGGGCACCGTAACGCATCCATGGCACGTTCCAGTTTGGCATCCAGGTTCCAGGCATCGTAGTGGTCTATTTTTTCCTGCAATTTGGCTTGCTCGTTTATCAGGGCATCCATTTTATCAGGGTCTTCCAGCACGGCCGGGTCCATAAATTTCTCGTTCACTTCCTCGTAGGCCTTCAGTACGTCAACAATTTCCTGTACGCCTTCCTGCACAATTTCTTTTACCGTTTTAGTTGGGTCTAGGTGAGGTTCCTGCTCCAGGTACCCAACCGAATAACCCGGTGAAAAAACAAGTTCTCCCTGGAACGATTTCTCCAGACCGGCAATAATCTTCAGCAAAGTAGATTTACCGGAACCGTTCAACCCGATGATCCCGATTTTGGCACCCAGAAAAAAGGACAGGGAAATGTCTTTGATAACTTGTTTCTGCGGAGGGTAAGTTTTACTTACCTTATACATCGAAAAAATAATCTTCTTGTCGTCGCTCATAGTTTACTCATAAATTTGAAATCTTAACAAACTCTTACTTCAAACTAGCCAAGCCAGCATATCGGTTAGCAAAATTAATTTATTTTCGGAATGATTACATCTACTTTTATCCCGAGGTAAATTCTAAAAAGGGAACGTGTTGAAAATACTAGTTGTTGATGATAATCCCATCAATCAAAAGTTTGTTCAGTTGGCGCTGCAGACAATCCATTCGATTGACACTGCCGGCGATGGAGAAGAAGCGGTTCGGAAAGCTGCTAACAATACCTACGATTTAATTATCATGGATCTGTGGATGCCTGTAATGGATGGGGCCGAAGCCACCTTGCGCATCCGCAACATGGAGGGCGTTTGCAACCGGCAGACTCCAATCATGGTATTTACAACCTCCGATACCGAAAATGACAGGGCTCGTTGTTTGGAGCATGGTGCCAGCGATTACCTTGTAAAACCCGTCGGCTTGAAAACCCTGGTTGAAAAAGTAGCTTGCTTTTCGCGTTCAGAGGCAAAAGAAATACCTCCCGTTTATTTACAAAGCAAAGCCCTGCTCCCGTAAAAAGAGGGTTAGTTTATCGGAAAAGTAAAGGTTATCAGCCTTTTTATAGCGTACATCGGTAAACACTTGCGCCAGGTTCTCCTTGTTGTTTTCGGCCACAAAACGCGCCGAACTTTCCAGCGATTCTTTTTCACGGTACAATTCGTTTATGCGCTCCCCGGTATTCGGCTTGTATTCTTCAAAATGCAACACCGCATCCAACGGAAGGCGATCGGTTAGCGCGGGGCTGTGTGCCGGGTAGCCAAGGGTAATTGCAGTAAGGGGCACCACCCCTTTGGGCAGGTTCAGCTCTTTACTAAATTCGGGCGCGTTGTACAGTACCGTTCCCAGATAACAAATACCCAGTTCTTGCGACTCGGCGGCCAAACAAATATTCTGTGCAAATAAGCTGGCGTCCATTACTGCATTCAATAACCACAAAAGGTTGTTGTACCCTGCATCGGCATTCCGAAGTTCGCACCAACGGTTAAAGCGGTTCAAATCGGCACAAATTGTTAACAAAACGGGCGCTTGTTTTACCATAGGCTGGTTAAAATGAAGCGGGGCAAGCGCAGCCTTACGCGTTTCGTCTGTGGTTACAACCACACTGTACAGCTGCATATTACCCGTAGTGGAAGCCCGTGTGCCTGCCTCAACAATACGAGCCAACAGTTTTTCATCAACCGGGGCTGAATGGTATTGCCGGATTGTCCGGTGCTGAAAAATCGTATCCATCATTGCGTTCAATTTTTGCCGCTAAAGGTAAGGCACAGCACCCGAACGGAAAAGCAAAAATTAAAATCAAAAGGAATGTACATGAACAATAATTGACGACTTTTTCTGTTTTTACCAAGTAGTAAAACGATACAAGGGGAAGAGAGAGGACATTCAATGAAGAAGCAACTATCTGCAAATCGGGCAAAACAGCCTGTTCCTGTCATAAAACGGGCACAGTGGTGTCGGCAAAAAGCAAATCGGCCAAAATACCGCCTTTCGGTGTTTTGGCTATTTACAATCGGAATATCCATTGTGACGGTTCTTTCGCTTTCGTCATGCAAAACCTGTGAATGCCCTGCCTATTCAAAAAATACCGGGATAAACCAGTTGTACTAAATTCAAATACCCTTTTCAATATATTCGCAACGTTTAACGTTAAAGTGCAAAACTACTTTTTATTTTCCCTATTGCCAGCCACAACCGAAGCCACCGGAGTCCCATTCCGCTAAGCCCGGCACCGCAAGGTATTCGTCAAAAAAAATCAACATTAACTGAATTTTAAACTGATGCCTAAAACATGAAAAGGAAATTAAAATATTTGACCATTATGAATATAGTTCGTTATTTTGTATGGCTTAAAAAAAAGAGCTAGTAAATCAAAGAATAAATCGTTCATTAATTATTAAACTTTCAACTATGTCAAAAATTAAAATCGGTATTAACGGATTTGGCCGTATCGGTCGCTTCGTTTTCCGTCAAGCTATTGCAAAAGGTACTATTCAGGTAGTTGCTATCAACGACTTGATCGATGTTGACTACATGGCTTACATGCTGAAATATGACTCTACCCACGGTATTTTTAAAGGTACTGTTGAAGTAAAAGGAGGCAAACTGATTGTAAACGGTGCTGAAATCCGCGTTACTGCAGAAAAGAACCCGGCTGACATTAACTGGGGCGCTGTTGGTGCCGACTATGTTGTTGAATCAACAGGGTTGTTCCTCGAAAAAGGAAAAGCTCAGGGCCATATCGACGCTGGTGCAAAAAAAGTAATCATGTCTGCTCCGTCAAAAGACGATACCCCGATGTTTGTAATGGGTGTTAACCACACTTCATACAAAAACGATATGAACTTCGTTTCAAACGCGTCGTGTACAACCAACTGCTTGGCTCCTATTGCTAAAGTGTTGCATGACAAATTCGGTATCATTGAAGCGTTGATGACAACCGTTCACGCAACCACAGCCACTCAAAAAACTGTTGACGGGCCTTCGTCGAAAGACTGGAGAGGTGGTCGCGGTGCAAGC
The DNA here is from genome assembly GCA_047972415.1 of Mangrovibacterium sp. Classification (GTDB taxonomy): domain Bacteria; phylum Bacteroidota; class Bacteroidia; order Bacteroidales; family Prolixibacteraceae; genus Mangrovibacterium. The sequence goes on from JBKEAN010000271.1 coordinate 4,950, forward strand.
CAAAACATCATTCCTTCGTCAACCGGTGCTGCTAAAGCCGTAGGCAAAGTTATCCCTTCGTTGAATGGTAAACTGACTGGTATGGCTTTCCGTGTTCCGACTCCTGACGTATCGGTAGTTGACTTGACTGCCCGTTTGGAAAAACCGACTACTTACGCCGAAATCTGTGCGGCTATGAAAGAAGCTTCAGAAGGCGAATTGAAAGGCATTTTAGGTTACACCGAAGACCAAGTTGTTTCGAACGACTTTATTGGCGATACCCGCACGTCAATCTTCGACGCTGGCGCAGGTATTCAATTGTCGCCTACTTTCGTAAAAGTTGTATCATGGTACGACAACGAAATGGGTTATTCGGCAAAAGTTTGCGAATTGATCGAATACATGGATTCAGTAAAATAATTCTGAAACCCGGAATAAATATTGAAGGGCATCCAAACGGGTGCCCTTTATTTTTGTTGGTCGCTGTTACTGGAACAAATTCTGTGCATTCCTACTCGTAACGCAAACTCTCAATCGGATCCAATTTCGATGCCTTTTTTGCCGGGTAATAGCCCGACACCAGGCCTACCCCGAAACAAATTAATACACCGCCAAATATCCAAAACCAGGGAATAATAAACCCGCTACCTATGAGCGACGACACGATATTTCCGGTAAAAATGCCCAGTACAATTCCCAGCAGCCCACCCAGTTGGCCAATAACAACTGCTTCAATCAAAAATTGCTGACGGATTAAGCGCGAGTTGGCGCCAATGGCTTTTCGTACCCCAATTTCGCGGGTGCGCTCGGTTACCGAAACCAGCATAATATTCATTAACCCAACGGCGGCCCCCAGCAATGTGATAAGCCCGATGATGGTTGCCACCAGGGTAATTTTACCAATATTATCGAGCAGCATTTGCACCAGGTTGTCGCTTTTATCAATATTGAAGTCCGATTCGTCCGTGGGGTTCAGCCCGCGGATAATGCGGAACAAGCCTTCGCTTTCGCCAATTGCCGCTTCCATATATTGCGGGTCGTTACACTTCACTTGTATATTGAAATTCATGTTTGGCCGCGAGAAGTAATTGCGCACATTCGAGTATGGTATCAGGCAAAGTTCGTCGCCAACGCCACCAAAACCGCCACCTTTCGGGGCCAAAGTGCCTACTACCAGGTAACGTCCTCCTCCAACCCTGATTTCTTTTCCAACCGGGTTTTCATTTTTCTCGAAAAAACGCCGTACTAAGCCGTCGCCCAGTAACACCACATTCCGGTTAAGGGCAATGTCCTGTTCCGAAATATTGCGACCTTTATCCAGTTCAAAACCCGACGTGTAAATATAGCTATCGTCCACTCCGGTTACCGACACGTTCGGGTTCGATTTTTTGCTCCCGTACTTTACTGTAGCTGTGCCTGTTCCGTTCACCGAAACCGAAACCATTGCCGGAAACTGAAACCGCGACTTAAAATCGATTGCCTGATAATAGTTAATATAGTTGTAATTCTTGGCGCGCTGCCGGTTTTGGCCAACCTGAATCTGCATCCCCCTGGAAGTAATTGTAAACGTGTTGGCCCCCATAAACGTAAACTCTTTGGTAATCGATGTTTTAATGGAGTCGATTGCCGTTAAAATGCCAACAAGCGCCGTAATGCCAATAGCAATAATCAGCATGGTGAGCGCCGACCTCAACAAATTTGTCCGGATAGAGTGGAGGGCAATTTTCAGGTTTTCGATTAAAAGCGTACTGTAACGCATAGCTTCAAAATATTTAAAAATGAAGGGCATTCAGAATGTCAGTTTCCGAAATAAATAACACCCCAAAAACCTTTCGAATATAGACAAAAAAACGCCAGTAAAAGATGGGATAACCGGCAGAACACGGCAAAACAATGCCTTTAAAATAAAACTATGATAATAAAAACATATCCCGGAAAGATTGTTGTTGATAACTAATTCTTCCATAAAACACTCCGTAACTGGGCATTGCGATAAGATAATGTATAGTTAATATTTTTTAACATTTATTACCTAACCTTTCTCGAATCATCGTCGTTTAACCTGTTTGTGTGCTAAACCGAAAGAAAAAAGTATTGAAAACTTCAGATTCATTTATAACCAATGTTATACCAATTTAAAATTACATCAACCGAAAAAAATGATTTCATGCTGCTTGCGGCCATGAATTCGGATGACACTTTTGCGGATTTGCACCGGTTGTTGCAAAACAATTGTTGCTTTGAACCCAACCAGCTGGCTTCGTTTTTTATTTCGGGCACAAACTGTGGACAAAAAACAGAGATAACCCAATTGGACATGGGTTGGGACAAACCACACAAATTGGTAATGGATCGCACACCGCTGCAACAAGTTTTGGCTCAAAAAAACCAGAAACTCTGTTACGTTTTCGATTTTTTTACGGACCGATTATTAAATATTGAATTAACGCAAATTTTTATGGGAACACATCTTTCAGAACCTTCAGTTATCTATCAAAATGGTAGCGCTCCATCTCAGATGTTGGAGGAGGAAATTAAGAATGAGGAGCAAATTATTACCCCCGAAGAAGCCTGTCTGGATTACGGGGATTTGGATGATTACACCGAAATTTTTGGAGAAACTTTTTTGCACTCAAGTTAAACGGTTTATTTCAGTGTTAATTTTAACAGGAAGTAGCCTGCAATTCCGGCAACGACCGACCCAATGAGGATTCCAATTTTGGAGGCATCAATAAAAGCTTGTTCTGCAAACGACAGGTTGGTGATAAACAGCGACATGGTAAACCCAACACCTCCCAGTATGCCTGTAATAAACAATTGCTTCATACTGGTGTTTTCAGGCAATGCCGCCCACTTCAACTTAATAGCTGCGTACGAAAACAACCCGATACCGATTGTGTTGCCAAGTACAAGGCTTATGGCGATGACAGCCGACAGATGAAAATTTGCAAAACTTTCGGTGCCGATAACAACCCCGGCGTTGGCAAATGCAAAAATGGGCATAATAACGAAAGCAACCCAGCCATGTAATTTATTTTCGAGTTGTTGTAGTGGCGATTGGATTTGCTCAGTTAAATCCTGCATGGTATTTATCGCCCCCAGTTGATCGTGGTTTAACAGATAGCGCAAACGCAATTTGCTGTTAATACTTTTAAGTTCCCTCATGGCCTCCTGCATTTCTTCCTGGAAATGGTTCAGTCTTATTGTTTTGCGGATTGGGATGGCAAACGCAACCAATACGCCGGCAATCGTGGCGTGAATTCCCGACTTCAGGAACAAAACCCAGATAAGAATGCTGGCCAGGAAGTAAATGTATTTGTTGAATAAACCAAGGCGAGTGAGTACCAGAAGAAAAGCAAAAATGAGCAAGGCCACCAGAATTAGCGTTAGCTGAAGGTTACTGCTGTAAAATACGGCAATGATTAAAATAGCACCCAAGTCATCGACAATGGCAAAGGCTGTAAGAAATATTTTGAGCGCGTACGGTACCCTCTTCCCCAGTAGTTTCAGAATACCCAGGGTGAAGGCAATGTCGGTGGCCATGGGGATAGCCCATCCCTGTTGGGTCTCGGGCAGCTTGTTGAGCGACAGGAACAGGATAATAGGAACAAGCATTCCGCCCAAGGCTGCAAATACGGGTAAGCTTGCTTTTTTGACCGACGAAAGTTCGCCAAGCAACACTTCGCGTTTGATTTCGAGCCCGATAACAAAGAAGAAAATGGCCATCAACCCATCGTTAATCCACAAAATCAATGATTTAGACAATACAAAATCGCCAACCCCAAAGGTTAGTTTTTGGTGTAACAGGTTGAAGTACGGATCGTAAAACCCAACATTAACCACAATTAAAGTCAGCAAGGTTACCCCCAGCAGCAGGATGCTCGACGAGCTTTCCTGTTTAAAGAACCGTTCAAACGGTTCAGCTATAAATTTCATCGGTGACATACTGGTCTGTTTTCGACATCCGAACCACGGAGTGTCATCTAATTTACAAATTGTTTTCAGTGCTTTGGCCCGCAAAATACTGCCAAGCTACAGATCCTGAAAGTAAACCGAACCGATTTAACGATTAGCTAATATTATTCGTTGGTGCAAAAACGAAATGGAAGCGAATGTAATTTATTTAAAATCAGTGCAAAGTGTAGCTATTGTTGCTCCCAAAACCCGAATCAGGTCGGTTGGCTGAAGTTTTAGTTGCAAACCGCGTTTGCCTGCGCTTATAAGAATGAAATCGAAAGCAAGGCAAGTTTGATGGATAAAAATAGGGTAGGGCTTTTTCAACCCAAGCGGCGAACAGCCACCCCTGATGTAACCGGTAAGCGGAAGCAGTTCTTTCATCGCAACCATTTCGGCACTTTTGTTTCCCGAAGCCTTGGCAGCCAGTTTCAGATCCACCTCCGCATCGCCCGGAACCACGCAAACAAATACGCTGCTGGCACTTCCGCGTACTACCAGCGTTTTAAAAACCTGCCGGATATTCTGTCCTAGTTTTGCGGCCAGCGTGGTTGCACTCAGGTCGGTTTCGTCAACCTCGTACGAAATTAGCTCGTACGGGACTTTTGCCGTATCGAGCAATCGTGAAGCGTTTGTTTTCTCAGGCTTTTTCATTCAAAAAGAAATTTTTCGGCTTAAAACTATAAAAACAAAAGTAAACCCCGGAAATTGGGTTGAAAAAGCCGCCGGATGACAAGGAGCAACCGGGCAAAATAGAAATCGGCTCCCGAATCTGATTTATTTGTCTATCTTTGAGCTATTCCGATTTAAAATTGGGTTGTACACCCGTGCTGATGCATCCGAATTGATTAGTGCCGTCTTGCTCATTTTTGAATCTGTTTTTTTTGAATATTAACACCGGGTACCGTTGACAGTGCATCGAAATAGTCTGATTCGATGATTTTATCCTGAAGGATTCAATTTTCATTTCCGCCTTTCTGTCGCTGCCCGCTAAAACAAGCATATATGGGTCGATCGCAAGAAACATTTCAGAAGAAGGAAATCCGAAACAAGAAAGAAAAAAAGCGGAAGGAGAAGGAAGCCAAACGCATTGCACGTAAAGACGGGGACAAGCCCAACGGTTTGGACGATATGATTGCTTGGGTGGACGAAAACGGCGTAATTATGGATTCACCACCCGATCCGGCCATGCGTACCGAGGTCAATATTGAAGATATCGTCATCAGCGTTCCAAAAGCGGCCGAAGAAGCCCCCGAAGATAAAATAAGGCAAGGCACGGTGAGCTATTTCACCCAGTCAAAAGGCTATGGCTTTATTCGCGACAAGCAAAGCGGCGAGAGTGTTTTTGTGCATGTAAATAATATTACCGAACCCATTGTTGAAGGCAATGCCGTACAGTTCGAACTTGAACGGGGGCCTAAAGGGATGATGGCCGTGAATGTAAAAGTTGAACGCCAGCCAAAAGCGGAATAGCTTAGGTGCTTTTGTTGAGGGTTGAATTGTTAGGCGTTGAAATCCAAAGGGTATAACAGTTATTTGCAATCCGGTTTGGTGCATGGCACTGGCAACTCGGTGTATCCTCCGGTTCTCAGTCAATCAGTACCTTTCCTGATTCCTGGTCAATCCTTCAGCGGAAAAGCTGTTCAAAAAAGAGGTTTTCGCGTCTTTTCCGAACAGCTTTTCGTTTGCTATCGAACTTAGTTTTTGGCAATCCAGCGGGCAATCCAGTCGCCCACTTCCGAGGTGGTGTACGATTTGCCTTCGGCAATGTCAACCGTTACCATGCCTTCGTCCATGGATGCGGCAACCGCATCGCGAATTAGTTTTCCTTCTTCCATCAGGTTGAAAGCATATTCGAAGAGCATGGCAGCCGACAAAATAGTCGCGATTGGGTTGGCAATGTTTTTACCGGCAGCTTGCGGGTAGGATCCGTGAATGGGTTCGAAAACCGAGGTGTGGATTCCGATGGAAGCCGATGGCAACAGCCCCAGCGAACCGGTAATTACGCTGGCCTCGTCGGTGAGGATGTCACCAAACATATTTTCGGTCACCATCACATCGAAGTTTTTCGGCCATTGAATAATCTGCATGGCGGCATTGTCAACAAACATGTATTCCGTTTTAATATCCGGATAGTTTGGCGCCATTTCCTGAGCCACTTCACGCCACAAACGCGAGCTTTCCAGCACATTGGCCTTATCAACCACCGTTAGCTTTTTATTGCGCTTGGCGGCAAATTCGTAAGCCAGTTTCAGAATGCGTTCCACTTCCGCACGGGTATAAACGCAGAGGTCGTAGGCGGTGTTGCCGTCGTCTTTTCGGCCTTTGTCGCCAAAGTAAATACCGCCGGTGAGTTCCCTGATAGCTACAAAGTTAGCACCTTCGACTAACTCGCGGCGCAGGGGCGATTTATGCAGCAACGAGTCAAAGGTTTCAACCGGGCGGATGTTGGCATACAAACCCAGCTTTTTGCGCATCGCCAGCAAGCCTTGTTCGGGGCGTACTTTTGCTTTCGGGTTGTTGTCGAACCGGGGATCGCCAATAGCACCGAACAAAACGGCATCGGCGGCCATGCACAATTCGTGTGTGGCTTCGGGGTAGGGCTCGCCCACCTGATCGATAGCGGTTGCGCCGGTCAATCCAAATTCGTATTCCAACTCGTGATTAAACTTTGCAGCAACTGCTTTCACTGCTTTCATTGCCTGGTCGATAATTTCCGGGCCAATCCCATCTCCGGGGAGAACAGCTAATTTCAACTTCATTTTATAATCGTTTCAAAGATTTATGATTCGCTTTCCTTTGTCTCTGCATTGCCATTTTCGAGCATGTTGAGCATACGCACGGTGGCTTTAATGGCCGCAGCGGTTTGGTCGGGGGCGAGTGCGCGGGTTTTAAATTCGCGGTCGAGCTCCCAAATAATCACCGTTTCAACTAAAGCATCGGTTTTACCACCGGGCGGAATGGTCACGGCGTAGTCGAGCAAGATTGGGAAGGGTTTCTTCAGGCGACTGTAAATGGTTTTCAAGGCATTCATAAAAGCATCGTACAAACCATCGCCCGAGGATGAAGCCTCGTAACTTTTCCCGTTGATGCTAATGCTGAGTGTTGCCGACGGGCGCAGCCCCAAAGCGTACGACAGCATGTAATTGTTGATTGTAATGCGTTGCTCCACGCTTTCTTGCAGCACGTCGGCCACAATGTAGGGGAGGTCTTCTGCGGTGACGGTTTCTTTGTGGTCGGCCAGTTCAATCACCCGATCGGTCACTTTTTTCAGTGCATCTGGACTCAGCTCAATGCCCAAATCTTCCAGATTGGCTTTAATGTTGGCTTTACCCGAGGTCTTTCCCAGTGCATACACGCGCTGCCGTCCGAAGCGCTCCGGCAGCAAGTCGTTAAAATAAAGCTTGTTTTTATTGTCGCCATCGGCATGGACTCCGCTGCACTGGGTGAACACAAACTCGCCAATTAGTGGTTTATTGGTGGGGATGCGAATACCTGAAAAGCTTTCCACAATTTTCGATACCCGGTTCAGCATGCTTTCATTCACCTTCGTTTTCATGCCCAGATGGTCTTTCACCGTCGCGATGACACTCGACAGCGGTGCGTTTCCGGCGCGTTCGCCCAAACCGTTTACGGTGGTGTGTACGCAATCGATTCCGGCTTTCAGTGCATGAAACACATTGGCAATGGCCAAATCGTAATCATTATGCGCATGGAAGTCGAAGGCCACGTCGGGGTAGCTGTCAATCATCTCTTTGCAGTAATCGTAGGTTTCGTCCGGATTCAGAATCCCCAGCGTGTCAGGTAGCATAATCCGCCGAATGTTCATCGTCTTCAGGTTTTTCACCATGAAATGAACGTAATCGCGCGAATTACGCATCCCGTTCGACCAGTCTTCCAGGTAAACATTCACGGCAATTCCCAGCTCGGTGGCGTAGTCGATCGAACGTTGAATATCGGCAATATGCTCTTCGGGACTTTTGCGCAACTGATGGGTCACGTGGTTGAGCGAGCCTTTGCAAAGCAGGTTTAGCACCTTTCCGCCGGCTCGGTTTATCCAGTCGAGCGAAGTTTTCCCGTCAACAAAACCCAGTATTTCAATCCGATCCAGGTGCCCTTTTTCGGCCCCCCACTCCATTATTCGTTTTGCTGCGCTAAACTCGCCATCCGACACGCGTGCCGATGCAATTTCAATCCGATCCACATTTACGTCTTCCAGCAAAACTTTGGCAACGCTCAATTTCTCGGTGTCGGTAAACGATACCCCCGATGTTTGTTCACCATCGCGAAGGGTGGTGTCCATTATCTGAAGTTGGCGGTTAACAAAGTCGTTTGAATTTCCCGTCATCCTTGTATTCTTTCTGCCTTTCAGCTTTGTTTTTCGAATGCGTCAATCTCCTTGTGCAAACTCACAAGATAGTCGATATCGTCGAGCCCGTTTTGCAGGCAGTGTTTCTTGTAGGGGTTGATGTCGAATTGCTCCGACTCGCCAGTAGCTTTGATGGTAAAGCTTTGACCGGACAAGTCAACTTCGAACTCGGTTTTTGGGTTAGCCTCAATTGCAGCGAAGATTTTTTCCAGAAATGCGGGACTCACTACCACCGGAAGCAAACCATTATTCAGCGCATTTCCTTTAAAAATATCAGCAAAAAAGCTCGATACCACCACGCGGAAGCCGTAATCGTAAATGGCCCAGGCAGCATGCTCCCGGCTCGATCCACTACCGAAATTTTTAGCGCCAACCAAAATTTGGCCACTGTAGCTTGAATTGTTCAGCGGAAAATCGGCAATCGGCTGGTTGTTTTTATCGTAGCGCCAGTCGCGAAACAAGTTATCACCAAAGCCTTTGCGTTCTACCGCTTTCAGGAAGCGGGCCGGAATAATCTGGTCGGTGTCCACATTCTCGATAGCCAGTGGAACCGCCGGCGATACTATTGTTGAAAATTTATCGTAAGCCATATTTTTAAGATTTGAATGTTAGAATTGTAGAATATTAGAATTCGCTATCAATTGAAGTCATTTGCCTTGAAGGGTTTGTCGCGACTTTATCAGGATTGACGCCAATTCGTGTGCTTCTTTCATCAAAATCGTCGATTTTTCAGTAGACACAATTTGTTCGTCTTTTGCAAATTCAATCCAAAATTCGCTTTCGTCAGCTTCCTCTATCGCAATACTCATCTTTGAGATTACCGTCGGAACTGTTTGGGCGATACAAGATGCTCTGTAGTTAGCCGCAACTGAAGTTGAACATCGGATTAACTGCTTTTTGATATGGATACCCAGTACATCGGTTGGAAGTTCAAGCGAGAATTTGACACAATCGTGTGCAAATTTTTTTGTGCGTGCTTTCATTTCACTTTTGAAGACCGATAAACTGTTTTTTTCCATTGGGTTCAAATTCGCTCGTTCGACATTCTAATCTTCAAGATTCAAGACTCTGATATTCTATAAAAATTCTCTCGGGTCGGTGATGACTCCTGTAATAGCGGCTGCGGCAGCCGTTAGCGGACTGGCAAGCAAGGTGCGGGCACCCGGTCCCTGGCGGCCTTCGAAGTTTCTGTTCGAGGTGGATACCGCGTATTTACCCTCCGGAATTTTGTCATCGTTCATGGCTAAACAGGCCGAGCATCCCGGTTGGCGCAAGGCCATTCCGGCAGCTTCAAAAACTTTGTCCAAACCTTCCGCCAAAATTTGCGTTTCTACTGCTTTCGAACCTGGAACCAACCACACGGTTACATCCTTGGCTTTTTGCTTGCCTTTCACAAATTGGGCAAAAGCGCGGAAGTCTTCGATACGACCGTTGGTGCAGCTCCCCAGGAACACGTAGTCAACCCGTTTGCCCTTCATACCATCACCAGGGTTGAAATCCATGTATTTCAATGATTTAAGGAAGGTTGTTTTGTCGGTACCTTCCAGTTCGCTTCCGGTGGGTATGTATTGGCTGATGCCGAGTCCCATACCCGGATTTGTACCGTAGGTAATCATCGGCTCAATGTCGGCGGCATCAAAAGTCAACTCGGTGTCAAACCGGGCTCCTTCGTCCGACTTCAGCGTTTTCCAATAGGCAACGGCTTTGTCCCAGGCTTCGCCTTTCGGTGCAAACTGGCGCCCTTTCACGTAGTTGATGGTGGTTTCGTCGGGGGCAATCATGCCACCACGGGCACCGCTTTCAATGCTCAGGTTACACAAAGTCATCCGGCCTTCCATGCTCAGGCCGGTAATCGCCGAACCTGCATACTCAATAAAGTGGCCGGTTCCACCCGAAGTCGAAATTTTTGAAATAATGTAGAGTGCAATGTCTTTCGCCGTTACCCCTTTGCCCAATTTCCCGTTAACCGAAATGCGCATTTTCTTTGGCTTTGGCTGCATAATACACTGGCTGGCCAACACCATCTCCACTTCCGAGGTACCAATTCCGAAAGCAATCGCGCCAAAAGCACCGTGGGTCGAGGTGTGGCTGTCGCCGCAAACAATGGTCATGCCCGGTTGGGTCAGTCCCATTTCGGGGCCAATGATGTGTACCACGCCATGTCCGTCGGTTCCTAAACCGTAATGGGTGATGCCGTTTTCTTCACAGTTCTTCTTCAACATGTCAACCTGATTGCGCGACAATTCGTCTTTGATGCTCAGGTTCTGATCGATGGTCGGCACGTTATGGTCGGGTGTAGCCGTGGTTTGGTCGGGGCGGAATACTTTCAGCCCACGCGTTTTCAAGCCTAAGAACGCCACGGGGCTGGTCACTTCGTGAATAAAGTGACGGTCGATATACAATACATTGGGGCCACCTTCAACCTGTTTCACCACGTGGGCATCCCAAATTTTATCAAATAATGTTTTCGCTTCCATATAAAAAAATGATTACTATTTCATCTTGTTTACTGCATCCAGAAATGCTTCAACTGCGGCCGTAATAATATCGGTGTTTGCGCCAAAACCAAAGAATTTCACACCGTCCTGATCCAGTTCCATGTGAACTTTTCCCACATCATCACTTCCTTTGGTAATAGCCTGAATCAAAAATTCTTCCACCACAACCTGTCGTTTTACAATTTGCTTTACGGCTTTAATTGCTGCATCAACCGGGCCGTTCCCCGAGGAGGTTGCATCGAACTTCTCACCGGCAATATCTAACTGAACAGTTGCCATCGGGTGTAAGCCTTTCCCGGTGACTACCTGCAGGAAGTCTAACTTAATGCGGCGTTCTTTCTTTTCGGTATCGTCAATCAGCAGAATTACATCGTCATCGCGGATGTCTTTCTTTTTGTCGGCCAACAGCAGGAACTTCTCATAAACTTCGTCCAGTTTTTCTTTGCTCAATTCGCCGTATCCCAAAACTTCCAGGCGGTGCTTCAGCGCAGCCCGTCCACTGCGGGCAGTCAGTACTATCGACGATTCGTTGATTCCAACTTCCAGCGGATCGATAATTTCGTAGTTTTCGCGGTTCTTCAACACGCCGTCCTGGTGGATACCCGAAGAGTGCGCAAAGGCGTTACGGCCAACGATGGCTTTGTTGGGTTGCACCGGCATGTTCATCAGGTTCGAAACCAGGCGGCTGGTTTTGAAAATGTTTTTGGTGTTGATGTTGGTGTCGATTCCCAGCACGGCATAGCGGCTTTTCAGGGTCATTACGACTTCTTCGAGCGAGGTGTTGCCGGCGCGTTCGCCAATTCCGTTAATGGTTACTTCGGCCTGACGGGCACCGTTGATAATACCCGAGATGGTGTTGGCCGTTGCCATACCCAAGTCGTTGTGGCAGTGTGTCGAAAGGATGGCTTTGTCCACATTCTTCACATTGTCGATCAGGTATTTAATTTTTGCACCGAACTCGTGCGGCATGGTATAGCCGGTTGTATCCGGGATGTTGACCACGGTAGCACCGGCGGCAATCACGGCTTCAACTACGCGGGCCAGGTATTCGTTTTCAGTACGACCGGCGTCTTCAGCGTAAAACTCAACATCTTCGACATATTTTTTAGCGTACTTCACGGCACGTACAGCACTCTCAATAATTTCATCAGGATTGGAGTTGAGTTTGTGGTGAATATGTTAGTAAGATGTTCCGATACCGGTATGGATACGACCTTTTTTGGCGTATTTGAGGGCTTCGGCTGCAACATCAATATCTTTTTCTACGGCGCGGGTGAGGGCACAAATGGTTGGCCAGGTTACCGCTTTTGAAATTTCGACTACGGAATTGAAGTCGCCCGGGCTCGAAATCGGGAAGCCGGCTTCGATAACGTCGACACCCAATTGCTCCAGTGCTCTGGCCACTTCAATCTTCTCAACTGTGTTTAACTGACACCCCGGAACTTGTTCGCCGTCGCGCAAGGTGGTGTCAAAAATGTACAATCTGTCGCTCATGATGAAATGATTTGTTTTATAATCTGTTACTTTTTTTTCACATCAAAAAAGCCACTCTCTGCTGAGAATGGCTTTATGTCATTTTGTTATCATCTATACACCCATACCATTCTCAGTCGCGCATCCAGAGTAGAATACCGATTAGAATACCGAGAATAGAAATGGTGCTAATTTTTGTCATCTCCAAAAGATTTCCTGCAAATATCAAAATTTAATTTTAAACTGAAAATTTTTCCCTGCCAAATTTTATAATCTCAAACAAAAAGATTGAAATTACTTATTTGTTTCTATTTGTTCAGGTCGAAAAACTATCAATTATCTGTAAAAAACACGGGATTGGTTAAAATGTTTTCAATACGCAGAAAAAAAGTCTGGAAATTCCCGGTGATTAGTCGCTTGTTGATTTGTTTGTAGGGTTTATGTTTGAACGGAATATACCCGATAACTGCCGACTAGGCGTGATATAACAGGTTTGTTTATATATTTGTGTCATTATAACTGGTTATTTCTGTTTCTTTTTGTCGGAAAAATAACGGAAAAGGAAGGAGTAAAGGTGCCATTGCGGAGTGATTTGGGCAAAACGTATTTTGGTAGATTGATGAATTGCGGATAAAGGGAGAAGCATGATTACAATTCCTCATCAGAAAGATTTCTTCGAAGAGATGTATAAAGACCACTATTCGGCACTGCTGAATTTTGCGAAAAATTTGCTGTTTGACAGTGATGAAGCAAAAGATGTGGTTCAGGAAGCATTTCTGGATTTGTGGCGACAGGGAAGGGAGATACAGGTTGCAACCACCTTGCGTTCATATCTGTTTTCGTGCGTTAAAAATCGCGCGTTGACCAGGATTCAGCATCTGAATGTAATTGACAAGCACAAAGATCAACTAAAAGAAGCCTATTTGTCGGCCTATAATTTGGATGATTTTGATGACGAAGAAATGATAAAAGAGGTTCGAGGGATGCTGGATGCGTTACCAGAACAAATGCGTCAAGTGGTTGCTTATCATTGTTTGTACGGTTGGTCATATAAAGATATTGCCGTGGAAATGGGAATTGGAGTCAATACGGTGAAAACCCACATGAAAAGGGCGTTCCAAAAATTCAGGATGCAATACAACGAGCGAAATCTGAATGTTTTGATGGTTTTCCTGATTGTCGATATGTTGTACTGATAATCGATTTTAGATCATTTTTCTTTTTTTTTCAAAAAAAATAGTTCACCTGTGTCACCCCAAATGGGTGCATTCCATTCTTACAGGTGAATGACCACAGAAGAAAAATACATTAGTTGGAAAACTCTGCGGAAAGCAGCAGTTGGCCAAGCCAATGAGCAAGAGCGGGAAGATCTTGAACGTTGGCTGAATGATTCGGAAGCTAACCGGACTTACTACCGGAAAGCCTGCGCGTATTATGCCATTCGGGATACCGAAAATGATGCAGATTATCGGGAAGCCTGGCACGAATTCGAACAGCAAATTCAGACCCGGCGTTATCGTTGGTTGGGCTGGGCTGCTGCAGTGGTATTGTTGGCAGCCAGTACATTTGCGATTTCCTATCTACAGTCCGATATGAGGGACTATAAACCACTCTCGGAAAGCGCTCCAATTACCCCTGTGGCTCAGAAAGTGACCCTGACCTTATCAAACGGCGAGACACTGAAAATCCGTCAAGATAGAGACAGTTTGATTCGGGATAACGATGAGCAACTTCTGCTAACCAGTGGGGTTGTAAGTTGTTTCGGACGGGACGAAGCCTCGCAGGAACAAGCCACGCACGATATTTTTCATACCATTACAGTCCCCTCCGGAACGATGTATAAAGTGGTTCTGTCGGATAGTAGTGTGGTGTGGCTGAACGCCCGTTCGGCAATGCATTATCCGGTTACATTTAAGAAGCAAAATCGCGAAGTAACCATTGAAGGTGAAGCTTATTTCGAAGTTCGGCATGATGCGGAACATCCTTTTATTGTTCATGCTGCGGGAAATTCGATTCGGGTTCTGGGAACAAAATTCAATGTAAACGCCTCCGAGCCGGCTTCCGAGGTACAAACTACGCTTGTCAGTGGAAGTGTAGAAGTCCAAAATAAGTCAGGTGAGCGACTTATTCTGCGCCCATCTCAGCAAGCCTGTTGTATGACCGAAGGCGATATTGAACTTAAAATAGCCGATGTTTTGACAGTAATTGATTGGCAAGCCGGTCTTTTTGTATACAAGCAAGAGTACTTGGATGTCATAATGAAAGACTTGGAACGATGGTATGATATTGATGTAAGTTACGAAAGCGAAAAACTTAAACAACTCAAGTTTACCGGAGTTCTCGACCGGAATTCCCCGGCAAACACCATGCTCGACTACTTCCAGAGAACCAGAACCGTTTCATTCGATATTCTTGAACGGAAAGTATATGTTAAGAACCCAAAATAATCACCGCCGCGCTTAAAAGGGCGGCATCGAAAACTTAAATCCCAAATTTTTTTTATGAAAAAAAACAACAACAGGTTACCTTTTAGAAGGAGATGTATAGGATTGAAGAAGTATGCCTTATTCTTTCTTCTATTCTCGCCTTTATTGCTGGCCGCGAACAATCTGTCTGTGGCCCAGGTATTTTCGTTTACAGTAGGGCAGGTGCCCTTATCGGAGGCCTTAGATCTTTTGTCGCGTCAAACCTCGTATCGTGTTCTGTATAACTCAGAAGATGTGAAAGGAGTTACGAGTGTTCCCGTAGACATGAAGAATGCGGAATTGTCGAAAATTCTGGAAAAATGCCTCGGACATTCAGATCTGGCTTTCGAACTGAAAGATAAGCAGATTATTATTTACAAAGATGAACCTCAAAAGCAGCAACAGCAGAGACGGCAAATTACCGGGGTTGTTAAGGATATCAAAACAGGGGAAGCATTGCCCGGAGTAAACGTTGTTGCCCAGCATGCTAATAAATTACTCTATGGGACTTCGACCGATGCTTACGGCCGGTTTAAAATTAATATTGAGAGCTTTGCTGATGGAATTGCGGTATCGATGGTGGGCTATAAACCCAAACTTATACCCCTGACAGAAAAGGATAGCTATGTCATTCTTCTAGATCCTAGCATTGAGGAGATCGATGACGTGGTGGTAACCGGTATCTTCAATAAAGCCAAAGAGAGCTTTACTGGCGCGGCAACTTTTATTGGTAAAGTGGAGCTCGAACAGTTCGAAAGCCGGAATATTATCCGGACAATCAGCAATATCGATCCCTCTTTCAACATTGTTGCTAACGATGAATACGGTTCTGACCCCAACAAGCTGCCTGAGATTAATATCCGGGGTACGTCGAGTGTGCCTTCCAAAACAGAGCAGGAGCTTGAAAGCTTGCAGGACGATGAACGGGTTAACCTGAATACCCCGCTGTTTATCTTAGATGGATTCGAGATTACGCTGGAACGGATGATGGACTTGAACCAGGAAGAGATTGAATCAATTACAATTTTGAAAGACGCCAGTGCAACTGCAATTTACGGAGCACGCGGGGCCAATGGGGTAGTGGTACTGACTTCAATAAAACCCAAAGCTGGTAAATTGAAAGTGAGTTACCGGGGGAGTTACGAACTGGAAGTCCCCGACCTGCGTAGTTACAATTTGCTGAATGCATCGGAAAAGCTCGAACTTGAACGTCTGGGCGGTTTGTACGAATCGGACGATTTTAACACCCAACTGATGCTGGATGCCAGTTATAACAAAAAGCTGAAAACAGTTCTGGAAGGAACCGACACCTATTGGTTGTCTCGCCCCGTTCAGGTTGGGCTGGGGCAGGGCCACAATTTAAGTTTGAGTGGGGGGGATCCGGCGTTCCGTTATTCGTTAAGTTTTCAATACAGGAATACGGTTGGAGCCATGAAAGGTTCAAATCGCGATAACATGAACGGCTCGGTAAACATCACCTACCTGCTGAATAAAATTCAATTTACCAATGTTCTCTCGCTAGGGTTTAACAATTCTTCGGATTCGCAGTACGGCTCTTTTTCTCAGTACACCACTTTAAATCCTTATTGGAGACCTTTTGATGAGAATGGCGATATCCCGATGCAATTTGGTTTGGTGGATCCGGTCATGTCGCCGGTTTATAACCCATTGTACGATGCTTCATTGAGTGGATTTGCCAAAAGGAAATACACGAATATTCGTGAAAATTTTATGGTAGAATGGACCATCAATCCAAGTTTTAAAATCAGTGGATCTCTGGGGTATAGCCGAAATCTGGGTCGCAGTGATACCTTTGTTTCTCCGAATAGTACATCCTTCATTGGCGTAACCGATGATAAATTACGCGGTTCATATACCTACGGTAGCAACGAGTCTTCGACTGTGAATGCACAAACGACGATCAACTATGCTAAGGTTATTGACAAGCACCGGATTTATGTTGGTATAAACGCGAATATTCGCGAGAGTCAACGCGAATCTTTGGGGATGGTGGTAACGGGCTTTGCCCACGACCGAATGGACTTTATCTCAATGGGGAGCAAGTATCGCGGCGATGCGCCATCGGGAAGCGAAGGAACTACCCGTAGTGTGGGCTTGACAGCAAATGCAAACTATACCTGGGATAACTGTTATTATGCCGACCTATCTTATCGGATTGATGGAGCTTCGTCGTTTGGTGAGGATAGCCGATTTGCACCTTTTTATTCTATCGGTGTGGGTTGGAATGTTAACCAAATGCCTTATTTTAAAGAGAAACTGCCCGAAATATCGAGCCTGCGCTTAAAGTATTCTTATGGTGTAACCGGGTCGCTTCAGTTTAGCCCTTACGAAGCGATGACTACCTACAGTTATATGACCGGCGACATTCGTTATAACGGCAATTTGGCGACTTCCATCAAGCAAATCGGTAACCCCGATTTGAAATGGCAAACCACCTATCAGCATAATATCGGAACTACGCTTGGCTTATGGAGCAATGCGGTGTCAATGAACGCCAACTATTATTATAAACGTACCGAAGATTTGATTACATCAGTATCTCTGCCACTGTCGAATGGCTATTCACAATATACCGAGAACCTTGGCGACGTGTTGAACCAAGGGCTTGAAGTCGATCTTTCAATCAATATTCTCCGGAACCGGAAAAGTAGCGTGGGTTGGACTATAACCGGAGGGATTGCCCATAACCGGAACAAGCTTTTAAAACTCTCGGAGGCGATGAAAGCAATAAGCCTTGCAAACGAGTATAACAACCTGGGCAAAACTGAACCCAACTATTTGTATCGCGAAGGTGAATCGATGAATGCACTGTTTGTAGTGCCATCGTTGGGAATTGACCCGGTAACAGGCAAGGAAATGTTTGTCAACGAAAAAGGTCAGGTCACCTATGATTATCCGCAGTTTAACCGGATACCCTACGGATTGATGCAACCAAAGATAAACGGACGCTTCAGTTCAAACTGGATTTATAAAGATTTGAGGGTGAATATGGGGTTCTCCTTCCGGACTGGAGCTCATTTGTATAACTCAACACTTGCTTCGATGGTCGAAGTAACCGATCTGACCCGCAACGTGGACAAACGTGTTTTTGAGGATCGCTGGCGCGAACCGGGCGACTACGCCAAGTACAAAGGCTTGCGCAACCAATCGCCTACCTACATGACCAGCCGTTTTGTACAGAAAGAACGTACACTTTCGCTGAATACCCTTTCGGTTGATTACCTGTTGCCGCGTGAGTGGGTACAAAAGCACCTAAGCATGTCCCGTGTAGCTATTGGCTATATAACCAACGACTTATTGTACATCTCAACGATTAAGAAAGAACGGGGTACCGGTTATCCTTACGCATTGAGACACAGTGTTTCCCTGTCATTTGGCTTTTAATTGATAAAATCCGTACCACATGAAAAAAATAACAATATACCTGCTAATTATAACTGCGAGCGTCCTGGTGTCCTGTACCGAGTGGCTAACCATTCAACCCGAAGATACTTTGTCAAAAGATGAAATGTTCGAATCGAAGGATGGCTTTTACGGAGCGTTGTACGGCATTTATACCTTGTCCGAAAAAAATTACGGGCACAACGGAGAGCTCATGTCGAATACAATTGAGCATTTGGCTGGTCAGTGGGCCGTGAAATCAGAATCGACAGAAGAGAAGTTGAGGAGTCACGATTATACCACTTTAGATACGCAAATTGCCCTGATTTTCCGGAATCAGTATAAAACCATCGCTAATGTGAACCTGATGTTGGAATACCTCGAAACGCAAGATTTTTTATCAGATGGAGATTATAAAACGCTAAAGGGCGAATGTCTCGCCATACGTGCCTGGTTGCATTTCGATTTGATTCGTCTTTGGGGACCGGTGCCAAGCAGGCTAAACCAAGCGAAACTTTACTTGCCTTACGTTACAACGTTCGGTTACGAAAGGAATAAGTATTACGTGTATAACGAATACATGAAACTGCTTGCTGACGATATAGAACAGGCCGAAACGCTCCTGGAGGGGATGCCCTTTGAATCTGATTTCAGACTGAATTATTGGGGGCTGAAAGCCTTGCAGGCCCGCATTTATTTGTGGGAGGACGACAAGCAAAAAGCATACGATGCAGCCAGTGAGGTGATTGCTTATGCCAAATCGACTACGCCAGCCGTATACGAACTGGGTACGCTCGACGCGATTGGTGCAAAACAATACTTGTTCCCGAGCGAACACGTTTTTGGTATTTATGATGATTTTGAGGCTGTTGCCTTCCGAAATACCCTATACAACTTTACTCAATACCTGAATGAACTGTATGAATATTCGGCTTCCGATATCCGGCTTGAATTGTGGGAAAACCGGAACGTACAAGGACTTGAACAGCCCGCGATGAACCTGCTGAAATATGCGGCAGGAAGTGGTTCTGTTTCAATTATTCGTTTGTCCGAAATCTATTTTATCGCAATGGAATGTGGTTCGCTGGCGCAAGCCAGCGCATTATACACCGAGTTCTGTATTGCCCGGGGCATTCCACAGGTGAGCATTACCACCGAAACTCAGCGAAATAGCATTTTGTTTAAAGAATACCGGAAGGAGTTTATCGGCGAAGGGGTTTTGTTCTGGTATTATAAGCGGCACATGACGACCAATATCCCTAACAGTGGGCATACTTGTACCGAAAAATGTTATGTATTACCGCTTCCGAAGGAAGAAGTAAACGTGAACCTGAACAATTAACGACGAAATTTAAAGAGGATGAAAATGAACAAGATAATATTAAAACAGCTGTTTCTGGTCCTGTTGCTGGCGGGTTTTCTTTCGTCGTGTAAGGAACAAACCATCGAACCCTGGAATTCTGAAAGTTATATCCACTTTGATGGAAACTTCGATAGCTTTTACTCTTTCGTTTATGCTGGCTCCAAAGTAGTTCGCGATACCATCAACCTCCGGCTGAATATAGCAGGGAATATTGAATCGCGAGATCGTTATTTTGAAGTAAAACAAGTAAAAACCTACGGATTTGTATATGAGCAGGATGAATATGGGAATTATATCGACTCTGCATTTGTTGAACTGCCGAACCAGGCAGTTCCGGGTGTTCATTACGTCGATTTGAATAGCTACGATGTTCAGCAATTTGTAGTGCCTGCCGATTCGCTCTACGGTACTTTCAACTTGGTAGTATTGCGCGACCCAAGCCTCAAACTGGCCGATTATAGCCTGACCCTCGAAGTACAGGAAACAAGCGATTTCTTGCAAGGGTATGCAGCTCGCCAAAAAATTACGTTGACATTGTCCGATCAGGTTATTCAGCCTAAAAACTGGACAGCCTTTATGATTGGAAATACAACTGTGTATTCGGTAATGGGCTACTATGGTAAAGTGAAGCACCAACTGTTGATTGATGTAACCGGAAAAAAATGGAACGACGACTTTATCACCAACGAACTGACTGAAGAATACCTGGTATTCTATAAAAATATGGCCGTTATGGAACTGGAACGGATCAATGCGGAGCGTGCCCTGCAAGGGCTTCACAAACTCCGCGAAGATGACTCGAACCCGAACTCGGAAATCTATTTCTTCTGATGATGGGTGTGATTGAAAACGAAGTTTTGTTGTAGAAATTAAACGAACAAATAATGAAAAAAATAACATATTTTCTGCTATTCGCTTTTTCCCTGCAATCGTGTTTTAACGATCTCGGAAATTACGATTATAACCCGATAGCCGATATCACGATTGATGAAGTTCCCGAGTCGCTCGGAGATTTGATTCTTTTCGAAGATACGATTCGTATCAGCCCAATTGTAGGTCCGCAAACGGATGTCGATGCCGGGAACCTGAACTATCACTGGTCGATAAAAACAGGGAGTGGATCGGCTGCGAAAATGGTTCGTTTTTCGGATGAGAAAAACTTGGTACTACCAGTTACTCAGTCGGGCGACATCTTCCTCCGCTTCGAGGTTGAAAATAAGGAAACCGGGATCGTAAGCTTTGTAACAACAAAAGCCATAGGTACTTCTAAAATGTCCAACGGTATTTATTTACTGAAGGAAACAGCCGATGGAAATACCGATGTGGATATGATTGGCTTTGACAGCCAAACCGGAGAAGCAACGACTTATCCCGATCTGGCGACCGTACTCCTGGGAGATCATCTCGAAGGAGGGCCGGTGACCATCGACTACTGGGGTTATCGCATTGAAGACTACGAGAATGCCCAATTGGTGGCAGTTCCCGCTATCCGGTTTGCATCCCAAAAAGATTTGGTTGTCGTCAATACAGACAAGTTTGAAGTACTCGGACGTTTTGATGACATGTTTTTGGGCGATGCACCCCAGGTGAGGAACATACAAGCTTTGAAATCGATTAGCCGCAACACCATGTTAATTAACGATGGGAAAGTGTATTGTTTCACCAATTATTACATTGCTATGGTAAACTCAGTGTCGAAAGAGTATGGCGGAAACCGTTTTTTCCCGGCAATGGTTGGCGACTATTACATGGATTCCCACATTTCATGGGGAGTGAAGGATGCCGCGGCAAACTTTCTGACTTACGACCAGAAAAGTGGTTTATTTCGGAATATCCTGAATTCATCTTCAGTGCCAAAGGCTGTTAAAGAGTATCCCAATCAAACCGCATTTGCTTCCGATTTAAAATCGAATTTACTGTTTCTCGAATCAACCGCGAGCGGTGCATATGCTTATAATCAGTATGCATTGATGCAGAAAAAGTCTTATCCGGACAGTTTGATGCTGATTGACATGAATGCACAGAACCTTGAAAATAGCTACCTGATACAAAATAAACGAGATGTATTGATGGCTTCTGATTATCAGATTGATAATGCAAGTTTGTGGTGCGTTCATCAGCACCGGAAGCTTATTTTCTTCGCTGTTGGGAATAAACTGTACAAGTACGACACCACGGCAAAAACGGAAGTGTTGGTAATGACTCTTCCCAGCGAAATTACATTTATCGATTGTGTTAACGAATGGTACACGGTTGGAGATGGTGTAATAAACAAACTTGAATATACCAAGTTTGTGCTGGCAACAGCATCGGGTAGCAATTACCAGTTGTATAAGTTTAATATGAATGGTGACGTACCGGAGCAGGAACCCTATTTCACAACAACGGGTTCGGGGCGCATAAAAGACTATGTGTATATCAAGCCAACGGCAACACCGATTTGGATGAGAACGATAAATTAATGAAAACGTTAATCGAATGAAAATGCAAAGAATAATATATTATCTGTCTGCTGCTTTGTTGCTTGTTGTCTGGAGCTGTAAGCAGGACATTACGAATGTAAGCGAAAAGCACTATACCCTGGAGTTGTCACGCGATACGATGCTGTTCGACGTAGGCGCAGGAATGAAATCGGTAGAAATTAAAACCAGCGAGGATTCGTGGGAAGCCACTTACGACAACGCGAATTGGTACACGGCTACTGAGTTCCGCGATGCCAATGACTACGAAATGATTACCATTGCGGTGGATAGTTGTACTGAACTGAGTTCCCGCGAGAGCGTGGTCACCATCACCGCAGGGCCTTACGAAAAACAGTTGCATATTATCCAAATCGGGAACCAACCTTCGATTTATTTAACTACCGATAGTTTGTTCATGGATAGGGATACCGCCGTGGTTGATATTCGTTACGTCAGCAATATCGATTTCAATATCGAAAATTCTTCCTCTTGGTTTCAAATTGAGAAAAGCACCGTTGGTGAGGACAAGATTCTGCGAATTAAAATCCGGCCCAACAATTCAGGGGCCTCGCGCGAAAGCGATATCGTGTTGAAACAGATTGACGGAACTTACAGCACCAGTTTGTTTGTGGCTCAGTCTGCCGATTTGGAACCCTACCAGCCCTTCGATGTCGCCGATGTGACGGGCAATAAGCAGATTCCGGTCATTGGCTCTGCTGCAACAAGCACACTAGCTGGGTTCGATCTCAGCAAAGCCTATGATGGCAACTTTGAAACTTATTTTCAAAGCGATTGGCAGGAAACTGCTCCTATTGAGTTCTCGTTTACATTGAATGCAGGTACTGATAAGTTGAATTATCTGATTTACTACCCCTCAGCCGAGTCGAGTAAGCAATCGGTAAAAACAGCCAATGTTTACACCCGGGTAGTTGGTTCTCAAACGTTTAGTTTGGTCGGATTGAAAACATTTGACCAACTGAAGCCGACCCTCATCACCTTGGCTCAACCGCTGGCGAATGTGGAAGAGGTAAAATTTACAGTAGTGACCACGTTTGGCGATACTGGCACCATTCCGGCAGCATCGTGTGCCGAAGTTGAGTTTTACACCACCAGTCCCCTGTATGCTGACATCTTCACCGATAATACCTGTAGTGAATTGGTGCCCGGGATTACGATGGATAAGATTTTGAATATTCAGGATCAATTTTACCGCAACCTGGCCAAACACCTTTATAACGGGACTTACGAAAGCGAACGGATTATGAATGTGTCTGCAATCCAGTTAGATCGAACTGTTGCGAAAGTTTACAAAGCTTCGCTGTACGAACATGCCAGTGGCATACAAGTGGTTGCCGGCGAAGAGGTGGTTGTGTTTGTTGGAACGTATTCCGGAACGGCTCCTTCATTGATCGTTCAGAATGCAACAACAACAAAAGAATATACGCTAATGGAAGGTGTCAACAAGTTGACACCGACTATCACCGGTAAAGTGTATGTTAAAAATCCGGTAGCGGTAAAAGTGCACATCGCGGGCGGAACAGTAGATGGTGTTTATACGGTTGACAGTTTTGAACAGGCCCTAAGCCAGGAAACGGACGACGATGCCATTGTTGATATTTTAGCCAATAAGGCCCACTTGCTTGTTCCGGTGTCCTATGCGGGAGCTTCAGCAAGCGTTTTGTCAGGCATCAACGCTAACTTGACAGAAATTATTGATGCAGCTCAAACTTTTTATGGGGTTGGCACTGGAACGTATCAAGTTGGGAGCCGTTTGGGTATTTTTGTAAGCGAGCAAGGTACCGCACTCGAGTCGGTGGTAAACCTCACCTACGCTGAGCTCGAAGCGATTGCTGCAAGCCCCGGTTCATACAACGAAACGCTCTTCTCTGCCTTGGAAAAGATTGGGGCAGCATACGAGCCATATGTGAATAAACTGTGGGGCTTGTCGGGAGTTTCGTCGAAGTTGTTTGCCCTGGAATATGTGTACCAGAAATATGGCGTGTTGGTGTTGAAAACAAAAGGAGTTTATGCTACGGCCTTCCAGAATATTATTGTTACCGATGTAACTTATCTTACAGCCAACGATGCTTGGTCGCAGGTGGTGCCTTTGTGGCAGCTTCACCGCTATATTAAAGATGTTGTTGGTATAGCCGATTTTTACGCCCAACTTACCTATAAAGTGAAGCAGCTGACAACGGTTTCGGACTATGCCGTTCACCTGGCCAATTTTACCAATCAGGTGGCTAGCCGTAACTTTGCAGTTTTCTTTGATAAGTGGAATATTGGCACGCCAAATAATTCGCCAACAACAGTTGCACCCGGTGGCTTGCATTATTACATCGACGACAATAAAGCGCTGTACGTAACCATGGGCGCTTTAACCAAAGGTACTTTCTACGCTTCGTTGGGAGGATACCCAACCTTGTATAACTTTAAGAATGTTGTGGGGGTTGAAATTTATAATGCCGGTTTCCTTGCCCATGTCGAGAATTACCAGTCGGGCACCTTGTATAATATAAAATGGACCGGGTATAAAACAAATATGAAGATAGTAGCTATTGGCCCCGATGGAACAACCATGCAAGTGAATTAAAACTGTAGGCGGAAATGGGATGAATGTGTTGGAATACAAATAACAAGGCATTCATCCTTCTTCGTACAGAGAATGAAGAATCGGATTTGGAGTTTTTTGATTGTAAATCAATAAGTTGTATCTGTAAATTGGTTTTAGGATGAAATTTATTAAAAATGTGTTTTTTTTAGCCTGCTTTTCTTTATTTTCTTATTCGGTGTATTGTCAAAAGCAAGAGCCAAGTATCCTTTTCAACGGGAAAGCTTCGAATGAACTGATTCAAATCTATCGGATTGAGCAAGGGCAGAAGAAGCTGGTTGAGGAATTTTCAATTCGTGAGGGTGAGAAAAAGACCTTCACCGATAGTTGTGAACAGGCTTTCTACCTGGTGTTTTATGCAAAAAATGAGTACAAAAAACTTTATATACGCAAAGGACAGTCGGTTTTGCTCAATGTGTTGGATAGTACGCTGGTTGAACCAAAACCAAGCCCGGAGAATGCTTTTTTAGAGAAATGGAGTGCATTATCGTCGCAGGTGAGGAGGCTTTCGGTGGAATATTTTAAAGACAAATCAGGCGACGTATCCCGCATTACGCCTTTTTACGAGGCCCAGCGCCAACTCGAGAAAGATACAACTTCCTATTTAAAGGAAATTAGAAAGTATAAAAAGGACGGCTATTTTGCCGAAGTGCTACCGGTTTTGGTCAATGCCGAAGTCAACTATTTCAAATTATACCACAAGCAGATTCCACTTATTGCTGCCCAGATAACAGAATTACCGGAGGATTTGTATGGAGGAATCCGTAATCAAAACCGCCTGTCGAATCCGGTTCTGCTCCATGTATTTCAATACACCATTGAGTATGTTCAACTTTATGGGGCTTTTAATCAGATGTACGATCGAACAGAGGGAAAGCCAAGCGTGGAGTATGCAACATCGCCAGACATACAAGTGGCTTATTTGTTGTACATGGCCCGTACAAAGAAAGACCGTAGTGGGTTGAAAGTGATAGAAACGCGCTACATAAACCTGTTCCAGTCGGGTTATGCACACGAGCAGTTGGAACAAGTAAAAAAAGACTTTGAGTTTATGGCAGAGCAGGCAAAGCTGAATAAAATCAGTTTGAAAACGCCTGAAGGAGAGATTGTGAAGCTTGCGGATTACTGCAAGGGCAAAATGTTGGTGGTTGATGTATGGGCAACCTGGTGCGGCCCCTGCAAAATAGCGCGCCCTTCATACGACGAACTCGCCAGGGAGATGAAAGAGCGGGTCAGCTTTGTTGCCATTTCAATTGATGTATCAGAAATGGCCTGGCAAAAATTTGTTGCCAAATCGGAGTTGACGGAATTGTTGGATAACGAACGCTTATTTGCCAATGGCTACGGCATATCGTCGGTGCCTCATGTCCTGATTTTTGATAAGGATGGAAAATTATTGGACGGATCGGCTCCTTCTCCCATGAACGGACTGTTGAAACAGCGGCTCGAAGAATTGCTTGTCCAATAAACCGTTCTCCAAAGCTAAAAGTTAATTACCATCCAAAAAGGAAATAAAATCAAATCACATAAATTAAAAATGAAAACATTTTATAGTCTTCTTCTCTTTCTCC
>JBKEAN010000272.1:0-15365 GCA_047972415.1 Mangrovibacterium sp.
AATACTTTGTAATTCAGTTTTATTTTCTGAAAATCGATAGCATCTTCTGGAACCGGGGCCATTTCTGCCGACTCATCGCCAATCATGCTGTAGGCCATTGTTTTGCGTACAAAGGGCTGCATGTACGTTTCGCGCTCCTGTATAAATAGCACTTTGCCAGCCTTTTGATCCACTGCACCCAGTAAATAAACGGCTTTTTCTTTGGCATTTTTTACGGCCAAAATTTTCACTTCTTTCTTCAGTTCCTCCATGTTACTGTGGTCTACGCGGTCAATAGCTGTATCTTCAGCTTTTACTTCGTCCAACACGCCGAGTAGCTTGGCGAGCTCGTCGGTTGTGCCAATTTTCATTTCGTAGTTTTTCGACGCCAGTACATCTTTGTTTTTTCGTTTCACTACCACATAGTCCGACGAGGCGTCGGCCAGCGATAAATTGTTCAGGTCGAATCCGGCAGCCTTCAGCTTTTTCTTCAACTCGCTTTCCTGCTTGTCAATGTCGGTTTTGGTACGCCCGTCAACCCGTTCTTTCAACATAAATTGAAGGTAAATTTCATCGGGCATTATTTCCATTTCACCGTCGCCGGTTACTTCAATGTAGGGGGTTGATTCAATAGGGTTTAGGGCAGTTTGCGCTTTCACAAAAAGGGTGGCCGCTACAAGGGCCAACGTTAAATACAGTGTTTTCATGGTTTTGAAAATTTTAGTTTCTAATTTGTTTTTATTGAATTGCTTATCCTTTTTCTAAAAAAAGAGCTCCAATCCGGCGTTTTTTTGTTTGTATCTTTAATCCAAAAATTAGTTGCAATGGAGCCTTTTCTGAAACAAGTTGCCCGCTATTTATACCAAACTCATCCCGAAGGAATTGAGCACATTACGATGGTTTTTCCGAGCCGTCGTTCCGGTGTGTTTTTCAATGCCTACCTGAACGAGTTGGTTGAAAAGCCAATTCTTGGCCCCGAGGTGCTAACCATCGACGGACTTGTTTCCAAATTGTCGGGTTTGCAAATATCAGACCATATTACTCAGATTCTGCTGCTCCACCAAATTTATATGCGGGAAACTGGTCACGAAGAAGACTTGGACGACTTCTTTTTCTGGGGCGAAATTTTGCTCAACGATTTCAATGACATTGATAAGTACCTGCTCAATGCCAGTGACTTATTTCAAAATATTTCGGATTTAAAAGAGATTGAAAGCCGCTTTGATTATCTGAATCCGCAGCAAAAAGAAGCGATCGAAAAATTTTGGGGCTCGGTTGGTAAAGCCGGGGCATCGGCCAACCGCGATAAGTTTATGCAGATTTGGAGCAAGCTGGCGAGCGTGTACCAGCAGTTTCGGGGCGAATTGCGCCGCGAAAACCAAGCCTACACGGGGATGCTGTACCGCGAAATTGTTGAGGGCTGGACGGAGCAAACAGAAAGTTTACTCGATGCCGCTTCGTATTGGTTTGTCGGGTTTAACGCGCTGAATGCCGCTGAAGAAAAATTGATGAAGCAGTTTAAAAAAATGCACAAGGCCGAATTTTTCTGGGATTTTGATCCCGGATTTGTAAATGATGTGCAGCACGAAGCAGGTTTGTTTATCCGTCGGAACCTGGTTATTTTCCCTATGCCCGGCGGTTTTGAACTGCAAGGTGGCAATCCGGCACTGCGAAAAGTGAGCATTGTGTCGGTACCGGGACAAGTATCACAGACACAGGTATTGCATCATCCGAAGTTTGCTGCCCGGTACAATTCAAAATTACGTTTTGACGATACTGCCTTGGTTTTAGCCGATGAGGGTTTGCTGGTTCCGCTGGTTTCGGCCGCGGGCGCGCAGTATAATAAAATCAACATTACGATGGGCTATCCCATTCAAAATACACCGGTTTTTAGTTTCATCAACTTGTTGATCGACCTGCAAAAAAATTACCGCTATTTTGGGAACGAAGATGCATTTTACTATAAACCGGTACTGGCGCTGCTGAATCACCAGCTACTGGCAAGCCCCGAGGGCAAAGAAATTGTGCGGGGCATTCACCGTGAAAATAAAATTTATGTGCGTTGCACCGACCTGAGGACCGATGAGTTGCTTGGATTAATTTTTCGGAAATTGGGTTCGTGGGGCGATTGTGCCGCGTATTTGTTGGATGTAATTCGCCTGCTGGCGCAGCGGTTGAAAACCTCGGTTGGGAGTGAGGCAGATCCCGGTTTGGAAGCAGAATATTTATACCAGGTTTATCTGGCTATTCAGCGTTTGCAGGAAACGTTGCAAAAACATCATCCGGCAAAAATTTCGTTGTCGCTTTTCTATCGGATTTTGTCGCAATACCTGCAACGCATCAGCATTCCGTTTGAGGGGGAGCCACTTTTGGGCTTGCAGGTGATGGGTGTTTTGGAAACCCGCAACCTCGATTTTCGCAAGTTGTTTCTGTTTTCAGTCAACGAAGGGCGTCTTCCCAACAATTCGGCTACGCACTCGTTTATCCCGTATAACCTGCGAAAAGCCTTTGGTTTACCTTCTTACGAGGAGCACGATGCCATGTATGCGTACTATTTTTATCGCTTGATAAACAGGGTTGACGAGTTGGTGGTAATTTACGATTCGTCGGGCGAGGGCATGAATACCGGCGAGATGAGCCGCTACCTGTTTCAATTGTTGTACGATTCGGCTGTTAAGCCCGAAGTTTATCAGCTCAATTTCGATTTTAAATCAATCGAATCTCAGCCAATTGCCATCCCGTCAACCGCAAGGCACCGCGAGCTGCTGCTGTCTCGTTATACTGAAAAGCGCTTGAGCCCGAGTGCATTGAATGTGTATTTGGATTGTAAGCTGAAGTTTTATTTCAGGTACATTGCCGGAATTCGCGAAACCGATGAGTTGCTCGAAGATGTTGATCCGCGTTTGTTCGGAAACCTGTTTCATTACGCGTCGGAGTTGATTTATAAAACCTTTTCGGATCGCGAAGTAACAAAAGCCGATTTGGAAGCCGCATCAAAAAACGAAGCCTTGTTGCGAAAGGCAATCCACGATGCATTTGTGCGGGAATACTATAAAGACAGGGCGTTGAAAGAAGTGAAAATTACCGGTAAAAATATATTGATAGCCGAAAATCTGCATACTTATCTGAAACAAATGTTGTTGAATGATTGCGCGTTTGCCCCGTTCCGGATTGTAGCCTTGGAAGGAGATTGCGAGGCCGATTTTTCAATTGAACTGGATGGGCAACGCAAGAACCTGAAGCTGGGAGGCATTGTTGACCGGATTGACCGAACCGCGCACGGCCTGCGTATTGTTGATTACAAAACCGGGCGTAACCTCGTGTTGGAATACAAGGACTTCGGCGAGTTTTATCGCCGCAACAGTGTAACCCGCCCTAAAGAGATTTTTCAGACGTTGGTTTATTCAGAGATATACAGCCGTATGACGGGCAATGCTGATATTCAGCCCAGTATATATAAGATCGACACTTTCTTTTCGGATGATTTTCGTCCCGGTATAACCATGAATAAGCAAGCGTTTAGTTACCAGGGTATTCGGCAGCCGTTTGCTGAAAGTTTGAATGAGCTGCTGCAGGAAATCTTCAGCGTTGACAATTGTTTTGAGCAAACAGAGAAAGTGCGGAAGTGCGAAAATTGCCCGTTTAATGTGATTTGCCGACGGATTTAGTTTTTGACAACTCAATAATTCAACATAACTTACTGCAAGTCATTCCCATCCAGAAGGTCGGGGCGAAGGCGTTTAGTGCGCTCCCAAGCTTCTTTTTCCTTCCATTCGTTTACTTGCTTATCGTTGCCGCTCAGCAGTATGTCGGGTACTTTCCATCCCTTGTATTCTGCCGGGCGTGTGTAAACCGGGGGGCTTAGCAGGTTGTCCTGGAACGAATCGGTGAGGGCCGAGGTTTCGTCGGACATCGCACCGGGAATCAGCCGCACAATGGCATCGGCCATTACCGCAGCAGCCAGTTCGCCTCCGGTTAAAACATAGTCACCAATAGAAATTTCCCTGGTAATCAAGTGATCGCGCACCCGTTGGTCAACGCCCTTGTAATGGCCGCAAAGGATGATAATGTTATTGTACAGCGAGCATTGGTTTGCAATTTGCTGGTTAAACACCTCGCCATCGGGGCTGGTGTAAATAACTTCATCATAATCGCGTTGTGCTTTCAGGTACTCAATGGCCGCTTCAATGGGTTGTATGGTCATCACCATACCGGCTCCACCGCTGAACGCGTAATCGTCAACCTTTCGGTGTTTATCGGTTGAGAAGTCGCGGATGTTATGCACCTGAATTTCGGCAATCCCGGCATCCTGCGCACGTTTCAATATGGAGTGCCCGAATGGGCTTTCGAGTAACTCGGGTACAACCGTTAAAATATCAATGCGCATAATCGAAATTTTTCTGCAAAAGTAGTAAGAATACCGAATGGAGGAAGAGAAATTTTGTATCGTAGCATGGGTATAAAATCAGAAATAGTGACAGTGTGACTTGAAAATTGAATGAAATCGGAAATAATGGCATTGTATTTTCATCAAATTGTATCGTATTTGTCCTAAAAATGGAAATGGAACAGCGCTTGAACAAATTCTGCTGAAAACATTTAAACTTTATTTTTTTGGAGGATATAATATGAAATTAGTAAAAGTAAATCCGGCTTATGGTTTTAATCCGATCGACCATTTGTTAAACGATTTTTTTCAACAAGGAATTCAGAATGACCGTTATGCAAAAAACGAGTTTGCGTTTCATCCGTCCGTGAACCTTTACGAGTTTGAAAACTCTTACAAGCTTGAAATTCAGGTTCCTGGGTTTGATAAGGAACAAGTGAAAATATCGCTCGAAAAAGATATTTTGATTGTGAAGGGAGAGCTTCCTGCGACAGAAAAAGAAGACGCAAAACATGCACGCATCGGGTTTAAAACGAGCAATTTTGAAAAGAAATTTCATTTGCCCGACAACCTGAACCAGGAAAAGATACAGGCCAATTTTGAAAACGGTATCCTGACATTGGTACTTGAAAAAAAGGAAGAAGTGCAACCTGTTGTTCGTAATATTGAAATTGCTTAATAATTAACCGATTATTAAAAAGTCATAGCCGCATTCGTCCCAGATGCGGCTTTTTTTGTATCTTGACTTCGTGTTTTTCGGAAATAGTCAAGCGTTTCCTTGAGTATTCGTTATGAAAATTCTATTTTCGTGAACGGTAGGAGACCTGATGATCTGAAATCTCTCAGTAATTATAATACCATTAAGTGCATGGAACCTAAAGATCTAAAAAACTCAAATGATGAGTTGAATGCAAAACCGGAAGTAACCGGTGATGTAAATACGCCAGCTGATAAGTTAGAACAAGAGACCGTAGCCGAAGCAAACCCTCCCGAAGCATTGGAGCCGACCGATTTGACAGTTGATGAGCCTGTTGAAAATGAAACCGGACAAGCAGCGGAAGAACCTGCGGCAGAAGAGCATTTCGATTTTCATCAGCCCCATGTCGGCGATCCGGAAAAAGAAAAAGAAGAGGAAGAGGAGATGGATGAGGAAGCGGCGAATGCAGTTATTGCACAAGGCAATATCGACTATTCCGACTTTACAGAGGTTGAACTTATCCATGCACTACGCGAATTGTTGGGGGCTCAGGTTGAAGAAGATATTAAGGACGAGGTTGATCGTATCCGTTTCATTTTTTCAAAAAAACATAAAGCCAAAGTTGACGAAGATAAAGCTGCTTTTCTTGCCAATGGAGGGCTCGAGGCCGATTTTGAGCCGGTAAATGCCCCGTATGTAGAGGAAATGAACGGTTTGTTAAATGAATTTCGTCAGCAACGGGCCGACCGGATGAAACATCAGGAGCACGAAAAAGAGCAAAACCTCGAAATAAAATATCAGATTATAGAAGATATTAAGTCGCTGATTAATAGGAAGGAATCGATAAATAAGACCTTTCATGATTTTCGCGAGTTACAGCAAAAATGGCGCGATACAGGGCTGGTACCACAGGCAAAACTCAAAGATTTGTGGGAAACCTATCACCATCATGTCGAGAATTTTTACGATTACATCAAGATTAACCAGGAACTGCGCGACCTGGATTTGAAGAAAAACATGGAAGCCAAATTGCTTTTATGCGAGAAAGCAGAAAGCCTGTTAGTGGAGCCATCGATTGCGAAAGCATTCAACACCCTGCAAAAGTACCACGAGCAGTGGCGCGAAATCGGGCCCGTTCCCCGCGACAAACGGGAAGAGCTTTGGGAACGTTTTAAACTTGTAACGGGAACAATAAATAGAAGTCACTCGGACTTTTTTGAAGATAGAAAAGAAGACGAGAAAAAGAACCTGGATACGAAAATCAGGTTGTGCGAAAAAGTTGAAGAAATTGTTTCGCTGAACCTAGAAAGCCACAAAGCATGGGACGATAAGTCGAAGGAACTAATTGAAATACAGAAATTTTGGAAAACAGTCGGTTTGACGCCCTGGAAGGAGAATAACCGTATTTATGATCGGTTTCGCACCGCTTGCGATAAATTTTTTGATAACAAACGTGAGTTTTATGCACAAAATAGAGAGGTGCAGCAAAATCAGCTTCAGATGAAACTTGATTTGTGCGTGCAGGCCGAAACCATGAAGGATAGCCAGGATTGGAGAAAAACCACCGACGATTTTATCCGCATTCAAAAAAAATGGAAAGAAATAGGCCCGGTACCCCGGAGACAATCTGATATTATATGGAAAAGGTTTCGGGACGCCTGCGATTATTTCTTCGAACAAAAGTCAATTCATTTTTCATCGGTTGACCATACGCAAGTTGAAAACCTGGAGAAGAAGCTGGCGCTGATTAACGAAGTAAAAGCCTACGTGCTTACCAAGGACGAGAATGTTGATTTGGGGCAAATGAAAGATTTTCAGCGTCGGTGGACAGAGATTGGACACGTGCCGTTTAAAGAAAAAGACAGGGTTCAAAATGAATTCCGTCAGGCTGTGAATGCACATTTCGACCATTTGCGTATTGACGACCACAAACGAAATATTCTGAAGTTCAAATCGAAAATGTCCAACTTCAACGAAAGTTCGAGGGGACAAAATAAGATGCGGTTTGAACGTGATAAGTATATGACACGTTTGAAACAGCTCGAAAGTGATTTAACGTTGTTGAACAACAACATTGGTTTTTTTGCCAATACCAAGAATGCAGAATCGTTAATTGAAGACGTGAACCGTAAAATACAGGCAACAGAAGAAAAAATTGAAATGTTGAAGGAAAAGATTCGCATTATTGATGCGATGGATGACGAAAATTAACCTCATAATAAAACAGCCCGCTCTTTAAAGGCGGGTTTTTTTAGTTGATTAATTTGACGATATATCGTGCACATTTATTAAGCTCGATTAGTTTTATTGCTTAAATTTGTGCGCTTTTAGCAACACATTAAAATTTTACAGTTTTGTCAGCAACCAAGTACATCTTTGTAACTGGAGGAGTAACCTCGTCGTTAGGAAAAGGAATTTTAGCTTCGTCGTTAGCTAAATTATTGCAATCCAGAGGCTATTCTGTTACAATCCAAAAGCTCGATCCCTATATTAACGTTGATCCGGGAACCCTGAACCCCTACGAACATGGCGAGTGTTACGTGACCGAGGATGGCGCCGAAACCGATCTCGATCTGGGACATTACGAACGTTTTCTGAACGTTACAACCTCGCAGGCAAATAACGTTACAACCGGGCGTATATACCAGTCAGTAATAAACAAAGAACGTCGCGGCGATTATTTGGGGAAAACCGTTCAAATTATTCCGCACATTACCGACGAAATAAAACGTAAAATCAAGTTTTTAGGAACCAAACGGAACTACGACATTGTGGTAACCGAAATTGGTGGCACGGTGGGCGACATGGAGTCGTTGCCGTATATCGAAGCGGTTCGCCAGTTGAAGTGGGAGTTGGGTTCAAGCGCCTTGGTCATTCACCTAACCCTGGTGCCGTTTTTGGCTGCATCGGGCGAATTGAAAACTAAACCTACTCAGCACTCGGTGAAAATGTTGCTCGAAAATGGGATTCAACCCGATGTTTTGGTGCTGCGTACCGAACACGACTTGAATACAAGCCTCCGGAAAAAAGTAGCATTGTTCTGTAATGTTGATGCTGATGCCGTTGTTCAATCAATCGATGTATCAACAATTTACGAGGTGCCTAATAAAATGCTCGAAGAGAAACTGGATGTAATTGTGTTGAAAAAACTGCGTTTGCCGCATAAAGCTGAACCGCAATTGAATGATTGGAACGAGTTTCTGACAAAATTGAAAAACCCGGAACGCGAAATAAACATTGCATTGGTTGGAAAATATGTCGAGCTGGCCGATGCCTATAAGTCGATTGTAGAAGCGCTAATCCATGCCGGAGCGGTGAATCGGGTTAAGGTAAACCTGAACTGGATTCATTCCGAAGAAATTAACGCCGGGAATGTAGTCGAAAAATTGTCGCCAATGCAAGGTGTGATTATTGCTCCAGGATTCGGTCACCGCGGCATCGAAGGCAAAATATTAGCTGCAAAATACGTCCGCGAGAACAACATCCCGTTCTTGGGAATCTGTTTGGGAATGCAAATTGCAGTAATTGAGTTTGCCCGGAACGTGTTGGGTTTGGAAGCTGCCGACTCGACCGAAATGAACGAAAAAACACCTTATCCGGTAATTGCGTTGATGGAAGACCAAAAAGGAATTACCGAAAAAGGTGGAACCATGCGTTTGGGCGCTTACACCTGCCATATTTGCGATAAGAATTCGAAAATGTATGCTGCATACGGTAAGCAAGAGATTAAGGAACGCCACCGTCACCGTTACGAATTCAATAACGAATATCTTGAGGTATTTAAAAAAGCAGGGATGAACCCCGTTGGGGTCAATCCCGATACCAACCTGGTCGAAGTTGTTGAATTGCCTAAGCACAAATGGTTTGTCGGTGTTCAATATCACCCCGAGTACAGTAGTACCGTTTTAAACCCTCATCCCTTATTTGTAGCGTTTGTTAACGCAGCCAAAAGTTAATTTCAGAAAAATTTTAAGAATACTATGGATAGAAATACCATTATTGGGATTGTGCTAATTATAGGCATCCTGATTGGATTTAGTTACCTGAACAAGCCGTCGCAGGCCGAGCTCGAT
Organism: Mangrovibacterium sp.; assembly: GCA_047972415.1. Classification (GTDB taxonomy): domain Bacteria; phylum Bacteroidota; class Bacteroidia; order Bacteroidales; family Prolixibacteraceae; genus Mangrovibacterium. Next base: position 9,137 of record JBKEAN010000272.1, read on the forward strand.
GCAATAAAGCACCGCCAAGATTCCATTGCTCAGGTAGAATTGAAACAACAGGCCGAGGCCGAGCTTCGGGCCAAAGAGATGGCCGAAAAACAGGCCGCAGCATTTGTAGCCGACACAACTGCCGAAAACAGTAATGCTGCCACCGATCGTTTAGGCGCATTTGCTGCCGGTGCAACAGGCGAAGAGAAAATGATTACCCTGGAAAATAACCTGATGAAAGTTCAGGTTTCGACAAAAGGTGGTAAAATTTGCTCGGTCGAGCTGAAAGGCTATAAAACATACGATGGCAAACCCTTGGTGTTGTTTTCGGGTGAAGATGTTGATTTTGGGTTGAGCTTTTTTACCCAAAATAACCGTAGCATTAATACCAACGAGCTTTTCTTTATCCCGTCAACACTAGAAGCTGAGTTGATGGCTGGCGGACCGGAAGTGAAAAAAGGGAAAGAAGGTAATGCCAGGTATAACGAAGAGCACCCCGGAAACTCACAAACACTAAGCATGCGTCTGGATGCCGGTGCCGGTGCCAATTTGGAATACGTTTACACCATTACGCATAACTCGTACATGGTGGGCTTTGGTCTAAAAACGGTGGGTTTGTCGGATATTATTACAGCCAATGCAAACGTACTCGATTTTGGTTGGGCTTATGCTGGCCCCCGGTTGGAGAAGAAATCGCAATTTGGTGAAGACAACTACACCTCGGTTAACTTTAAGTTTTTGGGCGACGATGTTGAAAAGCTCGACCCGGCAAAATCCAGCGAGCAGTCGCTGGTTACCAAGGTGAAATGGATTAGCTTCAAGCAACTGTTTTTCAATTCAACCATTATTGCCGATGACGCTTTTCCTGCCGCCGATGTAAAATATACTTACGACGAGCACTCTGTTAATAATGTCGGCGACTTTTCGGCGGTTATCTCAATCCCGTACGACCGCGCACAAGTTCAGGACTTTGGAATGAAATTTTACTTTGGCCCGAACCACTACCAAACCCTCAAACAGTACGACCTGGATATGGATAGGCTGGTGAACCTGGGCTACTCCATTTTGCGCTATGTAAATAGTTGGCTGGTTATTCCGGTATTCAATATCCTACGTAATTATATTGATAACTTCGGAATTATCATTCTTCTGCTGACAATCATTATTAAACTGATATTGTTCCCGTTCACGTACAAATCGTATCTGTCGCAGGCAAAAATGCGCGCTCTGAAACCGGAAGTTGATGAGCTGAACGAAAAATTTGGCAAGGATAAGCCAATGGAAAAACAGCAGGCAACCATGGCCTTGTACAAAAAAGCAGGTGTAAACCCGCTGGGCGGATGTTTGCCTATGCTACTGCAAATGCCCATTCTGTTTGCCATGTTCTTCTTTTTTCCGACCTCAATCGAGCTGCGCCAGGAAAGTTTTCTTTGGGCACACGACTTGTCGTCGTATGACTCTATCCTGAGCCTGCCATTTTCAATCCCGTTCTATGGCGACCATGTGAGCCTGTTCTGTTTGTTAATGACGATTACAACCATCATTTCAACCAAGCTTAACTCGCAGGCAACCAGTAATAACGCCATGCCAGGCATGCAAACTATGCTGTACCTGATGCCAATTATGTTCCTGTTTATTCTGAACAACTATCCGGCAGGTTTGAGCTACTATTATTTCCTGGCCAACCTTATTACCATTGGGCAAATGTATTTGTTCCGTTTGTTGATTGATGATGAGAAAATCAGGGCACAACTTCATGCCAACAAAAAGAAAACTGTAACGAAATCGAAATTTCAGCAACGGCTCGAAAAAATGGCTAAAGATCGGGGCGTTCAGCTTCCAAAATAAGAACTATTGAAATGCTGCCCACGGGCAGCATTTTTTTTTGCCTCAAGCTTTTGTACCTTTAGTACCACTCAGGTTGAAACGAGCGCAATGGCGGTAACCTTCAACCTACAACTTTTAAAATTAAATTAGCTATGTATCAGTATCAAGCAGAAATTGTAAAAGTGGTTGATGGAGACACCTATGAAGTGGACATCGACCTGGGTTTGAGCGTATGGGTACGCGGTGAGCGTTTGCGTTTATATGGTGTTAATACGCCCGAAGTGTACGGTGTGAAAAAAGATAGTACAGAATACCTGAGTGGAAAAGCCGCTTCGGATTTTGCGAAGTCGCTTGTGCGCAAAGGCGATTTGGTCATTGTTGAAACACTTAAAGACGAGAAAGAAAAGTTTGGCCGTTACCTGGCGGTAATTTACATCCGGGTAAATCCGGATGTACTTGAGGGCTTGGAAAACATCCGCTCCGTGGGGGACTTTTATTGCTTTAATGATTTGCTTATTGCCAAAGGACTGGCTCAACCCTATTTCTTATGAAAGCGCCCCATAACGGATTAATCTCTCAAACACCCGTTCCGCCTTATTATGCTGTAATTTTTAGCTCCGTTCGCACACCAATCGACGAGGGTTACAGCGAAACCGCCAAACTGATGCTTGAGCTGGCAGCCGAAATCGATGGGTTCCTGGGCATTGAATCGGCCCGGAATGAACTGGGAATTACCGTTTCGTACTGGCGCGATTTGAACGCTATTGCCCGGTGGCGAAAACAAACCGACCACCAGCTGGCGCAGCAATACGGACGCGAAAAATGGTATTCGGCATACAAAACCCGTATTGCATTGGTGGAACGCGATTACGGCTTTAGCCGATGAATTGCCGGTTACCGGCAGAATATGTTATTCAATTCAATAATAATAAAATGAAGAAAATCGTTTACCTGACGCTCGTAGTTGCAGGGCTTTTCTTGTTTTCGTGCAAAAGCAAAAACCGAACAACAAGTCCTCAAAAAACTGAAATTGAAATGAAAGCCGAATCATTTGCTTCATTTAAACTGACGACTGATTTGTCGGTTTTGTCTGAAAGCGAAAAACAAATGCTGCCTTTGCTGTTTAAAGCCGCCAAAATTATGGACGATTTGTTTTGGATCGAAGCCTACGGCGACAAAACGGCTTTGTTGGATACCGTAACCAACAGCGCATTGAATAAGTTCATGAACATTAATTACGGTCCGTGGGAGCGCTTAAATAGCAATAAGCCTTTTGTTTCAGGCATTGGCCCGAAACCTGCAGGGGCGCAATTTTATCCTGCCGATATGTCGAAGGAAGAATTCGAATCCTGGGACGAGCCAGCGAAAAGCAGCCTGTACACCATGATCCGGCGCAACGAAAGCGGTGCTTTGACAGCAATTCCGTATCACCAATATTTTAAAAACCAAATTGACGAAGCTGTTGGTTACATCAGGCAGGCAGCCGCGCTGGCCGAAGATGCAGGCTTGAAAAAGTACCTGGAACTTAGGGCCGATGCCTTACTTACCGACGACTATTATGCCAGTGATGTGGCTTGGATGGAAATGAAGGACAATACGATTGACTTTGTAGTGGGGCCAATTGAGAGCTACGAAGATCAGCTGTTTGGCTACAAAGCCTCGCACGAAGCCTTTATTTTAATTAAGGATAAAGCTTGGAGCCAGCGCTTGTCCCGATTTGCGGCCCTGTTGCCCGAACTGCAAAAAGCCTTGCCCTGCGATGCACCATATAAGGCCGAAATGCCGGGCGCCGATTCCGATTTAAATGCTTATGATGTGGTTTATTATGCCGGCGATTGCAATGCCGGGAGTAAAACAATTGCCATAAACTTACCCAACGACGAGCAGGTGCGAACCGATAAAGGTAGTCGGAAGCTACAACTGAAAAATGCCATGCAAGCAAAGTTCGAGAAAATCATGCTGCCTATTTCGGAGCTTGTGATTGCCGAAGACCAGCGGAAGTTTGTGAAATTCGATGCCTTTTTCGAGAATGTGATGTTTCACGAAGTGGCTCACGGGCTGGGTTTGGGAAATACCATCGACGGAACTAAAACTGTTCGGCAGGCCTTGCGCAATGCTTACACCTCTGTTGAAGAAGGGAAAGCCGACATTTTAGGGCTTTGGGTTGTGTGCCAGTTGTACGAAATGGGAGAACTGAAGGATAAAGATTTGATGGATAACTTTGTGACATTTATGGCCGGTATTTTTCGTTCGGTGCGGTTTGGTGCAGCCAGTGCACATGGGAAGGCAAACATGATCCGGTTTTATTATTTTCAGGAACATGGCGCTTTTGAAAAGGACGGAGCAACCGGAACCTATCGGGTCAATTTCGAGAAAATGAAAGAAGCCATGAATAGCTTATCCGAACTTTTGCTAACCATACAAGGCAATGGCGATTATGCCCAAGCCACCCAGTTGATCGAAAAATCGGGCAATGTTGGTGCCGACTTGCAAAGCGATTTGAACCGGATAAATGCTGCCGGAATCCCGGTTGACATTGTTTTTGAACAGGGCCCCGAGATATTGGGTCTAAAGTAAGATGTTGTGATATAAACCAAAAGTAGCACAGCATTGCAGTGCTGCTTTTTTTTTTGAAGAAAACCGGTTGAGTCTCTAAAAGCTATTACTCACCCACCCGTTGTAACAGCTTAAACCACATATCAGTTTGCATAAGGCGGTTGGCCTCTTCTGCCGACTGGCATTTTACATGCATCATAGTTACCGATTCTTCAAACTCGGACAAACTGAAATTGTAACCGAGTTCTTCCAACCGGCTGTATAAAACGGCTGGTTTACATTGGTTGACAGCTTTTCGTAAATCGCCATTTTGTTGCGATTCGCGGATGAATTTCATTGCATCATGAATAGCCATAGGCGTTCTGTTAAAATACGGATAGTTTATTGCCGCATTAAATACTACAAAATTGTAACCCCATCGGAGTCTATTCCTACCAATAAGGCGGAAAAATGCCGGTTCTGGCACTTTACGGATGGGGGGCAAATGCTGTTCCGAAAACGGAGGGCAAAAAAAGGCCTGCCGAAAAGGGCTTGGCAAACCCTTCATTCATGGTAGGCCCAATAAACTTCACCCCAAACGCAAATTCAGGTTTGGCCTGTTCCGAAATGTTTTTCAACTTTAACCAAACCAAAATAAAAACATATCGGCCGATGAAACGACATATTATTGTAACCGGAGGGGCGCAGGGAATCGGGAAAGTGATTAGCGAATACTTGCTTCGGCATGGTTGCCGGGTGACGGTGTTTGAGTTGGACACGGAAGCGATTTCGGAGATGGCCCGGGAGCAGCCTTCGGATGATTTGTTGCTGCTACGGGTCGATGTGTCGGTCGAAGCGGAGATTGTTTCGGGCATTGCTGCTGACTTGAAGCGTTTTGGGCAAATTGACGGGCTGGTGAACAACGCGGCAACTTCGGCCAATAAACCCTTGGCCGAGTTAACGTTAGGGGAGTGGGAGCGGGTATTGGCTGTTAATTTAACCGGCCCGTTTTTGTGCACCCGGCTCGCATCGCAATCCCTGAAAGCGAGCCGGGGCAGCATTGTGAATATCTGTTCTACCCGGGCCTTGCAATCGGAGCCGGGCACCGAAGCTTACTCGGCCAGCAAAGGCGGTTTGCTGGCGCTAACCCATGCAACTGCCATGAGCCTTGGCCCCGAGGTGAGGGTAAACGCCATCAGCCCCGGATGGGTTGATGTGTCGGCCATTAGGAAGAGCTCGGCGGCCGTCCGGTACCCGCTTTCGGAAACCGATCACCGCCAGCACCCGGCGGGAAGGGTCGGAAAAGCGGATGATATTGCTCGCATGGCCTGGTTTTTACTTCAACCCGAAAACGGTTTTATAACCGCCCAGAATTTTGTGATTGACGGCGGTATGACCCGAAAGATGATTTACGAAGAATGAAGGCTGGCAGCGCTGTTTTTGTTGTTGCCCGGGCAGGCAGCGGCGTTGTTGCCGTGTTTGGGCGCAACAGGTTTTGGCGGGGGCTGCAAATTGTAATGCCATATTTTTTGGGGTTGAATAAACCTGCTGGGCGAACCGCGAAATACCACCTGCGACTGTGTTAACCGACGTATTTCGGCGAGTGTCTTTTTGGCGCTGCACGTAAGGCCCCGAAGTTTCGGTATACGGGCGTTACGATTGCTGACGTGCGCGGCAAAATTTCTTGACGTCAGGAAATATTTTTCCTGACGTCAGCAGCAAAACTTCCCGACGTCAGGAAATTTTCTTCCCGACGTCAGCAATTTTTGGGCCCGGCCTCCACATCCAAAATTATTGGCGCCGGGAAATCAAATGCAGTAAGTCAATAAAATTCGGGCTTTACCATTTCAACCTTACAGGCGAGCAAAAGCCCTTTCGTTTTACACCA
>JBKEAN010000273.1:0-25529 GCA_047972415.1 Mangrovibacterium sp.
AATCATAATTATCTTCCACAATCAACACCAGCGGTTTCGAGCGGGTTGGCTCATCATCGGTTTCTGTCGGTTCATCAACCGGGTCGCCAAAGACCAGGCTTTCCGAAAGAACATCAACCCGGCCCTGCAAATTGGCAGCCACCGGCACCAGGCTCTGATCGAGCTCCCGTTCGTCAAAACGGTCGGGCGTAAAGGGAAGGCAAACAATAAAGCAACTGCCTTTTCCAACCTCGCTTTCCACATCAATGCGCTCGTGCAAGGCCTGCACCAGCTCATGTGTCAGCGCCAACCCGATACCGGAGCTTTTCATGCCCGAATTTTTCTCGGAACGAACCTGGTAAAAGCGTTCAAAAATGAATGGCAAATGCTCGCCGGCAATTCCAGCTCCCGAGTCGGTCACTTCGATACGCACGTGAGGAACATCCAAACATCTGGTTCCTCCCTGCAACACAACACTCACGCTCATGCGAATAAATCCGCCTTCGGGCGTAAATTTAAAAGCATTCGAGAGCAGGTTATAAAAAATATTTTCGAGCTTTTCAGCATCAAACCAGGTTTCGTTTTCCGAGTCGCCCATTTCGAACCGGTAATCAATTTGCTGGTGCTGTGCCAAATCCGAAAACGACTCGTAAATCTGAAACAGGAAAAGTTTCAGATCGCCACGACAAACATGCAGATCCATTTTCCCATTTTCGAGCCGCCGAAAGTAAATGAGCTGATTAATCAGGTGCAGCAAGCGCTGCGCATTGCGGTTAATCAGTTTGAGTGTACTAACAGTGTGTTTATCGTCTTTCAGGTTTTTCATCAGCTGCTCCAGCGGATCGATGATTAAAGTAAGTGGTGTCCTGAACTCGTGCGATATGTTGGTAAAAAAGCGCAGGCGCAACTGGTTCACCAGGTTCACTTTCTCGTTCATCTCAATCAACTCGTCGCGCTGCTGGGCAATTTTGGCGTTCTGAAGTTCCAGCTCCACCTTCTGTCCCTCAATCTCGCCTTGCCGTTCGCCCAACTGCAAATTGGTGCGTTGCAAGCGGAAAGCCTGTTTTTCCAACTCTTCTTTTTGGGCTTCAATTTGAAGGGTACGCTCTTTTACCTGCACTTCAAGCTTTTCTTTTTGTTCCTTTAAGAAGCGGGTCCGGTACCGGATGTAGGCCAACACCAGCAAACTGATGAATATGGCTACCAGAAAGCGGAACCAAACCGTGTGGTAAAAAGGCGGGTGTACAATTATTTGCAATTGAGCCAATTGGTCGGACCAAATTCCATCGCTGTTGGCGGCACGTACTTTAAAGGTATATACACCGCCCGACAAATTGGTATAATTGGCAAACCGGCGAGTATCCGGAACCTCCACCCAATCCTGATCCACACCTTCCATTTTATACTGGTACTTTACTTTCCCAGGTAAAAAATAATCGAGCGCTGAAAATTCGATAGAGAAAACCGCATCTTTATATGAAAGTTCAACTAGGTCGGTAACAGATATTGAACGGGGCAAAATAACCCGCGAATGGTATTTCTGCCCAATAGCAACCGGGTTATTAAAAACCGAAAACTCGGTAAACACCGGCTTGGTACATTCAGCATACATTTCAATGGCAGCAGCATCGAAATAATTGAGCCCGTTAATCCCGCCGAAATACATCATCCCTTTTCCGTCGGTTGCCGAAGCCGACCAGTAAAACTGGTCGCTCAACAGGCCATCCTTCACGTAAAAACTCTGAAAACTCTCGGTTTTTGGGTTCAATTTAGACAAGCCTTTGTCGGTACTTATCCAAATATTTCCGCTCACATCTTCCTCCATGGCATAGGCCACATTGTTGCACAAACCGCTAGTTTCGTCATAGGTCAAAAAACGAATTTTGCCATCATCCGTTTCCTGATACCGGCAAATACCGTTTCCGTAGGTTCCAATCCAAATCGTTCCATCGTCCGATTCGAGCAGCGAAATAATGTAATTGCCTGGCAACGAAGCCGTGTCATTTATCTGGTTTACAAAAACCCGATACTGAATTTCGGTTTGCGAGCCGGCCTTCAACACATCCTGCTTTTGCATACAATACAAACCATTGCGCGTTCCCACCCACAAGCGGCTTTTGCTATCAAGCAAAAGACAGCCTACCTCCAACGGGTTAGCCAGCTTCATTTTAGCATCAAGTTGGAGAAAGCTTGATTTTTTTGAATCGAATAAATTTAAACCACTGAGGGTACCTACTACCAGGTAATTATTATCCAGCGAGCTGATTGATGAAACAAAATCGTTTGAGATGCTCTCCTTCTCCAAATCGCTGTGCTGAAAAACGCGGAATGACTTGTCCACTTCCGACTGCATCCGGAACAGTCCCCCACCCCAGGTTGCCAACCAAAGAGTCTGATTGGGATCGCGCAAAATGGTGGTTACAAAGTTGGCCCCGTTATTCCCCGGCACCCAACGGCTTAAATCGAAGCGTTCAACGTGCTGGCCATCTTTGCTTACTTTGTTCAGCCCACCGCCGGCCGTTCCAATCCATAAGCCTCCGTTATCGGGCAAAATCGAATTGATGGTATTCTGGCTGATACTATTATTATTGGCCGCATCGTGAATCATTGCAAAAAAAGGTTTCTGGTGAATGTTGTAGCAATCCACTCCCCCTTTATCAGTTCCCACCCAAACGTTGCCCAGTTCATCCGTTAAGATCGAATTCACAAACGGGCTATTCAGCCCCTCCCGTTCGCTCAGGTGCAGAAAACGATGAGTTTCTGGTTGAAAGAAATTCAAGCCCCCTAAAGTCCCTACAATAACAGTCCCGTTCTTATCTTGGTTAATCGCGGTTACTATCAGGTGATTCAAATCACTGTTTACTTGTGGATTATCGTTATAATGAACAATTCTTCGTGTGCCTGTATCAAATTCGAAGGCTCCGGAATTAGAACCAAACCAAAGCGCTCCGCTTCGATGCTGAAAAATACAGTTAACCGTTTGGTTTTGCAGCTCCGCTGCCAGTTCTGGATAGGCATTTGACCTTTCGTCTCCATTTATTGCCAGCACGCCCAAACCTTTACTTGTTCCGGCCAAAATTGCCCCTTCGCCCAAGTGTAAACAATAAATATGTCGATCCGGAAGCAGCGAATCATCAACTTTCCTTACTCCAGGTTCTGGTGTATTCAAATCAATCACCCAAATTCCGTTGCTTTCGGTGGCCACCCAAAGCTGATTTTTAGCATCAATTTTCAAATCGTTGATGGTGAATGAGGAAAATATCTGTTCCAGGTTTTTAGGCAGTTCAAAACGGTTTTCATCAAACAAATAGTGTGTCAAACCTTTACGGGTTCCAACCCAGATATTCCCTGTGGAATCTTCGCACAGTGTATAAATAAAATTATTGGGTAATCCGCCGGGATCGGCTTCGCCACGAAAGTTCGTAAACGTATAACCATCAAACTTACTGAGCCCGTTCCATGTCCCAAACCAAACAAAACCACGGCGATCTTTCAGCATACAATCTACCGTATTTTGGGCCAAGCCTTCGTTGGTGGTGTAATACTGAAACTTGATGTGCTCAAGCGCCGAAGGGCTTTGCTCTGCATAGATCGATAGCACCCAAAAAGAAAGTGCAGCAAAAAGCAATCGTCGTTTTTGTTTATTCATCGTAGCCCAAACCGTGTTTATAACAATTCCTTTTTTTGAGCAGATAGTCATTTACGCCCTACACCCTATACTATAAGGCAACAAGTACCAATTAGTCGCCGAATGTACTAAAAATTAGTCTACTACATCTGCCGCAACCTAACTATTCAATTCTTCCGCATTGTTTCCAACACCCTTTCCGGAATGCCCGCTATTGGTTTACCGCTTCGATTTCGGCAGCCAAAAAACCAAATTTTTCGCTGTACCGGAGCATTTGTGCGCTGTAATCAGACTGGTAAACAACCAACACATCTAGGGTATTTCCATTATCGTCGGTCACCAGTTCCAGTTCCGGGTTCAGGAAACCGGCATAAGGTGCGATACCCAGTTTTTGGAACCGTTCCAGAACTTCGCGGTGCAGATCAAAGTCAATTTTCACCCCATAGTTTTCGATCAGTGCTTTGGCTGCAACATAATCACCTTCCGATTTTATCCGCTGAACTTCTGTTAACAGCTCGCCAAATAACCCGCGCAACTTGCTGTAGTCGTTAATCTGAACAAAGCTTTTACCATTGCGGTGAACAAGCTCTATCACCAGTTCAGCTTGTCCGTGTTCAAAGGCCCAGCGCGCAATCAACTGACGGTTACGCATGTGCGATTCTTCCAAATCCTTATCCAATTCAATCCGCGTCAATTGGGTCATCAGCCCGTTGCGGAGGTACGCATCATATTCGGCTTTCCCGGTCTCTGCCGAGGGAACCAGCCCCAATTCGATTAATTTCGGGTCGGCAATATAATAGAGGGCAAACAAATCGGCACGGGTTTCTTCCAGTGTCGAATAATAGTTTTTCAAATCCTCAGGTTTCGCACCCGGCTTCATCCGTCCCGAACCATGACCGAGGCATTCGTGCAAATCCGTGTGCAGGTTTCCGGCCAGTTGCCCAAAGCTGCGGGCCCGGTCTATTTCGGCAGCCGAACCAGCAAACTCCTCGAGCATGCCATTGCCCAACGAATCCTGAAAATAAGCTTGTGTAATGTTTTCGATGGTTACCGATTTCGACCCGTATTCCTCCCGAATCCATTCCGAATTGGGTAAATTTATGCCAATCGGTGTGGCCGGATAGCAATCGCCACCCAGCATTGCCGCGTGTATTACTTTGGCACTCACTCCTTTTACTTCCGTTTTTTTGTAGTCGGCGGCTACCGGCGAGTTTACTTCGAACCATGCGGCATTTTCGGAGAGAATGCGTGCCCGTTCACTACCCTCCAGGTCTTTGTAGTTCACCAGCGATTCCCAACTGGCTTTAATTCCCAGAGGATCGCCGTATATTTCTATAAAGCCGTTAACAAAATCAACCAGCCCCAGGTTCTCGCTGGCCCAGGTTATACTATAGGCATCAAACAACGCCAGAGAGCCAGTTTCGTAGTAAGCAATCAATTTGGCAATCACTTCTTTCTGAAGATCGTTTTCAGTAAACTCCGATGCCTTTTTCAGCCAATATACAATCGGTCGAATTGCAGCTCCGTATTTTCCTTTGGCAAACCAAACATCTTCTTTCAACACTCCGTTTTCATTTATCAGGGTTGAATTTAACCCGAACGATGGTGCATGTTTCCCTCCACTTTTGCGCATTGCACCGTAGTAAGTTTCGGCTTCGCTTTGGGAAACACCCTGGTAATAATTCATCGCCGAGGCTTTCAACAAATCGCTGTCAGAGTCGAGACTGATACCCTTCGCTTCGGTTTCGGGGTTGAAAATAACTTCAAGTAAATGCGGAAACTCGTCGGCAAAACTCAGCCCCGAACAATCCGATTGGGCCATCAAAAGCAAAAACTCGTTTTTGCCCAATGTCGGAACAAACTTCTCGGTGGAGTAATGATGATGGATGCCGTTGGAAAACCAAACACGTTTCAGGTAAAGGTGGAGCGCCCCAAAGGGAGCCGAATCCCGGTTTCCGCGAAACGTTTTATAAATTGTTTCGAGCAGGACACGTACTTTGAGGTTCCATCGGTTGTTTTGATCCCAAAGCATATCGCGCCCGCACAGTGCTGCCTGGCTCAGGTAATAGATATATTGTTTCTGCGCCAAATTTAGCTTTTCGAAGCCAGGCAATTCGTAACGCAATATTTTTATGTCGGCAAATTTTTCTACAAATACACTCATTGCTTCATTCAATTATTCATTTTTACATTGTCCGGTTTCGTTCCGGGCAAAAGAAGAGTCTCGTCAACCCGGGTTTTGCTCTGCTTCTCGTTTGTGCAACTCGTAATATTGTTGCTCTATTAATTTCGACGACTTAATGGTACTGCGGAGCCAGGTTAGTTTTATATCAGCCCGGTCTTCGAGTGATAAGTGCCAGTCGGTATCGCTTTCGGTACGCAACTTCAGCGTCAGGTGGTGTAAAATAACTGCTGCCGATACCGAAATATTAAAGCTTTCGGTAAAGCCATACATCGGAATCTTCAAAAACTCGTCGGCTTCGTTTTTCACCGTATCCGAAATGCCGGTTAATTCGGTTCCAAAAAACAAAGCTGCCGGTCCTTTTTTTAAATCGAAGTTATCCAAACATACATCGCCTTCGTGCGGCGTAGTGGCTACAATGCGGTAGCCTTTGCTCCGTAGGTTCCGAATAGCTTCGAGGCTATTGCTCTCCGTTTTACTGTATTTTTTCAGGCTAAGCCACTTGGTTGCCCCCATAGCCACTTCACGATCTATGTTAAAGCGGTTGTTGTTTTCGATGATGTGGGCATCCTGTAACCCAAAACAATCAACCGAGCGGAGCACAGCGCTGGCATTTTGGGGCTGATAAATATCTTCGAGGGCAATGGTCAGGTAGCGTGTACGTTGGTCAAGAATCCGTTCAAACAATTCGTTTCGCTCGTCGGTAATAAAGCCCGAAAGGTATTCAATGAGTTGATAATCCATTTTTGAGAGACTTGCTAATAAAGGCACAAAAATAAGAAAGGGAAGCATAAAGCCTCCCTTCCGAAATTCTTTCTTATGGTATAAGTCTTACACTGCGTCGTCCAACTCAGCGCCAGCTTTGAATTTTACCACTTTCTTTTCAGGAATTTCAATCGGTGCTCCAGATTGCGGGTTTCTGCCAGTTCTGGCACTACGAGTTGATACTGAGAACGATCCGAAACCGATCAAGGCAACGCGATCGCCGTTTTTCAACGCTTCTGTAGTTGATTCTACAAAAGCATCAAGAGCTTTTTTTGAGTCGGCTTTTGTTAAGCCGGCTTTTTCAGCGATGGCGTCAATTAATTGAGCTTTGTTCATAGGAAAACATGTTTAGGGTTAAAAAATAAACTGATTACTTATACTTGTTATGATATTAGTTCATATTGTATGAGCTTATTTGCAGGCAAAATGTGTAAAACATCAGTAAAATCGGTGCTTTCAGCTAGCATAATTTTAAGTTTCATAAAATTCTGAAATAAGATTTAAATATGCAAACTCCTGATGGTTTTTTTTTTTTTGAAAAAGCTAGTTTTTTTTGAAGTCAAATTTTTGCGGTTTAAAAAAAACCTCTACTTTTGCCGCCACATCTACGGAGAGATGGCAGAGTGGTCGATTGCGGCGGTCTTGAAAACCGTTGAACTGAGAGGTTCCGGGGGTTCGAATCCCTCTCTCTCCGCCAAAAGCCGAAGCAAATTGCTTCGGCTTTTTTATTATAAGTCCAGTCGATCTACACGCAAAATTCAAGATTGGGGTGGATAAATTAAAAACTGGACCCATTGCCAACAATTTTATAAGAAAAGGCCCGGCATTTCTGCCAGGCCTTATCTCCATCAAAAACAGCTCTCCGTCTGTAATTTCACTTTTTAATTGACCATCCACCTTTCAAACCAAAAACAAACCAAGCCAGAGCCAACGCGCCGACAGCAAATACGGTATCGCCGATAGACCGCAGCCAACGCACCGTTTCGAGCGTTGGTGAACCTAAAAACTCGGCAGAACGGGCATACCACAGGCCATGTTTTACACTGGCTACGGTTTGAGCCAACCCAACGGGCAACACACTTAAAACCACCATCAATAGTAGCCCGATGTTCATCCACCAAAAAGCCATGCGAATTGGTTTTTCTTTCCAGGTGACCGTCAAATCCATATCTCGCAGTACGAACAACATTAACCCGATTCCCAACATTCCGTACACGCCGAACAATGCAGTATGCCCGTGAACCGGGGTCGTATTCAACCCTTGCATATAATACAGGGCGATTGGAGGATTGATGAGGAAGCCAAAAATACCAGCTCCCAAAAAGTTCCAGAAGGCAACTGAAATAAAGAAATAAATGGGCCATTTATAAGCATTCACCCATTCCCGCGCCTTACTTATACGAATATTGTGGTAGGCTTCAAAACCCATCAGTACCAATGGAACAACTTCCAGCGCACTAAAAGTAGCACCCAACGCCAGTACAGCAGTTGGTGTGCCTGTAAAATACAGGTGATGGAAGGTACCTATAATACCACCCGACAGGAAAATAATGGTTGAAAACAGGACACTTGTGGTGGCAATAGAAGCCCGTATCAGTTGCATCCGAACAAACAAAAAGGCAATTGCTACGGTGGCAAATACTTCAAAGAAGCCTTCGACCCAAAGATGGACCACCCACCAACGCCAGTATTCGGCAATTGCCAAATGGGTTTGGCGCCCCCACATGAGCCCGGCAGCATAAAATGCAGCAATTGCTACCGATGCAATTAAAAACATAGTCAACAAATGCCGGTTTTCGTCGCGTTTTTGAATGGCCGGATAAATAGCACGCCCCATTAAAACGAGCCACAAAACCAGTCCAATCAGCAAGAATATCTGCCAGAAACGTCCAAGATCGACATATTCATATCCTTGGTGGCCAAACCAGAAATTATCAACCAGCCCAAGCTTTTGCATTACTCCCATCCATTGCCCGGCCAACGAGCCAACAACAATAACCAAAAGTGCAATAAACAGAAAATTTACTCCTATACGCTGAAATTTAGGCTCTTTACCCGATATTGCCGGAGCAATAAACAACCCGGTTGCCAGCCACGAAGTCGCAATCCAGAAAATGGCCAGTTGAATGTGCCAGGTTCTTGAAATAGAATAAGGTAATACATCGGCTAAAGGCAATCCGTAAAACCCAAGCCCTTCAACCCCATAATGTGCGGTAATAACCCCCATCAGTATCTGCACTACAATTAATGCTGTAACCACCCAGAAATATTTCAGGGTTGCTTTCATTGACGGAGTGAGATTAGTCCCCGAAAGCGGGTTTACCTGCGGCACTTCTGCCGTTTCATCATCATCGCGGTTGGTTGCATAGTACCAGGCCAGCATACCCACGCCAAACAGCAAAATAATAACACTGAAACCAGTCCACAACAGTAGCGCTCCGGTAGGTGTATTTCCGACCAGTTTCTCGGCCGGCCAGTTGTTGGTGTACGTTATTTCCTGTCCCGGACGCTCCGTTACAGTAACCCACGATGCCCAAAAGAAAAAAGCATTCATCTGTGCCATTCGCCCGGTATCTTTTATCGAATTTGCGGGGATACTGTAAGCCTCGCGAAGCGGGGCCATCTCCGGGTTATCCATAAACAAACCACTATAATGCCTGCAATTGTCTCGAAACGCCTCGGCCCTGATATCCGAGATCCGGATGGTCTGACTACCTGCATCGAAGGTGTTTTTCCGAAGTTCAAGTTGAAGTCGCTTTTGAAGCATTGCTTGCTTCTCCTCTTCCAATTGCTGGTAAGGCACACTAAACTCGGTTTCCGACCAACGTTCAAGAATAAACATGGCTTCACGATGTAACCAGTCGGCAGTCCAGTCGGGTGCTTGGTAAGCGCCGTGGCCCCATATGGAGCCGACCTCCTGCCCTCCCATCGATTGCCAGACATTCTGCCCGTCTTTAATATCACTGCCGGTACAAATCACCGTACCATCCGAAGACAATATTTTTTCGGGTATCGGGGGTGCTTCACGGTATATTTCAACTCCGTAATAACCTAATACACCGAACGATAATACCATAACAAGGATAAAGCCAATCCAAAGTTTTTTAACGTTCATACACAAAAGTTTTAAAATTTACCCAACAAATATATTATAAAATATAAGTGGAGCCTCTTATCCTTTTATAAAAATTCATAGATTTGTAGAAACAAATTCGAAATAACTATGCAAATCGATTTAACAACCAGAATTGGAGACATTGTTCGGGAAAACTTCAAAACAGCCCGGCTATTTGAAGCGAATCAAATTGATTTTTGCTGTGGGGGCAGCATCAGTTTGGAGCAAGCCTGTTTAAAAAAACAATTGGACCCCAACCAGCTCATGGCTGAATTAAATGAAATTATTACTCAAACCGACCCGGATTCGGCCTATTTCAACAGTATTGAATTGAACGATTTATGCGATTATATTGAAAAACGTCACCACCGTTATGTAAACGACACTGTTCCGTTTCTACAAACTAAATTGAACAAATTGGTGGAAGTTCACGGGAACACCCATCCAGAACTTATTGAAATCCGTGAATTATTTGAGCAGGCAGCGGGCAATTTATCGGCGCACATGATGAAGGAAGAGCTCATGCTGTTTCCGACCATCCGGAAATTGGTCAAATTAAAAAAAGGAGAGTTGCAAGAAACCTACATGTTTGGCCATATTGCGCAAATGATAGCCGTAATGAACCACGAACACCAAGCCGAAGGCGAACGTTTTGAACAAATATCGGCACTATCATCAGGGTACAGTTGTCCGCCAGATGGCTGCAATACCTACCGGGTGGGTTACGAGACCCTGCGCGAATTCGAGCAGGATTTGCACCGCCACATTCACCTTGAGAACAATATTCTTTTTGAAAAAGCACTAGATTTGGAGCATAAACTCATGGCTTCATAAGAATGATTGCAAAAAGTACGGAATATGCTATTCGGGCATTGGTTTACATCCAGTTAAAAAACCAAGAAGGGAAGCGCCCAGGTAAAGAAGAAATTGCTAAAGAGATTGATGCGCCCGAAGCTTTTTCGGCTAAAATACTGCAAACCCTCACCCGGCACCGCCTGATTACCTCCATGAAAGGCCGCGGGGGAGGGTTTTTCTTTACAGGCGAGCAGGCTTCTCCCTCCCTTTTCGACGTGATTCGTTTGCTCGAAGGCGACGCCTTCTTCCACAAATGTGGTTTTGGGTTGAAGCAGTGCAGCGACGACAATCCTTGCCCTTTGCACGATCGCTATAAGTCGGTACGCGAAGCGTTCTACCAAATTGTACAAACAGAGAGCATCTTATCCCTATCCGAAAAAGTGATTACAGGGAAGGCCGTGCTGAACCGTATGCTGTAACCTTTCACAAAAAATGGTTGACCATAACTCGTTTATATCTTATTTACGAGGTAATTTTGACCAGCCATTTTTTTAGGTAACCCACTCTTTTGCATACAAATAACGACATAACGGTGCAGCAACTAACTCAGTTCGCCAACAATACGCCGTCCGTGATATTCGCTTGCACCAATTAGCTCGGCTAGCTGGTCAATGTTATCATTTTTTACGCGGCCTGCTACCACCACTTTCAACACAGAACCACCAATATCAATCATCGCTTTCAACACCTCAGCACCTTCCAGTGCTGTTGGTTTTCCACCCGAAGTTAGCACAGCGTTAACATCGGGAACTTCATTCAGCAAGCGCTTAAAATCGGCAAGCGGATTTTTCACTCCGTCAATGGCCTTGTGAACGCAGACATTCAGCGGCTTGGCCAGGGCGGACAGGTGCTTAATCCTTGCAATATCCAATTCGTTAGCAGGCGTTGTTATTCCGAGGACAACGCCAAAAACCGGCCTTTCTTTAAACGCAGCAATGCTCTGTTCCATTAGCCGCACTTCCTCCTCCGAATGACAAAAATCGCCTCCTCTAGGCCGAACCATTACTTTTACCGGGATGGCGACCGCATTCAACACGGCATCCACCAATTCCAGCGACGGTGTTAAGCCATCCTCTGCCAGATCGGCGCATAGCTCCAGGCGGTTTGCCCCCCTTTTTTCAGCAAGAATTGCCTCTTCCAATGTCTCAACACAAGCCTCTTTCACGTCTATCTGATGTCCCATGACCATATTTCGTTTACATATTTTCGTTAGTTGCAAAGGTAGCACACACCGGGTGAATTGAAAGCAGAATTGTCCTTTTCCATAATTTCAGGGGAAATCGTCAGAATCGAAAAGTTTCCTCTAGTTTTGTACAAAATGAGAATATGGCACCTGACAGTTTAACCGAACACGAAAAACTATTTTTTGAAGAGGGTTTTCGCCTTGGAAGCCTGGCGGCGGAGCAGGCAGACGACGAAACCAGCTTCCTGATGAGAATTACGGATATGTACGCCGCTATGGATGGGCTGATTGACTCGATATTGGCGATGGCAGTCAAGCAAAATGTAGTGGTTGATTGCAAAAAGGGCTGTGCTTTTTGCTGTTACCAAGCAGTGTTTGCCAATTCGTACGAAATGCACTTTTTGAGTAATTACCTGAAACGGGAGTTTCAACCCGGGCAACTAAAAGACGTGTACGAGAAAGCTGTTGTCAAGAATGACCTGGTAAGCGCAATGGGCGAGCAAACACAATTAAACTACAAAAGTGCCTGTCCGCTCTTGCTCGACGGAGCTTGCTCTGCCTATGAAGCACGCCCTATGGCCTGCCGCATTTATCTGTCGATGAACGTAGAAAGTTGCCGGGAATTTTACACAAACCCGGAGGCAGAGAATAAATACCCTCAACTGATGGAATTTCCGCTGATGGCCGGGCGCATGATGAACGAGGGATTTGCCGCTGCCTTAAAAAGATCGGACATACGAATTACAGAATTCCGTCTGGAAGAAGGGCTGGCTACAGTTTTGAACAACAAAGCCTAATTGCCCATTTTAAGTTCGAGCTGAATCAATTTATCGCGGCGCAACATGGAATAATTGAGGCTACGCTTGTCAACCAGCCGCAACAACGAACGGGCTTTCTGATAATATAGCTCTTTACGGAGCAATGTCTGATTTTGCGGGTTGGCATCGCCCAGCATTTCGAAAACCGTTGCCATCGCCTCAAAATGATCGTCAACCAACAGGTTCTCTTCCATTAGGGCGATAAACGATGCATCTTCCATAAAAAGCAATTCTTCCAAATCCCATCCAAACTGGACAGAAAAGGCTTTTTCTGCCTCCGAACGCGCGGTATCCCCACCTCCACCGTCCTTGCTTTTTTGCAAACGCCCGATAAGCCGGGCTATAAACATCCCCAGTTCGTGGATTTGATCCATCAAGTAATCACGCCTTTCCATGATTCAAAATTTTCAAGCTTAAAAATAGCGAAGTTTTGCAAGTAACATCAAATGAAACAGAAAACACCTTCAATTTAACGCCTAAACCAAGCTACAAATCCAAGATTATTATATTTGCGGACTTGTAAATCTGAAATGTATATAGCTAACAATAAAAAGCAAGCGAGCAACGACCTGCAAAATGCGGTTACCCCGGATAGCGAGGATGCGTTCCGGCGTATTTACGACAAGTATGCCGGTAGCTTGTACGCCTTTGGCCTGAAATTCAATATTGAAGAAGACCTTGTACAAGATGCGATACAAGAAGTTTTTGTAGATTTGTTTCTCAAATCGGAAGACTTTCAGGCCACAGTTGTCAACATGAAGGCCTATTTGTTTGTAGCCCTCAAAAATAACCTACTCAAAAAACTTATCCGGAAAAAGCGCTTTCCAACGTTAACATTAGACGTTTACAAGGATTTGGATTTCAACGTGGCTTACGATCCGCAGGAGCAAATTATTTTGGGTGAAATGAATGCAGAATCGAAGCAAAACCTACAAACCGCCATCAAATCCCTTTCAAAAAAACAAAAAGAAATTATTTACCTCAAATTTGAAGAGGAGCTGGATTACCCGGATGTTGCCAGGGTGCTGCAAATCAGCATCGAGTCGGCCCGGAAACAACTATACCGCGCATTGAAATCGCTTCGCGAGTCGCTTAATAATAAAGAGATTAACACCCTTTTCAGTATTTTTTCAAAAAAAAATTAAAAAAAACTGTCCATGTTTTGTCCTTTCGGAGACCATAGAAGCGAAAGCACCAATAAAACATGCAGCACTTTTTTGATTTGCTCGAAAATAAATCGTTCGTTAAGTGGGTTTTATCGCCCGACGAAGCCAGCAATCGGTATTGGGAAAACTATCAGAAGAACAAACCGGAACAGCTTGAAGCCATCCGCGAGGCCCGGATTATCCTGCTTCATCTTAAACCGCCAAAAATAAATTCGGCCGCCGAACTGAATGCAATTTACCCTAAAATACTTGCACGGGTTAGGCGCCGAAAACAATTGCAAGCAACCATCAGCATCCTTCGCCACACGCTGCAATATGCCGCAGTTGCTGTTCTCTTTTTTGGCATTGGCGTTTACCTGATGGAGAAACATTATCAATCTTCGGTAAGCGAAATGAGCCGTCAATTTGCCAACGTTTCGGTTTTTAACGGACAAAATGCCCGGCTGATACTGACTGATGGAAAAACCATCGATATTACGGAAAAACGTTCGAACATTCGGTACGGGTTGAACGGCATGCTTATTTTGGACGAGAAAGATACAATTACCCAAAACTTTACAGCAGACCAAAACCCAGTCAACCAGCTCATTGTACCCTTCGGCAAAAGTTCTTCCATCGTACTACCGGACGGGACCCTGGCTTACCTGAATGCCGGCTCGCGACTGATTTTTCCGCCAGTCTTTTCGGGTACCAAGCGGGAAGTGTTCCTCGTTGGCGAGGGCTATTTCGACGTGGCTCCTAATCCGGCAAAACCTTTCATTGTTCAAACAACAGACCTCGATGTGAAAGCACTTGGCACGCAGTTCAACGTATCGGCCTACCCCGATGAAAACAAAATTGAAGTGGTGCTGACCGAGGGGAAAGTCAATGCCAGCCAAAACAACCCGTCTATTTTTAAAGAATCGCGGGATATGAAGCCCAACGACATGCTTCGTTACAACCGGGGGAATGAGCATTTTGAAATCAACCAGGTGAAAACCGAAAATTACACATCGTGGCATGCGGGCTACATCAATTTTGAAAGTATCGAGTTATCTAAGCTAACCACCAAGCTGGAGCGCTATTACGATGTGAGTATCCGCTTTGCCAATCCCGAAACGGCTAAAAAGAAGATTACAGGGAAATTGCAGTTAAAGTCCGATATTGGCGATATGCTGAATATACTGGCAAGTACAACAGAACTAACGATTATAAAAGAAAATGAACACAACTATAAATTGAACTAAAAAGGCCAACCGGTGCGGCAACACCAGTTAGCCAACAATTTAATTTGCTTTGCATTAACATTAAACGGAACAAACTTATGAAAAAATCACGAATGGATGATCCTTTCGTCCGGAAGGATTACAAGCTAATTCAACGAAAAATGAAGCTTACTTTTCTATTAGCATTTCTGGCTTTTGTTACCAGCTGGGGAAATGGTTTCTCCCAAAAGACAACATTAAACCTAAAACTGAAGAATGTTCCCGCGCAGAATGTCATCCAACAAGTTGAAAAACTGACAGATTACTATTTTCTTTATCAGGATAACCTGTTCAAAAAAGGTCAGCTGGTGTCTGTTGGGGCGAACGGAGAAACGTTGGAGTCGGTTCTGGATGAGCTTGCTGCCCAAACCGGCACCCAGTACGAAATTTCCGATCGGCAGATTATTTTAAAAAAGCAGGATCCGTCGCAATCGCCGCGTACAGCAAGCCAACAAGCCAAGACCATCACCGGGATAGTGACCGATGCCGACGGTGAGCCCGTTGTTGGGGCTTACGTTTACATTAAGGGAACCACCAATGGGATTATCACCGATGCAAATGGCAAATACTCCCTGCGGCTGCCGGCTGAAAACAGCACGCTTATTTGTTCGTTTGTGGGGATGAAAACCCAGGAAATTCAACCAGGAAGCAAAAGCACGGTCAACTTTGTCCTGGAAGGCGATCAGGTTGCCTTGGACGAGGTGGTAGCCATTGGTTACGGAACCGTTAAAAAAAGCGATTTAACCGGCTCGGTATCATCGGTTAAATCTGAAGACATCGTCAAATCCGGAACACTGGCACTCGATCAAGCACTGGCCGGTAAAGCATCGGGGGTGATGGTCACCCAGGGATCCGGCGTTCCCGGAAGTGGTGCGTCGATTAAAATCCGCGGTATTAACTCCATGCGCGGAAGTTCGCCCTTGTACATTATTGACGGGGTAGCAATGGACAACACCAGCTTATCCACCATGAACAGCGAACAGGAGGCCAGTAGCCAGATCAGCCCGCTTTCATTAATCAACACCTCTGATATTGCCTCCATTGAAATCCTGAAAGATGCTTCGGCTACCGCAATTTATGGCTCGCGCGGTTCCAATGGGGTAATTATTATCACCACCAAATCGGGGAAAGCGGGAAAGGCCAAAATTGAAGTTGACGCCGAATACGGAATGACCACCCTGCCACACCAAATAAAACTGCTCGACGGCAACCAGTACTGGCTTACCCGCTACGAAGCAGCCTTCAACAACAAGGTTGTGGACGACGCCCTACTGCAAAAAGCAGATTCGGCTCGCAGCGGCTTATTTAATACCACCAATTGGCAGGACATTATTTACCGCCAAGGCCGGACACAGAACTACAACATCAGTTTGAGCGGAGGCACCGAAGACATCAATTATTTAATCTCTTCGAATGTATTTGATGCAAGAGGGATTGTGGAGAAAACCGATTTTACCCGCGTTTCGACCCGCGTAAACCTGGATGCCAAATTAAGCCCAAATGCCAAAGTTGGAACCCGCCTTTATTACGCCTCCATCAATTCAAACCAGGTAAACACGACCACCAACTTTTACTCCAACAATGGTACAAACAGTATCATTATGCGGGCGCTCATGACCTCGCCCACAGCGGGTGAACATGCTGAAGACGATGAAGATGGTGTTGAGTTCTATACGCCTACCTCAGCCCTTGAAGCGAATGATTATGAAAATTTTATTTCCCAATTTATTGGCAATATGTTTGTTGATTTGGCCATTTTCAAAGACTTGCATTTCAAAAGTGATTTCTCGTACCAAATACGCAACGCCAATCAACGGTTCTATCAAAAAAATATTCTGCCAGCTCAATACTCAAGAGGTGGTTGGGCAAAAACAAACGATTCGCGCGTGCGCATGTACAGTACCACCAACACACTGAACTATTCGAAACAACTGGCTGAACACAAAATAGATGCGGTTCTGGGTCAATCAACCGAGTGGTTTGACCATACAGCTGTCACCACCTCAAATTATGGTTTTGCTAACGACATACTTGGCTATTATGCTCCCCAAACAGCCCTTTTCATGGATCCCGATCTGCTGCTTTTTACCGATTCGCGCCTGGTATCCTTTTTTTTAAGAGCAAATTACGTGTTTAAAGATAAATACCTCCTCACGTTTACCGGGCGTGCCGACGGTTCATCGAAATTTGCTGCGAACAACAAATTTGCCTTCTTCCCGGCTGTCGCCATCGGCTATCGCCTGTCCGAAGAAAGCTTCCTGAAGGAATCGGAAACCGTTTCAAATTTGAAACTTAGAGCCAGTTACGGCTTGTCGGGCAACCAAACAATCGATCCATACCAGTCCTTGGATCAGTATGCCGCAGATAAATTTGGCTTTGGAACCGGCTCGGGAAGCGAAGCACTGACCCCGATTTATTACGCCTCACAGTTACCCAACTCAGACTTACGATGGGAACAAACAGCCCAGCTGAGCCTTGGTTTTGACTTGGGACTGATGGATAACCGGCTTACCTTGACAGCCGACTACTACAAAAAGAACACGAAAAATCTGTTGGCCGTAGGAAACAAAATACCGGCTCACTCCGGTTTTACCACATACACCGAAAATCTTGGTAGTATGGAATCGAACGGAGTTGACCTGGCGGTGACAGCGCAAATTATTGAAAAGAAGAACTTTAACTGGAACCTGAGCGCAACCTTCTCCACCGGAAAAACCAAGATTAAATCAATGGGATCGGATTATGTTGAAAGCGGCTACAGCCAGGGATGGGTACCCGGCGGCACGCAACGCTTGATCATTGGAGAGGAAATTGGTGCATTTTACGGCTACAAACGAATCGGGATCTCGCAGTTTGATGATTTTACCGAATTTACCGGCCTCAGTAACCAAGAGCGGATCAACCTCTACAACGCCGATCCGATGAAGGTATTCACCCCCAGTACAGCTGATGGGCGAAAAGCGGTGATCTCCAATCGTCCAGGTGAACAACTATATGAAGATGTGGACAATAACGGGCTGATAAACGAGCTTGACAGGCAGGTGATTGGTTATGCCCAACCCGACTTTGCTTTTGGACTGAGCAATACCGTGAGTTATAAAAACATTGAACTGAGTTTCAACATTGACGGACAAATCGGACAGGACGTTTGTAACGTCACCAACTTCGACCTGCTGGCTTTTGACAATACGCAACAATTACAAAAGGTACGTGAACGTTGGTCACCCGATGCGCCCAGCACCATCTATCCGCGTTTGAGTACACTGAATAATGGCGCTGCCGCATTTAAAATGAGCGACCGCTTTATTGAAGACGGCTCTTTTGTCCGCCTGCAAAACGTAACCCTCAAATACAGCCTACCCAAAGCTTTGTTAAACACAATCAACGTAAATAGTGCCGCGGTGTTTGTTTCGGGAACGAATTTACTAACCCTCACCGATTATACCGGGTATAATCCCGATGTATCGCTAAACGGGAGCAGCACACAACAAATGGGGCATGACAATGCCGGATATCCTGTTGCACGAACCGTACGCTTCGGGATAAACTTTAAATTTTGATTCGGATAATAAATCAAAAAAAAAAGATCATGAAAAATATATCAATATTCATTGGATTGGCGCTTGCTTTCGTCGTCGTTTCGTGCGAAGACTTTCTCGAAGAAAACCCGCCAACATTCATTTCAAGCACGAACTATTACAAAACGGCGTCGGACGCCCGAACCGCTTGCGACGGGGTATATAAAATGCTCCAGGATGGAAGCTCCAACTCTATCTACGGGCGTTGGTGGCCGGCTATTGATATTGCGACCGATGATGTGGCAAGCAAAGCGGGGAGAACCAACTTTAATGATTGGTTTTCGCATTCGATCACGGCTTCGCACGCGTGGATGAACACATGGAAACAATACAGTAGCTTTTGGACAGGAATAGCAAGAGCGAACGCTGTAATTGACAATGTTCCTGCGATTGATATGGATGAAACCGAACGCAATGCCATCATTGGTGAAGCACGCGCGCTTCGCGCGCTGTATTACTTTCATCTGGTTCGCACATACGGCGATCTTCCCTTGGTGGTAAAAGAAACCAAGACGAAAGCCGATTTCATCCTTCCCCGCTCATCGGCAGATCAGGTTTATGACGAAATTATTATTCCCGACCTAAAATACGCCGAAGAGCATTGCATCGATGCCCTTCACGACGGGCATATCACCAAATGGACCGCTAAAATAATTTTGGCCGACGTTTACCTAACGCGGGCCGGATGGAGGCGCACTTCGCAAGGCCAGTTTGTACAAGGCGCAGCCACCAACTGGGCACTGGCCCGCGATAAAGCAAAAGAGATTATTGACAACTCACCGCACTCGCTGATTACGACAGCAACAGTGAATGGCCAGAACACCATTCCGGCCTGCGGTGTTCCCTGGGATGTGGCTCACCCTTTTTGCGCGGAATCGATGATGGAAGTTGCGGCGATTAACGAGAATGGCTACGGCTCGTGGCTATCGCGCGAGTGCAATCCCAATGCCAACGGGGCTAACTTCTGGGGAGCTACGACCAACAAACCCTTTGCCGGCGAAGGCATTACACTCACCGTTGCGCAGATGGTTTTTCCCGGAAACCCGGCAAACATTGGCTGGTGTATTCCAACCCCCGACTTGTGGAGGGCATTCGAAAAAGGTGACCAACGTCGCGACTGGGCTTTGATGACCCGCTATACCAGTCCCGAAGGAGCCACCTACCTGGTACAACCAACATTCCGGAAATATGTGGATATTGATTATTACCTGGGGAAACCAAATACGACGTTCACCAATACGAATAACAATTTTATCTTATATCGTTACGCCGACGCGTTACTGATTTATGCCGAAGCGGCCAACGAGCTCGAAGCAGCCGTGACGGGCGACCAGGCATACGCCGCCATTGATGAGATACGCAACCGGGCCGGACTGGGCGATTTGTCAGCAGGGCTTTCGCAGGACGAATTCAGGAAAGCCGTGTGGCAGGAACGCCGCGTGGAACTGGCTGGGGAGTGCAAACGCCGCTTCGACCTGATACGGACCAAACGCCTGGCTACGGAAACTGCCAGCATCGATGTTAGCTGGCTGGCATCCGACAATCCGCCTTATGCAAAAGCATATACCAATGTGAATGTGCTCTTTACCGGCACCCTTGCCTGGCCGGATCGAGAATGGTTGATGCCGGTGCCTGCTTCCGAAATTGAACTAAACAAGGACATGAGCTGGGTGCAAAACGAAGGTTATTAATCCATCCCTAAATCTTCTATCTGTAAAATCCAATTATGAGAACAACGAAATACCTGATTGCATTCAGTTTTTTGCTTGGCTTCGGACTGCAAGTGCAAAGCCAGAACCAGACCGGTGAGAGCCAAATGGACAAAATGTGGGGCGATACCACATCGGGCTCCGACGAAGCCTTAACACACCGTTCAAAACTCTTTGACCAGAGCAACTTCGGCATGTTTGTCCATTTTGGCATCTACTCACAACTGGCGGGCGTGTGGAACGACACAACCTACTACGGCATTGGCGAATGGCTAATGAACCCCCGGGTAGCCAATATTGCACCCAAGGAGTACGTGGTAAAAGCAAAAGACTTCAATCCGGAATTGTTTGATGCTCACGCCATTGCCAAATTGGCCAAGGAAGCGGGGATGAAATATATTATCCTCGGAGCCAAGCACCACGATGGTTTTGCGCTGTTTGATTCCAAAACCGATACCTTCGACGTGATGGATGCCAGTCCGCTGAAGCGCGATGTTTTCAAGGAACTGGCAACAGCAGCGCGGGAAGCCGGACTGGGCTTTGGATTTTATTATTCACATTATCAGGACTGGACAAGGCCGGGCGGCCACGGTGGCCCCAAGACCAATGCCGATGGCAGCCCGGCAACGTTTGAGGACTATTTCTACAAAAAATGCCTTCCTCAGGTACGCGAATTGTGTTCCAACTACGGCCCCATGGACTTTGTTTGGTTTGACACGCCCGGCAACATGAAAAAAGAGCTGGTGGTGGAACTGGCCGCCGAGGTGCGCAAGCTACAGCCCAATGCGATGCTGTGCAGCCGCATTGGCTACGGCATGGGCGATTACGTGAGCAAGGGCGATATGGAAGTTCCTTTGAAAAACAAGGCGGGACTTTGGGAAACCTGCGACACCAATAACGACTCGTGGGGCTATGTTTGGTACGATAAGAATTTTAAAACGCCCAGGGAAATACTGGAGAGACTCGTTGCAACCGTGGCTCGCGGAGGTACCTACCTTTTCAATATTGGTCCTATGGGTACCGGCGAGGTTCCAGCTACAGCAGTTGAATTCTTGAAAGATGCAGGAGCATGGCTGGCACGCTACCCAGAGGTCGTTTACGAGGCAGGCTCCTCGCCTTGGGGACATGCCATGCCCTGGGGCGACATGACCACCGCCGGAAACAACTTATACCTGACAGTTTTTGACTGGCCCCGCGACGGCAAATTGTACCTGCCCGATTTGGATGGCCGTATTGTTTCGGCAAAAGGATTGAGCCCGGACAAAACAACAAAAATAAGCTGGCAGAAACAAAATGGGTGGGCTGTATTGGACGTCCCTTTTCGCCCGTTCGATTTGCCGGCATCAGTCATTCAGCTAAAACTGGAGAAGCCCTTGAAACACATCGCCGATACCAATTGTATCGGCATTCACCCGAATATGGAAAACGATTTGCCGGTTGATTTTGCCACAGTCACCGGCGCTGACCAATCGGAGAGTAAGTGGATGGAAAAATTTGGCGAGTGGAAACACATTGTCCGGGTGAATAACTGGGAAAAAGAAGGGAAAGCCGAGTGGAAAATAACTGTTTTTGAACCTGGGTATTACCGGGTAAACCTGGTGTATGCAGGAACAGGCCGACTGGTTTGGCGGGTTGAAACCGACGGGTCAACATATATCCAAAACCAGCAAGGAGCTACTGAAAAGTGCGAGGCCTACCCCATCGGCTTGATCAAATTTGACCAAGCGGGTATTCACAAAATCGCCGTATCATTGATTGATGGCGACCCGAAAAGCTCGAGTCTAAAGTCGCTCCAATTAATTCCGGTTAACTAGCCGAAGCAAAAAAACACAATATGAAACGAACATGTTTGCAGGAAACACAAACACCGATGAAAATGTCTGTATGTGAGTTCTATCCGACAAAAAAAACAAATTATTTACGGATGAAAAATTCGGGTTTTAAGAACAGAAGGACACAGATACCGCCATTATTTGTATGCGCAGTTGCGGTACTGGCATTCACGCTAATTTCACCTCAACTACATGCGAAGCCAGAAAAAAAACCAAACTTTATCTTTATTTTCGCAGACGACTTAGGCTGGGGCGATTTGGCTTGCTACGGAAACGCCAACATCAAAACGCCCCACCTCGATGCCTTTGCCAAAGAAGGCACCATATTCACTAAGTTCTACGTAAATTCCCCCGTTTGTTCTCCCTCGCGAACAGCCACCATGACCGGCCAATATCCTGCCCGTCAGCGTGTACATGGTCACTTTGCCACCGACGAGCAAAACGAAAAGCGCAGCATGCCCAATTGGCTGGACCCGAATCTGCCTTTTTTTATGACCCGATTGATGAAAAACGCAGGCTATGCAACCGGACACTTTGGCAAATGGCACCTGAGCAATGGCCCCGATGCACCCCACCTCACCGCCTACGACATTGATGAGTCGGCCACCACCAACTCGGCCGAAAACAACCTCAACTGTCCGGTAAACAAATCATCTGAAAAGATTGTCGATCTGGCCATTAACTTCATCGAAAAAAACCGCGACAAGCCTTTCTATTTAAATGTGTGGTCGAATGTTCCTCACGCCGTACTCGACCCAACCGATGAGCAAATGGAATCCTATTCCAGGTTCGGAGCCGTGGAAACAGCCAAAGAACGGGGTTTCAGTACACCCGCTCAGATTTACTACTCGTGTGTGAGCGACCTGGACTTCCACATTGGTCGTTTACTGAAAAAGCTTGATGAGCTTGGTCTGGCCGAAAACACCGTTATCGTGTTCTCCAGCGATAACGGGCCTGAGGATATTCACGTTCCCAATGCGGCACACAGCGGTATTGGCAGCCCAGGGCCTCTGCGGGGTCGGAAGCGAAGCTTGTACGAAGGCGGGGTACGCGTCCCCTTCATCGTCCGATGGAAAGGACACACGCCGGCAGGAAAGGTTGACAACGAAAGCGTGCTTGGCGGGGTTGATCTGCTGCCTGCATTTTGCAGCCTGGCAAGCATAGAGCTTCCCAAAAATTATATTCCCGATGGCGAAGATATTAGTCCGGTATTCAAAGGCGAAGTTTATCTCCGCCAAAAGCCACTGTTATGGGAATGGCGCTTTTCGCAAGCGGGTTACACCATCAACAAAAGCCCGCAAATGGCTTTGCGAATTGATAACTGGAAGTTCCTGATGAACCCCGATGGTTCGCGTGCCGAGTTATACGAAATAAGCGATAAGACGCAAGGACTCGAAGTGGATAACCTCGCCGACCAGCATCCGGACTTGGTTGAAAAGTTTACCAAAATACTACTGAGTTTTGACCAATCCTTACCCAAAGGATTTGAAATGCCAAGCGGTGGCCTCAACACCTATCCGGTACCCGGAAATTAGGAAATCATCAAGCCGGATTAAAAACCGTCGTGTTCACGCAAATTCACACTGACTAATGAAATTGATTATCAACCTGTTTATTGGCCTGTTACTGCTCGGCTTTGCCGCATGCAGCAAAACCGAGCTAAAAGAGCAACCCAATATTCTGTTCATTTTTGCCGATGACTGGGGATTTGGCGACTTAGGCTGCTTTGGTCAAACGGAGGTGGCAACGCCCAACCTCGACAAACTGGCCAGTGAGGGTACCCGCTTTACCCACTTTCATGTAACAAGCGGCGTTTGTTCGCCCAGCCGCTCGTCGGTTATTACCGGACATTTTCCGGCCCGGCACCGGATACACGCTCACTTTGCCGGCAACGATTTAAACGCCAAGCGAGCTATGCCCAACTGGCTTAACGAAAACCTGGAGGTGTATTTGCCACGTACCATGCAAGAAGCGGGCTATGTAACCGCTCACTTTGGAAAATGGCATCTGGGCGGAGGCGGATTACCCCATGGCGACCTCGGTGCACCGGAACCCAAGCTGTATGGTTACGATGAAACCCGTGTTTGGAACGGCAACGGCCCCACCTGGAATGGTGACCAACTGTGGCCAACAACCCGCTACATGGACGACGATACCCTGTGGGTGCAAAGCTCGAGCCGCATTGCGGTTGACGCCACAGTCGATTTTATGAAGCGCCATCAACAAGGCCCCTTCTTTATTAACCTCTGGCTGAAGGACCCGCATACACCCTTGTGTCCCTCGGACGAACAGCGCAAGCCGTACAAAGGCATGGAGCCCGATAAAGAAACGTACTACTCGGTACTTACCGATGCCGACTACCACATTGGCCGCTTGCTGGATTCGCTGAAAGCGATGGGGCTGGACGAGAATACCATCGTTATTTTTAGCAGCGACAATGGCCCTGCACATGTGCCGCCAGCACTTTACGTGGGCTCGGCTGGCGGACAAAAAGGCCGAAAGGTTGATCTATTTGAAGGCGGGGTGGTTGTACCCTTCATTGTGCGCTGGCCAGGCCACGTCCCTGCCAATGCAGTGGATAGCACCAGCGTATTATCGACAGTCGATTTGCTCCCAACTTTCTGCGAATTGGCTCAAGCTTCGTTGCCTGTTTATTACAAGCCCGACGGAGAAAGCATCCGTGCAGTCTTTGACGGCAAAAGCTTTCTTCGATCTAAAGCCCTTTACTGGGAATGGCGTTTCCCCGAAGTGAGCGACAAGCCCAACCTGGCCAACCGCTGGCCCAATGCCGCCGTACTCGACAACAACTGGAAGCTCTATTACAACGACCAAACCCAACGAACCGAGTTGTACAATATACTTGCCGATCCTTTTGAGCAGAACAACCTGGCAGCACAGCACCCGGAAAAGATAAATCAGCTGTTGTCGAAATGGCAGGCATGGAAGAAAGAGCTACCCGAATAAACAGAAAAGAAATAAGACTAAACGAATTGCGCCATAAGAACCCTAAAGCTTGAAAGACCGGATAGGCACTTGATAAGGGAAGATGCCTATTTCTATTCCGCCCAAAACCGGAAGCCCTCTTCTGTCACCCGGCAGGAGAGGGTAAAGAAAAGCCCAAAAAAATCGATACGGTTGGGATTGAACGGGATTTGGTTACGTAGTTTGCACTTGAGTTTTTCTCTGGAGGCTGTCCGATTATGTACTCGAAGAATTGAGTATTCGAAAAACTTCCCAGATACCTACCCAAATACAAAATTCTTTTTAGACAGCCTCTTCTACGTAGAAGACCCGATGTGAAAGGCCCCCCATATCCCCGCAAACAACAAAATCGACTATATTCACCGGATTTTCCTAAATTTGCACCCAACATCCGCAAAGGTTATGAAGAACCATATCGATTTTGAGCAGGTTGAATTGTTAAAGAAAGGCAATACCGATGCTTTCTCTGCTTTGTTCCACAAGTACTCGGGGC